>JBBSJY010000170.1:0-10071 GCA_038256845.1 Verrucomicrobiales bacterium | reverse complement strand
TGACCGCCGCCGCAATGCCTCCCGGAGTGGCGGAATAGACAATCAAATCCTGGGCAGCGGCGCGGGAAAGGAAGCACGCGGTCAGGATCAGGGATGCCGCAAGGCGGACACGGGTGTGGGAAAAAGGTCGCATCATTCTAACTACGTAAAAGAAATCCTCAATCTACCGTCACTCCACCCAGCTCCGCGCTGAATATTTTTTGGGTCCAATTGGCATCCGGCGCCACGTAAATGATCGCCGCGATCCGGGTCATCCCGTCTTTTTCGGGGATCATCGCACGGGCGACCTGAACCCCCGAGGTATTGCTGGTCACCTGGACGCGCCGCGCGCGGGTGAGCGGCCCCTTTCTCTCCGCCCCCTGCCACCAATGCAGGTCCACCTGAAGCACTTGGGCGTTGGGGATGATCCCGGGTTTGATATCGACGAGAATTTCCATCTCCTCGCCCGCCTTGGTTTTTTCCGGCATGGAAACCCGTCCCCAATCAAACTCCCCGGTGATCCGGCCCGGGCCTTCTTTCCATTCCGCAGCTCCTTTCACAGTAGTTGCCGCAGCAGGCGGATCCCCCACCTCCATCCCGATGTCCGTGCCCATCACCCTTTTTGCATAGGTCCATCGGGAGAAATGTATATCACAGCGGAAACACGCGTTAGTCCTTCGATTTCCCGAACCTTCATCCTCACGTTATAGGGAGTCGTGACGCCCGCCGTGAGGTTGATGGGTTGGCTTTGGGCGATGGTGCCGATCCGCTCTCGACCTTTGAAACCGTGAAGATCCACGCGGACCTTCATTCCCGAGCGCTCGGTGGTCTCAACCCCGAGAACGACCTGGATCACCGCCTCTCCGCCCTTGCTCACCACCTTTGGAAACGAAACCGATCCCCAATCCAGATCCTTCAAGCCCCGCCCTTCCCCGGTCTGGAACTCACCGGCTTTGGGACCCGCATCGGCCACGCCAGCCTCTCGCGGAGCGCGCTCCTTGTAATTGATGACCTGGATGCCTGGCGCTCCCGGATGCTCAAGTGCACCGGCGTCCCGGCCTTTGCCGGTTGGCGCGCGACCAATGAAATCGTGGAGGTGCGGGCCGTTGAACTGCCATGCCATCAACTCACCGATATCGGTCTTCGCATCGGCCAGCGTGCCGCGAGCGACGCGGAGGTCGGTTCCGTCGGGTGGTCGTGGCACTGGGCGCAGCCGATGTCGGTTCCGAGGAAAACATTGGTCATCGCCTCATATCCCGCGAGGCGGTTTTTCGCATCGCGCTGGTAGAAGCCGATCGCGGGATTGTCCCACATGCGCCCCTCGGCGGTCATCATCTCACGCGTCCATTCGTCGTAGCGGGTGTTTTCCGCGATGGATTTTTTTAAGTAATGGAACCACGCGTCCTGCTCGTTGCCGCCCTGCTTGGTGGATCCGCGCAGGACTTTCACCCAGTAGTTGAAATGCCGTGAGACATAGGCGTCGGAGTCGGAGAGAAACTCGACAAGGATCGCCCGCTTGTCCGGGCTGTCGGCTTTTAGGAAACGCTCGGCTTCGGAGACGGAAGGATTGCGCCCTGCGAGTTCGAGGTATGCGCGGCGGAGAAAGGTCGCGTCGTCGATCTCGGGATTGCGCTTCAGGCCGCGCTTTTCGAGGGCATTTTCCACCTCCGCGTCCAGCTCGGCGGCCGCAGCTTTGATTTCCGATGCGAGCTTCTTCTTCCCGAGTCCGGAAACCATCTTCTTCTCCGGAAAAATCCGCGCAGGATTGATGGAGTGCATCGAGCGCCGTTTGAGAAAGGAGGGCTGGGATGTCGGATATTGATTTTTCGAGTTCGGCCAGCTAGCGGCGCGGGTTCCTCCGGCGGCGGCGGGGTTCACCGTCCTTAGCAGCTTCTGCACCGGCCGCCCCTCGCGCTCGGCCAGATCCCGCACCGTCTGTCCTGAGGTATAACGGCCGGCGACCAGGTTGCGATCCGCGTCGATGAGTTTCCCGAGACATTCCTCACGCGCCTTCCGCCGATCCCGCTCATGTCGCGTCAGCAGCCTGACATAGGTCTCGGTGGCATCCTGATCCATTCACCCAGTATCCGCATGGAGCTCGTCGATTCAGGAAAATTTGTCGAGGTTTCTTCAGCCCGAGTCCCCCATCGGGGGGAAATCCGGGCAAGCGCGGGCTTCGGTCCGGTATTTTCATCGCCCCGCCACCCTCGTCCAGCGCGCTTCCAGATCGGCGCCGTCGCCAGCGCCTGCGGGCAGATGCTTCAGCCTCTCCAGAACCGTCGGTTCGTCCAGCATCCGGTGCCGGGCCATTTCCCTCAGGTAATCCAGATCCTTTTCCCGACCTGCGACAAGTTTGGCCACAGCGAGGTCATGAAGATCCAGGCACCACGCGGTCACGCCCCGCGTGTTTTCGTTGCAGATCTTCACCAGCCGTTCCTTCCATCCCTCAGGCAACACGGCGGTGTCTTCCCAAACTCCCTGGGCATAGTAGCCAAAGGTTTGATGGAATGGCGACCCCTCGCCGATCGACCCGTCGATCAGGTCCGCGTCCTTGTGATCGCGTAGAGTGAAAAGGTCGGCCTCGACCGAGCGGAGCAGCAGGGCGGGCGCATCCGGAAAGGAGCCGAGAATCGCCTGGCTTCCGACGACGATGATTTCGTCCGCGCCGGTGATCGATCCCGCGGCGCGGACGAGGTGCTCGAGTTCATGCCGCTGCATCCGGCCTCCCTCCCTTGATACTCCACACTTCCTGCGGTGGCAGGACGCCGGCGAACGGGCTGCTTTGGCGCAGACGCACCGCCTCCTCGTCCTCCGCCACCAGCAGGGCGTTCAGTTCGTCCGGCGGCAGGCGGTCCAGCAGCCGCTCCCACTCTTCCAGCGCTGGCGGCAGGATCCCGCCCCGCGTTTCACGCCACCGGCGCAGGTTTTCCCGCGCTTTCCCGATCACCTCGCCGGGCGCGCTTTGGAGCCGCCGTGCGATCCGGCGGTGCATCTCCAACGACTCCTCTTCCCGACGCCGGTGCATGTTGGGAAAGTGGCGGAAGACCTTCCGCCGGTCAACCACCCGGCGATATCGGAGCGCGGACTTCAGTCCGCCCGGGCGGGACAGGGCCGCAGCGGAACGGAGCCCACCCCACCCATCCGGAAAGGCGGACTGAAGTCCCCGCTCCGTTGACTGAAATCCGCGCTCCGTGCATCCGTGGTGATTTCACACTGAAAGAGCTTATGTATTTTTATTGCATTTGTAACAAAACGATGAAAAACGGCTCCCGCGTCTCCCAAGCGGGGGGCGAATCCGAACACATCATGAAAATCACCAAGAGACTCACCTTCACGCCGCTGCCGCTTCTGGTGGCAGCCCTGACCGGCCTTGCGGCCCCCGCCGATGCCGCCTTGTTCAACTACTACGTTGGCACGGACAGCCTCGCCACGATCGCCGCGGGCGAATTCGCCGGGCAACCGAACCCGAACGCGGGCCGTATGACGCTCCTCTACGCCCATCACAATGAGATCACTCCCGCCAGCAACCACTACCACTCGAAAGGCATCTTCCGCTTCCAGCCAGGCAGCGGAGCCGCCCCGATCATCGAGCTCAGCCCGAGCAACTACCTGCCGGAGGGTAGCAACCCACCGCTCCTGATGGGCGCGAGCACCGGAATCTATGACGGGAAACTGACCGCCATCCAGGACCCGGGAAACGATTTCAGCATGATCACGATCAAGGGTGTGGACGACCTGATGGGCTTCGGTGCGGGCACCGGCGAGGAGTTTCTCCTCAATTCCTCCGGCGGCCGCTGGGCGGGCTCGCTTGCCGGGTCGGACCCGCATCTGGTGCTCGTTTCGTTGAGCGAAGGGCTCAACATCGGCAATGCCACCAGCCTTAGCCTCGGCCTTTTCGAAGCGGGCGACGACTACCACTTGGGCGAGAACCCCGATTTTTCCCCGGTTTTCTGGACCGAGGCGAATGCCGAGTTGGGACTCTATACGGCGCAATTCCAACTGGTTGACGAAGAAGGCTTGTTCGGCGACTCCGGCACCTTCGAGCTTCGCTTCCAAGTGGTCCCGGAACCGTCCTCGGCGCTGTTGCTGGGAGCCGCCGCGCTGCTCGGCCTGAGCCGCCGCCGCCGTTGAGCAACCGCCATCGATAAAAACAAAAGGGCTCCGCGGATCATCCGCGGAGCCCTTTTTCCTTCGGGGAGGGAAAATCACCGGCGGCGGCGCAGGAACATCAGCGCTCCCATTGCCGCGAGCAACGCCGAGGACGGCTCCGGCACCACTTGGAAGGTGAACGTCTCCGAGGCGGTCTTGAACCCATCCGTCACGTGAGTGCCGCTAACGGTTAGCTCGATCTCCCAATTCCCCGGTTCGGAAAACCCGTAGTTGTGATGGGAATGGGTGTCGGCTGGCGTCTCGAAAAAGTTGTTGGCGCTCGCATCGGCGGTCGACATGTGTAGGATGATATCGCCGAAAGAGCCGGTCTGCCACAGCGCGAAATGGCCCGTCCCGCTGGGCGAGTTGACCTCTCCCACCGTGAAGGTGATGTTCCCCCACTGGCTGGCGGAGAGCTCGTCGGTGGCGAGACCGAGAAACGGCAACTGGAAGTTCTCCGTTTCCGGCAGAACCCACACCGTCTGGCCCGGCCCCGCATCAAGTGCCGGAAAATCGGACGCCAAGGTGACCATCGCGGCCGTGGAGACCAAGGTGATGATCTCCCCGGCCTCATACTCCTGGTCATCCACGTCCACGCCGTCGATGGTGCCTCCTTCGGCATGGAAGTGGAAATCGAAGGCACCGTCTTCATAGCCGACGGCGAGATCGGCGTGGCCGGTGCTGTAGATCAAGGCGGCTCCTGCGGGCATGGCGGCGGCGAGGAGGGCGGGGAGGACGATCAGTGGAAATGACGTTGGTTTCATGGCGTGGCTGATGGGGTTGGTGGATTTCTTGCGATCCGGTAAAAGAGCGGGCCGTCGGGCAGTGGTGGCGGGTCGGTGAAAGTTACGACTCCGTCGGCGATCAGGAGGCCAGTGCCGGTGATTTCCTGCCAATCCAGCAGGTCCGCCGATCTCTGGACCGCATCCGCGAGCAGCGCGGGGTCCGTGACATTGGCCGGCGCCGGCCATTCCAGGCGGACTCCTCCGTCGATGCGCTGGAACGAGCTGACCGCGAAGGTTCCGCCAGCCGGCGGTGCCGCGGACACTGTCACCGTCACCGGCTGGAGCGTCACGGGCGGTCCTTCCAGAGGATCGTAGGTGAGGGTGTAGGTGGTGGTGGACGCGGGATCTACCGCCAGCGAGCCGACACCCGTGGCGGGATTGGTGGACTGGCTTACATCTCCGATGGCGGGCTCGATCCGGACATCGGCTCCCGGCGGGACGTTCCATTGCAGTTGCGTGGAATTTCCCGGATCGATGGCGCCCGGGTTGGCGGAAAACGCGAACGGTCCCGCGTGTGGCACCGCGAAAAGGAAGGTTCCTCGCCCCTTGGTGAAAGTGTTGGGCGAATTGAGTTTCCCCACGGCCTCGAAGGTCACGCGGTAGAGTCCCGGCCGGGTGAAGCCCCAGTTGTAATGCGTGTGGGACGACACCGGGATGGTCGGGACCTCGTCCGCCGCGCCGATACCGTCGGTGGTATCGAACGACCACACGATGGTGCCGAAGCTCTCCGCTTTCCACGTCGCGAAATCGCCACCGGCGGCGGGCCCGCTGCCTTCAATCGAAACGAGCCGCAGCGAGATGCTCCCCTGGCCGCTCGGCGTGTGGTTGTTTCCCACCCGCGCTTGGAAAATGCCGGGCGACATCGTGGTGCGGATCCCAAGAAACAGCACCCCCTGGATTTGGTTCTGCGGGAGGATCCACAGCGGGGTTCCCGGCGGGCCGAATCGTGAGAAGACTCCGGCGGGATTCGGCACCGTGCTTTGGGTTCCCGGTCCTGCGACGAGCACCGTCTCCGCCGGATTCAGCCGCACCACCCCTGCGGAGGTGCTGAAGTCGTTGTCCTCATCGTAGGAGACGGAAAAGAGCCAGCCCGCATCGGGATTGCCCGGCGTGGGGGTGTAGTCGATGTGGATTTCGTAATGGCCGTCCGCCACATACGTCTGCACCGGAGCCGCGGCGGTCATTGCCGCCCCGAGAGCGAGCGGCAGTAGCGGGCGGCAGGGAAACATGCGGGCTATTTACGCATATTTCTTGCACCTGCAAGTGATAAGCGGAGAAACTTACCCGCATGACAGCGCGTCATTTCCTCATCCTGCTGATCTCCGCCACCGCGGATGCGCAGGATTTCCTCGACCCGGTGGCACCGGTGGAGGCGGAGACGCCGCAGGTAGAAGGGGCGCTCGACGCGCTGGTGGTCCAGGCCACCGCCCCACCTGCGGAAACGGGGCTGGCTGCCTTCTCACTGCAACCGGTGAGCGTGATCCCGGCGGAAACCCTGCGCCGGAATGCCGCCGCCTCGCTGGGCGAAACGCTGGGGTGGGAACCTGGAGTTTCCTCGAATTACTTCGGCCCCGGAGCCAGCCGGCCGGTCATCCGCGGCTTCGATGGATTCCGCGTGCGGACGCTGCGGGACGGTCTAGGCACCTTCGACCTCTCCGATATCAGCCCGGATCACGGCGTCGCCTTGGAGCCGTTTCTCCTTGAGAGTGTGGAAATCCACCGCGGCCCCGCCTCCCTGCTTTATGGCAACGCGGCCATCGGCGGAGCGGTGAACGCCCGCAGCCGGGTGCTCGCGCGGGAACTCCCGGGCCGGCCGCTTTCCGGCGGCTGGGAGGCGCGGTATGAAACGAACGGCGATTCTCCGGCCGCCGCCGGCCACCTGTCGGTCGAACGCGGGCCCATCGTCCTGCAGGCCACCTTGTCCGCCCGCGAATCCGGCGACATCCGGATCCCCGGCCGCGCCCGCAGCTCCGCCTACGAGGCGCTTGAAAACCCGATGGTTTTCGACCCGTCGCTCGGCGCTTCGTTTCCCGTGCCGAACCCGTCCGGGCGCCTGCCCAACTCCGCTCACGAATCGGTTACGTGGTCCGCGGGCCTTTCGTGGCTTCCCGAGGAGGTCCCGCTTCTGCTCGGCGTCTCCTACTCCCGCTTCGATTCGGAATACGGCGTGCCCTACATTTTTCCCGGCGATGCCACCGATCTCTTCGGCGATTCCTCGCTGGATCTCCAGCAGGACCGCGTGGATCTGGAAGGCAGCTTGGAAATGGAGGGACGGTTCATCTCCAAAGTGGAGCTGCGGCTGGCCTGGGCGGACTACCAGCATTCCGAAAACTTTACCGGCCGCGGAAAGGACCTCGGCCGCGATTTCACCGACAGCCGCTTCATGAAAGAAGCGTACGAAGGCCGCATCGACGTCCATCACCAAACCTTCGACGGCCGGCTGACCGGTATCGCCGGCATCACCGGACTTTCCGAACGATTGGCTGCGGTGCGCACGGTGGTTCCGCCGCCGGACCTCTTCCGCATCCCCGGACTGCTGAAAATGGAGAATTTCGGCCTCCATGCGGTGGAAAAATTCCAGACCGGCGACTGGACCTTCCAGCTCGGCCACCGCGTCGAACATGTCGATGTGACCGACGCCAGCCTCGCCTCCATCGGCTACCGCCCGCGCGAACGCGGCTATTCCTTCAGCACCTCGGGCGGCATCGGCTGGCAGCGGGAGGGGATCGGAAACTGGGACCGGCTGGGCGTTTCCGGAACGGTATCCCTCACCGACCGCCAGCCGACGGCAATCGAGCGCTACGCCTTCTGGAACAACGCCGGCATCGGCCGTTTTGTCGTCGGCGGGGATCTCGATGGCACGCCCTTGGACGCGGAGAAATCCCGTGGCTTCGATCTCGGGGTGGAAGCGGCGAGAGGTCCAGTCACGCTGCGGCTCAACGGCTTCCACTACGACTTCGACCACTATATCTTCCTCCAGGAGGATCCGGCCCTAACGGGTGGTTTCGGCCGCGCCGCCCAATATATCGGGCGCTCCGCCGCCTTCACGGGCTTCGAGGGCGAGATCGAGTGGCGGATCCGCGAACCGCTCACCCTCACCCTCATGACCGACTACGTGCATGGCCGCAACCGCGACGACCGCGAGCCGATCCCGCGCATGCCGCCCCTCCGGATCGGCGGGCGGCTGGAATGGCGCAAAGGCCCCGTCACCGTCGGCCTGGAGGTTCGCCACGCCTTCGCCCAGGACCGGGTGAAACCCGCGCCGCGGCAGGAACTTGAGGCGGAGGACTACACCTTGGTCAATCTCGACGCCGCGTGGGATCTGCCGGTTCCGGGAAAGAACCTGACGTTCTTCCTTCGGGGCACCAATCTGCTGGATGAGGAGGCGCGGCCGTCCACTTCTTTCAGAAAGGACGTCGCGCCTCTTCCGGGAATCGGCCTCGCGCTAGGGCTCCGGCAGTCGTTCTAGGATCGATTGGCCTCGGGGACCTCCCCAGTCCCCCAGTCTTTGCGCAACGACAATGCTTGAAGTGCCTCACGAAGGCACCTAGCTTGCCCGGCCGCCCCTCCCGGACGCATCCATGACACTTCTGATCTTCTACATTGCGCTGGCGCTCGGCGTTTCCTTCGTGTGCTCGATCCTCGAAGCAACTTTATTGACCCTCACCCCTTCCGCGGTCAGCAGCGCGAAACAGAATGGCAAGGCATGGGCCGTCCGGATGGAAGCCCTCAAGTCGAATATCGACCGGCCGCTGTCCGCGATCCTGACGCTGAACACCATCGCCCACACCATGGGTGCGGCGGGAGCGGGCGCGGAATACGCCCGCTTGTATGGAAATGTGGGGGAAGCGATTTTCGCGGGTGTTCTAACACTAGCGATCCTCATTTTCACCGAGATCATCCCCAAAACGATCGGAGCGAGATTCGCCCCGCAACTGGCCGGGCCGGCCTCCCTCATCCTGCCGATCATGATAACAGGCTTGAAGCCGCTGGTGTGGGGCTCCCAACTGATCACGCGGATGATCACGCCGAAAGGAACCCCGCACCCGTCGATCCACCGCGAGGAATTGCTGGCGATGGCACGGCTGGGCGAGGAAGCCGGTTCCCTTGGCACAACGGAAAGCCAGTTTGTCCACAACCTGATCCAGCTCCACTCGATGAAAACCTGGGACATCATGACGCCCCGGCCGGTGATTTTCGCATTGCCCCAATCCACTCCGCTGACCGAGTTCGTGGAATTGATCGAAGACAAACCCTTCACCCGCATCCCGGTTTACAGGAACAACCGGGACGATGTGGTGGGCTTCGTCATCCGCGGTGAAGCCCTGCTGGCACACCTCAAGGACGATGACGACACCGGCACTCTGGAACTCGTCACCCGGCCGATCGCCGTGACGCCGGAGTCCACCCAGGTGGATGTGCTCTTCCAACGCTTCATCAGCGAGCGCCACCAGATCATGATCGTCGCCGATGAGTTCGGCACCACGGTGGGATTGGTGAGCTTCGAAGATATCATCGAAACGATCTTCGGATTCGAGATCATGGACGAAAAGGACAAGGTCGCGGATCTTCAACTTCACGCGCGCAACCTCTGGCACGAGCGGGCGAAGCGGATGGGCATCGAGCTGCCGGAGGAAGAGCCGACGCGGGGGTAGCAGGTCTCGCATTGGCAGGGAACGCCCAAGGGAGCACACGCGCCCCCGCGTGTCGTTTCCGGCGCCCCGCCGGAAACCGGCCGACACCGCCGAAACGCCCTCCCCCTTGGTCTCCCGCCCCGCATCATCCCTTTCCAACCGCCAACTCTCACGCCCAGCACCTTCCCGCAGCACCTCCAGCTCCCGGAACGGGGCACAGGCGTCCAGCCTGTTCTTAACCGGAGGAGTGTCAGCATCCCGGCCAATACCTTCAGTTTGAGCATTCAGGCTGAACAAACCACAGATCAACAGGATGGACGCAGATGAAGATGAAGATAAATCTTCCTGGATTTCCATCTGCACCCATCCCGTCCATCGGCGGTTGGGAAATAATAAATTGCATGAACGATATCAATCCGTATTCAGCTCCACAAACAGACGCATCCACGAATCTTGCCAACACAAGGTGAAACTTCCCTGAGCCAGCGAACCGTTCGCGCCAGGCGTCTGCGCCAAGCGTGAAG
>JBBSJY010000169.1:0-10102 GCA_038256845.1 Verrucomicrobiales bacterium | reverse complement strand
TGAGAGGAAGCCCGCTGGCGATCGGATCGTGATTGAAAGTGCGGAAGACCGTGGTGAAGCGGCCGGCCGGAAGAGAACGGCTGGCGCTTCGTTGCCATTGGAGCCGACGGCTACTTCTTCCGCTTCGCTTCGAGGCCTTCCTTCACCTTGATTTCGATCTCGTCGTAGAGTTCCTGGCTGCCCTTGAGTAGCTCTTTGGCGGCGTCGCGGCCTTGGGCGAGCTGGGTGCCGTTGTAGGAAAACCACGAGCCGCGTTTCTGGACGATCTCCATTTCCAGCGCGAGATCGAGCAGCGAGCCGGTATTGGAAATGCCCTCCGCATACATGATGTCGAATTCCGCTTCGGTGAACGGCGGCGCGACCTTGTTTTTGACGATCTTCACCTTGGTGCGGTTGCCGGTGACCACGCCGTCGGTGGCCTTGATCTGGCCGATGCGCCGGATGTCGACGCGGACGGAGGAGAAGAACTTGAGCGCCCGGCCGCCGGGGGTGGTTTCCGGGTTGCCGAACATGACGCCGATCTTCTCGCGGATCTGATTGGTGAAAATGCAGACGGTGCGGGCCTTGGAGATGAGGGCGGTGAGTTTCCGCATCGCGGCGCTCATCAGGCGGGCCTGGGCCCCGACGGTCGAATCGCCGATCTCGCCGTCGAGTTCCTGTTTGGTGACCAGCGCGGCGACGGAATCCAGCACGATGACGTCGATGGCATTCGAGCGGACGAGCGCTTCGCAGATCTGGAGCGCCTCCTCGCCGGAGGAGGGTTGGGAAACGAGGAGATCGTCCAGATTCACGCCGAGTTTTTTGGCATATTGGGGATCGAGCGCGTGCTCGACATCGATGAAAGCGGCGAGCCCGCCGCGCTTTTGCGCCTGCGCGATGACGGTCAGGGTGAGGGTGGTCTTGCCGGAGGATTCCGGGCCGAACACCTCGACGATCCGGCCGCGGGGGAAGCCGCCAACCCCAAGAGCGCGATCGATGAGGAGATTGCCGGTCGGGATGACATCGACGTCGACGCGGTGGCCGTCGCCCATGCGCATGATGGCCGCCTCACCGAATTCCTTCTGGATGCCGGAAATGGCGAGGTCGAGATTGCGCTTGCGGGTTTCGTTGAACTTTTCGACGGCGGACTCTTCTGAAGTTTGTTTGGCGGCCATGATTTCGGTGGTGTGAGGCGATTTGTGGGGCAAACGTCACGGGAGCGCAAGAAAAGATGTTCGATCGAACAAAAAAGAGAGTGTGCGGACGCCCGGTGTCGTGTCTTGCCAGACGGGTTCTGCTGTGGATGCTCGGGAGATGGGATCGAGGCGATGGGTGATGGCGGTTTTCCTCGGCTGGCTGGCGCTGGCGGGGGCGGCCCGGACCCAGGAGTTGCCGGCGTGGCTGGTGGAGGAACGAGTGCCACCTCCCCCACCGCTGGGCGTGAGCGACCGGGCAGGCCTGTTTTCCCGGGACACCGAGGCCTTGCAGCGAATTTCCGCAGGGTTTGCCAAATTGGAGGCGGATCATGGATTCCGTCTCTATCTGGTGCTGGAGCCGGTGATGATCCGCGGGACACCGCCGGAACTGGCGGCGCGGCTGCAGCTTGCCTGGCTGCCGCAAGGGAATGGCTTGGTCGTCGTGTACGAGGTGGACAGCGGCTTGATGGGCGTAGGACGCGACGTGGACGACGGCGCGGATCTCGGCTCCGACGGGCGGGTGCCCTCGTACGAAATGATGGAGGTGATCGCGAAGGTTAGGGCGGCGACAGATTCCGATCTTCCGGCTGCGGCTTACGTGGAAACGCTGGCGGCGGCCTTGGTCAGCGAGTTCGACGGCTACTTCGCCCGGCGCGAGGCTCCCAGCTCCCCGGGAAGATCGCTCCGGATCGGGCTGATCACGGCCGGCACGCTCGCCACCCTGGCACTGGCGGCGCTGGGCATGGCCTGGATGCTGCGGCGGGCGGGATCGGACGGGCCGCGGAGTTTCCGGTTTCCGGAGGTGGAAGTGCCCGAACGCCTTGGGGCGCCGGCGGGAGGTGGCGATGTCACCTCACGTCGCTTTCGCCCAGACGAGCCGGACGTCCGCCGCTGAGAGCCCGCCGGACCGGCAGATGATGCGGCAGGATCGCGGAGAACAAGTGGACCAAGGGGTATGCGCAAAGCGCGAGCACCACTCCGGAAATGACCATCCCAAGCGCGAAACTTGAGGCGTTGAGAGTGCCGAGGCCGGGGATTTTCAGTTCCGCCTCGGCGATCTGATGGGGGATCGGGAGCGCGATGTTATGGCGGATCCATTCGCCCAGACGGTACTGCGCGAGCGCGATGGGCACGCTCGTCAGCGCGTTGCTGATCCAGCAGGCGACCATCGCGAACGGCACGTTCGCCCGGAAGCGCATAGCCACCACCGCGGCCCAGATCATCTGCAGCGGGATGATCAGCATCATCGAGAAAAACAATCCGATCGCCAGGCCGTTGGCCACCGTATCCCGGCACGGCTTCCAGAGGCTGCGATGGAAAATCGGCCGAGTGAGCGTCCGCCACCACGGGCGATGGCGGAGACGGCGGTGACGCAGCGTGCGGAAAGTGCGGCGGACCAGCCTGAGATAACTTTTTTTCATGAACCGGCGATAGGCGGGAGTGTCCCCTCGCAGGGTGGCGAATCAATCGCAAATGCCTTGCGGCATCGGAATCCTCCCAACAAGGTGCGCCCCGTTCATGGAAGCTTGGCAAGCACTCGTCCTCGGCGTGATCGAAGGAATCACGGAATACCTTCCCATCAGTTCGACCGGTCACCTGGTGGTCGCCCAACGTCTGATGGGCATCGGCACGCAGACACCTCTCGACAAGGCGGCGGCGGATTGTTTCGCCATCTGCATCCAGGGCGGTGCGATCCTGGCGGTGCTCGGGCTGTATTACAAACGGGTCCTGCAGATGATCCGCGGCGTTCTCGGGCAGGATCCGGAAGGGTTGAAACTCGCGATCGCCATTCTCGCCGGCTTCTTTCCCGCCGCGGTGCTCGGCCTGCTCTTCAACGACTGGATCGAAGCGAAGCTGTTTTCGATGTGGCCGATCATCTTCGCCTGGATCGTGGGCGGCGTGCTGATTCTGGCAACCGCCTGGTGGCGGCGGAACCGTCGGCAAGGGCCCGGCAAGGATCTGCTCGAACTCACTTGGAAACTGGCGCTCATCATCGGCCTGCTGCAATGCGTCGCGATGTGGCCGGGCACCAGCCGCAGCCTGATGACGATCGTCGGGGGCGTGCTGGTCGGACTGTCGGTGAAGGCGGCGGTGGAGTATTCATTTCTGTTAGGCGTGCTCACGCTCACCGCCGCGACCGCGAAAAAGGCGGTATGGAAAGTCGAAGGGCTCGGGGCGGAGTACGACGTCTGGCTCGGGGGCACCCGGCTGATGTGGGATGCTTACGGCCTGGTCCCGCTCGTCATCGGCATTGTTGCCGCCGCCGTTTCCGCGGCACTGGCGGTGAAATGGCTGGTCACCTACCTGCAAAGCCACGGGCTCTCGCTCTTCGGCTGGTACCGGATCGCGATTGGAACGCTGGTCGGCGGCTTGGTCGTCGCAGGCGTTTTTTCCGCGTGATCCACCGGTGGCGAAGAAATCCAAGTCGGTCAAATGCGTGATGAGGACGTCGTGCTCCGGTTTTCCCTCGAGGTCCGTGCTGCGGATCGACCGCATTTCGAGGCAATGGGGAAAGACACGGGACACCCGGGTCCTCATCCGCCGGATCAAACACCGCGGAATCTCAGCATCCGGCCTCACCTGTCCGTCCGCAGCGTCCCGCTCGTCACGATCTTCGCCCGCAGGCCGCCGCGGAAATCGTGTTTGAGGAAATCCTCGGTTCCGGGCGCCACCACCCGGTCCATCCAGTGGCACGGTTTGCATTCCTGGCTTCCTTCGAAAACCACGCCCTGGAGCCGGAACCGCTTCCCCACCCATTCCCCCAGCCGGACCCCCTCGACGATCAGATTCCGCCGGAAAACCGAGGACGGCAGCTTGGGCAGTTTGAACATCCGCCGGATCTCCTCCACCACCGCCCCATCGAAAAACGTTGCCTGGCCCTTGTAGTCCGGCCGGCATCCGAAATACCGGTCGCCCCGCAGTCCCATTCCCGCCACGCACTCCACCTCTTCCACATCGCGGATCCCGTGCTGCATCCGGCCCTCGCCCTGCCGCCCCCAATAATCGTGGCCCGGCGAGACATGGATCTTCCGCAGCCGTCCCTCCCATTCGGGCGCATCCCATTCATCTGAGCCATCGTCCATCGGCGCCAAACAAGCTCCCGATTCCACGCCGGTCAAAGCGCGATTGGAAAACGCGGATCATGTCCGGGCCGCGCGGCGCGGTCGTGGCGGATTTTCGCGGCGGCTCCCCGTTTGATTTCCCACCGGCTTCCATCCATAGCTTTCCTGGCCGGACCGGCCTCCGCGCATGCACCCTCCCCACCACCTCGCGATCATCGGCAGCGGCCCGTCCGCCCTCTATCTGCTCAAGCACCTCGCCGACAATGCCGGCGAACCCGGCAGCCGGTTCCGGGAAATTTCCTTCTACGAGCAGAGTCCCTTCGTCGGCATGGGCATGCCTTACAATCCCGCCAATTCCGACCGCCATCATCTCTCTAACATCTCCTCCGCGGAGATCCCGGAGCTTCCCGTCTCCTTCGCCGATTGGCTTCGCGGCCAGCCCCGGGAAATCCTGCGCCAAATGGATATCGTCTGCGAGGATATCAACGAGGACGCCGTTTACAGCCGGCTCGCTCTCGGGCGCTATCTCCAAGCCCAATTTCTGACCCTGCTGGGACACCTTGCACAGGCGGGCATCGAAATCCACGAGCATGCGAGCTGCGCCGTCGCCGATCTTTGCGATTCCGGCGATGGCGTCACCCTGACCACCGCGGAGGGCATCACCCGCAGTTTCGGCCGCGTGGTCATCGCCACCGGTCACCGCTGGTTCGAGCCGGACCGCCCGGACTCCGGCTTCTATGCCTCCCCCTGGCCGATTCACAAACTCCTGCCGCGCGAGGGCGGATTCCACAACTTCCCCATCGGCACCCTCGGGGCGTCGCTCAGCGCCTTCGACGTGGTTTCCTCGCTCGCCCATCACCATGGCGAATTTGCCAGACATTCCGGGCGGCTCATCTATCAGCCCTATCCCGGCACCGGGGGTTTCAAGATTGTCATGCATTCCGCAGAGGGCATGTTGCCTCACCTGCAGTTCGACCAAGTGGAACCCCTCCGGGAAATCTACCGCCATGTCGACCGGGAAAGCTTGATGAGTCTCCGCGACGACGGCGGCTTCCTGCGACTTGAAACCTACTTTGACAAAGTTTGCCGCCCCGTCCTGTCCAAAGCCTTTGAAAAGGACAACATGCCCCGAATGGTCGCACACCTCGCCGATCCCGGTTTCCATTTCACCGACGTCGTCGAAAAGTTGAGCGACAAGCACGACTACAAGGATGCTTTCAAAGGCATGCGTGCGGAAATGAAGGAAGCCCGGGAGTCGGTCGTCCACCACCGGCCCGTGCACTGGAAGGAAGCCTTCGACGACCTGATGTACACCCTCAACTTCCATGCCGAATTCCTCCCGGCCGAAGACCATTTGACGCTGCGCGGGGAGATCCTGCCCTTCCTTCTGAATGTCGTCGCCGCCATGCCTCTGGTCTCCGCCGATTCCATCCTCGCCCTGCACGAGGCGGGGAAACTCGATCTATTCGAGGGAAAAGTCACCGTGGAGGACCGCGCCGGATCGGACGGCGGGACCACCATCACCGTGGATCACGAGGAGGATCGCAAGGAAACGGTCCACTACCGGATGTTCATCGATTGCAGCGGCCAGAAACCTCTGGAATTGGCAAACTACCCGTTCCCCACGCTCGTCGCGTCCGAAACCGTCCGCCGCGCCCGCGCCCGCTTCGTCCAGCCCGGAGAGGCCGCCGCTGCCGTGCCCGAGGGTAAGGAGGAACATCTCTTCCAGGACGACGGCCAACCTTGCTATCACACCGGCGGCATCGACATCGACGCCCGTTTCCGCCTCATCGGATCCGAAGGCGCGCCCAATCCTCGCATCCACGACATGGCCTTTCCCCACACTTCGGGCGTCCGCCCCTATTCCTACGGCCTCCAAGCCTGCAACGACACCGCCGCCCTCGTCATCCGCTCCTGGTTCGAAGCGACCTCCGCCTCGCCCACGAATCCGACACCGATCCGGTAGAAAATCCAATCGGAAGGCGCTTTGGAGATCGGCATTCCGGGGGAGTTTTGGCTTTTCTGAATGGGAGAATCCGGGCAAGCGTGCTTTTGCCGTGACATTGCTCCCGACCTCCCACCCGTGCCTGGGCGCGGCTGCCGCCTTGATCCTCGCAGGTCCGCCCCTCGATTGCTCCGCCGCGGAGTGGCTCGCGCCGGCGGGAGGAAGTTTTGCGACACCGGCGAATTGGTCGGGCGGTGTCGTCCCCGGGTCCACCGCGCAGCTCACGTTCGGCCTCGACGCGGCGTATGTGGTTTCCTACCCGGGCCCGAGGACGAGCGACAGGCTGGCGGTCACCGGCGGCATGCCGACCCTCGACCTTGGCGGACACAT
The DNA here is from genome assembly GCA_038256845.1 of Verrucomicrobiales bacterium. Lineage (GTDB taxonomy): Bacteria > Verrucomicrobiota > Verrucomicrobiia > Verrucomicrobiales > Akkermansiaceae > Luteolibacter. The sequence continues at coordinate 3,530 of JBBSJY010000169.1, read as the reverse complement.
CCACGAGATCACCGGGTTCGGATTCTTCGGAACCCCGCTGGCAGTCACCCTCTCGGGCGGAGGGCTGAGGGTGGCCAACGGCGAATTGAAGGCGATCCAGATCGCTGCGGGGGCGGAGGCGCCGGGCGACCTGGAGATCCAATCCGGGGGAATCGTCCGCGCCGGTCCCGGCAGCACGTTGGGCGCGGGCCTGTCCATCGGCACCCGGAGCGACGGAAGCCTAACGGTGAGAAGTGGCGGCAAGCTGGTCGCCTCCCGGCTGCGCGCCGGAGTGGAAGGCAGCTCCGCCATCTTCAGCCAAGGCATCATCGAAACGGAGTCCGCTAGCATCGGATCGGAGGGGAACACGAATTCCACCGTATGGATCTTGTCGGCGCTCGAAGAGGAGCCGAGCTGGACGAACAGCGGATTGCTCGTGGTCGGCGGCGGCCTTTCCACGGCGCATCTGACAGTGGAATCGAGCAAGGTCACCACCGCCGAGCTGGAAGTGGGCATCCGCCCCCACACCGTGAATCCCCCCGGCAGCGGATTCCCCAATTATACCAATCTGGGAATCGTCGAGCTCAGGTTCGGCGGGTCCATGGAGGTCGCCGGGTCCGCGCATTTCGGCGGCTCCGACGGAGTCGCGATTGGCAACGCCCGGCTCAGGACGAGTGAGAGAGGGAACCTGACGGTGGGTGGCACACTCCATCTCTACCCGGGCGCGACGATCTCCCAATCCGCGCTGGAACCCGGGCCGCAGTTTGATTTCGGCGCCATCACCCGCCACGGCGCGGCCGACGCCCTCTTCAAGCTCGGCATCCGCGGCTCACTGCGAGTGCGCGGTCCCCTCGACATGAACGACCTGAGGGCCCTGGAACTCACCGACGGCTCGACGCTCCGTGTGGACGGCCCGCTCCACCTGCGCCCGGGCCACCCGCTGGCGGTCTTCCCCAATCCCTTCCTCCCGCAGTTTCCCCCGCAGCTTCACGCCGACGAACTGAAGGGCGAAGGCGGTCTCACCCTCTCCGGCGGTTCGCTCCATCTCAAGCGCCTCCATCTTGGCGGGCCGGAAGCCGACGCCCGCCCATCGCTGGCCGTCGGCAACGGGGCTGCCGGGTCCTTTGCCATCGCGGTGGAGGAAAATGTCATCATCGCCCCCGGCGGCACGCTCGACCTCCGCGGCGCCTCCCTCAGCTCCGCCGGCGCCATCGAAAGCTCCGGCAGCTTCCATGCCTCCCTCGCCACCATCGACGCGCCCTTCCATGCCCTTGCCGGATCCACCCTCGATTCCGAAACCGGCATCACCTTCAAGCGCGACGCGGTGATCGCCACCGACCTCCAGGATAGCGGCGGCGGCTCCGACCGGCCGCTCGTCGAGTTCCAGGCCGGGCTCCGTCTCGGCTCCCCTTCCGCCACCTCACAAGTCACCATGGAGGCCGATGTCCTGCTTTCCGAAAACTCCCGCACCGTGATCAAGATCGGCGGCGGACCCGGCCTGCACGACCGGCTCGACGTCACCGGAACCTTCACCACCGGCGGCATACTCGAGGTCGGATTCCTGCCTGGATACCACCACCGGCGGGGTGAGAACTTCCAGATTTTCACCGCCACGGCGCAGGCAGGCGCTTTCAGCGAAGTCATGCTGCCGACGCTACCCTTCGGCCTGAAATGGCATACCGCCGACCTTGCGAAGGGCCGCATCTCCACCCGCGGCCTGTCCTTCGACGAATGGATCGCCGCGCTCCCTGCCGACGACCAACCCCCGCCCGACCAACGCGGCCCCGACGACCAGCCCGCCGGCGACGGCGTCCCGAATTTCTATAAATACGCCCTCGGCGTCCTCCCCTCGGAACGCGTGCCCTCCGTTTCCACAGCCTTTACCCTCTTGCCGCGGCGGCTTGGTGGTGACGCGCTGGCCCTTGAGGTCGTGCGCTCCCGTTTCGCGCTTGCCGCCTGGCGGCTCGAGACCTCAGAGGACCTCACCGAGTGGGACGAGGTGGCCGGCACCCTGCTGATTCTCGACCCCGATTTTCCCGGGAACCGCGAACGCGTCCGCATCACCTCGCCCCTGCGGCTCGGCGAAAGACCCGGCGGCTTCCTCCGCGCCCGCGTTTCGCCCGAATGAGCATGGGACCGGCGGGATTTCAGCGCCGGAGCAGTTTGACCACCGTGGCCAGCGAGCCAAGAAGCATCAGGGTAATGAGAACGGCGGCGAAGGTTTTCGGTTCGCCATCGGCCACGGCCTGCCAGCTCGCGGTCGAGCGCCAGGCGAAGATGCCGCAGAGCAGGATGGTCATCACGAGGGCGGCCCATTTGGCGAAGGCGATGCCTTTGCCTAGCTGGACACCCCAGAGCACGGACAGGCCTCCGAAGAGGGAGCCGGAAATCAATGCCGTTTTCGCCGCCGCCGGATTGGAAAGATAACCTGCCAGGCCGCAGAGAAAGAGGAAGATTCCGAATGTGATCAGCCAGCGGGAATTTGTCATGGAGTGGGAGGTAGCATGTTTTGCGTGATCGCGCAAAGGGACATCGGCAGGCGGGTGACGGATTTCGGATGGATGATTTCCGATCCGCCGCGCTAGGGCGGCGTGAACGCTGCGAGAGGCCGGACGAGGTTGGTGGGAAGAGGGAAGACGCGGTCGTGGATGCCGGGGGCGATCTCGGTGGATTGGATGTAGGCATCGCGGACCATTTCGAGCTTCGCATCGAGATTGTCGATGTAGTGGAGGGCGAAGGCCTCGGGGATGCGCGGGAGGACGGGCGAGCCGAAATCGTATTGGCCGTGGTGGCTGCCGATGAGGTGGAGAAGATGGAGACGGGTCACCTCGGTGGGCGGCTTGAGCTCCTTCCAATTTTCCGCATCGGGGGAATCGAGGAGGTCACTCCAGAGCTTGTTGACCAGCTCGATGCCGAGCGGGATATGGCCTAACATCTCGCCGTGTAGACTGTGGGTCTGGCTGAAGCCGGTCTCCGGATAGCTGTTTTCCCAAAGCTTTCCGCAGTCATGGAAAAGGACGCCGGCAAGGAGGAGATCGCGGTTGAGATCCGGGTAAACGGTCTGGATGGCATCGGCGCTCCGCATCATCTGGGCGACGTGCTCGACGAGTCCTCCGCGGCGGGCGTGGTGGTTCTTGCGGGCGGCCGCGGTGCGGCGGAAGCGGTCGCCGAGCTGGTCGAGGAAAATCTCGCAGAGGCCGCGCAGGCGGGGATCGGCGATGCCGCTGACGAAGCCGGCGATGTCGGCGATGTCGCGGGATTGTTTCGCGCGGGTTTCAGGATCGCCGGCGAGGAACCCGGCGATGGCATCGTCGTCGAGCGCGTGCCAGGCAAGGTGGTTCGGGTTGACGCCGTATTGGTTCTGCGTCCACTCCGCTTCGAGCCGGACGATGGAGGAATCCGCCAGATCGTTCGCGGCGGCAAAGAGCGGGGAGTCCGACCAGATCTTGAGGGAGATGTTGCCGGTCGAATCGGCGAACGTGAGCTCGTGGTAGGGTTTGCCGCCCTTGGTGGTGCGGCTGGCACGGGATTGGAGCTGGGCCTGGACGGCG
>JBBSJY010000168.1:0-10247 GCA_038256845.1 Verrucomicrobiales bacterium | reverse complement strand
CATGGAAATCGAAGCCGCCCAAGGCCACGGCATGATCGAGGCAGGCAAGGAAGGCCACCTCGTCATCAAACTCCCCTACAAGGACGATGGCTCCACGGTCGTCCGCGCCTGGATCGGCACCGAAGATCGCACCATGTCCGCGGTCGGCAAAGGCGAATACGCCCCATCGCACAACGACTACGACATCCACGCCATCGCCCCAACACCGGTTCCTGCCGATGCCAAGTGGTGGGTGGAAGTAGAAAAGCCCGACGGCACCAAAGCCGTCGGTTCTGTTGCTCCGAAGATGTGATTGGTATCAGGCCGCCGGACTGCGCTCCGACAGCAACAATCTGAATCAAGGCACCCCGGAGGTTCTGAGACCTCCGGGGTGCCTTTCCGCACCAGCTCCGCGTTGTGACCTTGGGGTGCAACCGAAAGTGGTGGGCAGGGCGCTACCTTGGGGAATGAGGAGCTGCCTCCTTGGACTGCGGAAGCCTGCTGCCGCTTTGGGGCCATGCAGCCTGCTGCGCGCCCGGCGACATTGGCATCTATCGGTCTGATGAAACCTCAGCTTGCCCCCCTCGCAGCAGGGCTGGCTGGAGTGCATCCGTGAATGGGAAGCTGCGGTTGGCGCTGGGACTTTGGATGCTGAACATAATCGAATGTTAGAAGACCGTAAAACGGATCAAGCCCGCCAGGGCGCAGGCACCGAGCACGGGGATGACTCCGATTTTGAAACGCTCCATCGCCACCCAGGCGGCGAGGGCCAGCACGGCGACGAGCCAGTCGATTCCGCCGCTGTCCGGACGCAGCGCGTGCCAGGCGAACCAGATCGAAAGATTGAGGATGACGCCGACCACCGCAGCGGTGATGGCGGTGAGGGTGGAGGCGAGCGCGGGACGCTCGCGGAGTCCTTCCACATGCGGTGCGCCGAGGAAGACGAAAAGGAAACAAGGAAGAAACGTGACCCAGGTGGTGATGGCCGCCCCGAGCGCGCCCGCCACCAGCGGTGACAGGGATCCCGAGTTTTGCCACGCAGCGACGAAGCCGACGAATTGCAGGACCATGATGAGCGGGCCGGGGGTGGTTTCCGCCAGGCCCAGGCCGGCCATCATCTGGCGTTGTCCGAGCCAGCCGTAATGCTCGACCGCCATTTGTGAGACGTAGGGCAGCACGGCGTAGGCTCCGCCGATCGTGACGAGCGCGGCCTTGCTGAAGAACAATCCCTCTTGGAAATGAATGCCCCGCCAGCCGAAAATCAGCCCCGCAGCCAGCACCGGCAGCCACCACAGGGTGAGGCAGAGGGTGGAAACGATGAGCGTGCGGGGCAAGCTGCCCGGTGGGATCGGTGGCAGTTGCACGCTCGGCAGTTCTTCGCTGCCCGCCTTGCCGTGTCCTTTCCCGGCGGGAAATTGCTTGGGGAATTTTTTGCCGCCCACCCAGCCGATCAGCGCGGCGGACAGGATGATGATGACGAAGGAAATCTTGAGCGCGAAGATCGCGACGAAGGCCAGACCGGCCAGCACCCACAGACTCGGCGACTTCAGCGCCTTGGAACCGATCCGTTTCACTGCGGAGGCCACGATCGCAATGACGGCGGGCATCAGTCCGTAGAAGATGCCGGCGATCCAGTCGATGTCGCCGCCCGCCATGTAGAGCCAGCTCAGGCCGAAGAGGATCAGCACCGATGGCAGGACGAACAATGCTCCCGCAGCGACCCCGCCGCGTGCGCCGTGCATCCGCCAGCCGAGATAGGTCGCGAGCTGCTGCGCCTCCGGGCCGGGCAGGAGCATGCAGAAGTTCAGCGCGTGGAGGAAATGCTCTTCACTCAGCCACCGGCGTTTCTCGACAAGTTCCTTATGCATGATCGAGATTTGCCCGGCGGGTCCGCCGAAGCTGATCCAGCCGAGTTTGATCCAGAATCGCAGGGCATCGGAAAAGCCCGGCATGGGAGGTGGGGCGTCGTTCATGAAACGTTTATTAGGGATTGGTGCAGACCATCGAAGCATAGGAGTCCGCGGGCGAGGATCTCATCGTCGTGTATCCCGGAGGTGGCCCAGCCCTTGAAAACGCGGTCCAGACCGAAGGCTTCGACAGTTTGGAACTTGCCGTCATCCAGATCCGCGTCGTGGATCATTTCACCGAGTTTGGCGAGGGACGCGTCATTCAGACCGAAGCGCTTCAGCAGGGTTTCGAAGGTGCAGTCATCCGCCCGGTGGCCGAACTCGACGCCGGTCATGTCGAACGGCAGCGCATCGGGATGATCCGCGGGATCGCTGGCGAAAATGAAACGCGCCCCGGCGTCGATGTGGCGCAAGATGAGCCATGCCGAACCGATCCGATCAATCGCCGGACGCGGCCGGGTGAGCCAGGTTTTTCCCGTGAAATGATCCGGTGAGAGAACGGAAGGAGCCTCCCGGGAAGCCGTGGGATTGGCAGCTTGGTCAATCAATGACGCGGTGGTCGCAGCGGCGGTGCAGCCAAAGAAGTCGTTCTTGGCAATTTCCCCAAAGCGGGCACGCAGTTTCCCGACCTCCACTTGAATCATTTCGTCCGGCACCTCGTTCCGGCGGTCGATCAGCGCTCGGGTATCCGTGGCGATCCCGGCGTATTCCGCGGCCTGAGCTTCGTCAAAGCGCCTGATGAGTCCGGCGTTGCCGACTCCGTCCACCTCACTGACGAAAGCAAGCGTCGCGTCCCCACCGGCATGGCGGATTTCCTGAGCCAGCCACTGGAATTTTTCGAGCAGGTCCGGCCGGTTCGGCAGCAAATGGGCGGATGTATTGACCTGCAAGGCACCGGACTTTTTCAGTTTCCTCCAGATGCCGACCCGTGCGCTGCTCCTACCGGATGGCAGATTATAGAGCAACAGGAGCCATGAATCATCGAGCATTGAAACAGGTATTGCAGTCGTGTTTGATGCATTACAAGAAAAGAATTGAAACCGGGCGGACGAATGTCAGTGTGAAAGGACTATGAAAAAACCACTCGCCCTATTCCTGCTATCCGTCTGCCTGCCACAGGCTGTTCTTGCGCTCGACATCGTGCGCATCGAGGAAATCACCGGCCTAAAAGGTTCGCTCGACGAAAAGGCGGGCGTCTTCAAGGTCACCTCCCCGCGCAATGATGTCGCGGTCACTGTCGATGGCAGAACGCTCGATCCCTTCCTCGGGCTGACTTCGTGGGCCGCATTTACCAAAGGCAAAGAAGCCGAGACGATGGTGATGGGCGATCTGGTGCTTTTCCAGGATGAGGTGAACCCGGTGATGAGCGCCGCTCTGGAAAACGGCCTGACGATCACCGCTCTCCACAACCACTTCTTTTACGATGATCCGAAAGTGTATTTCATGCACATCGGGGGCGAGGGCGAAGAGGAAAAACTCGCCACCGGCGTGCGAGCCGCATTCGATGCCGTCGGAAAAATCCGGGCTGCCAATGCCAAGCCGACTGAAGGATTCGGAGGCCCGGTCATCCCTCCGGAAAACTCGATTTCTCCGGAACCGCTGGAGGAAATCCTGGGGATGAAGGGAACCGCCAAGGATGGCATGTTCAAGATCAGCGTTGGCCGCGATGTGGAGATGGACTGCGGTTGCAAGGTCGGCGGTGCCATGGGAGTCGCGAGCTGGGCCGCTTTCGCTGGCTCGGATGACGCGGCCAGTGTGGACGGTGACTTCGCGGTGACCGCGGCCGAACTCCAGCCGACCCTCAAGTCGCTGCGTTCGAATGGCATCAACATCGTCGCGATCCACAACCATATGACAGCCGAGAAACCGCAGATCATCTTTTTCCACTACTGGGGAAAAGGGAAAGCCGGCGATCTTGGGAAGGCGGTAAAGGCTGCATTGCTGATTGCCCATCCGCAGTGAGCCCCCGACACGCTGCAGAAACGCCGATCTAACCGAAATCCGTCGTTCCTGAGGACGGGACGGATGCATCTTGCAGTTGTATGTGACGAAAACCTGAGAATCGTCACGTTACATTAGCGTTTCACAAGCGGTCTATGCGGGAGGGGCGGGCATGTCGTTGGGTCCGGATCGACATGAGAAAACAACTCGCCGCCGCCTCATCCGCGGCCCTTTACCTGACCTGCGGTGTTCATGCCGTGGAGTTCGGGAACCTCGATGTGGTGCAGCTCAATACCACGAACAACGGCCTGGATTCTGCGGATCCGTCCGTTTCGGTGACCGTGGCTCCCGGGAGCACGGCCAACTTCAATTTCTTCGGTGCGAACCGGGGCGACATCGATATGGACTTCGGTCTCGCCGACGACGTCACCAACGGCGTGATGATCACCAGCGTCCGTGCCAACGGTCAGGACAACTCGGCCGGCGGGGAAGCGCCGGGAATCAATTTCGCCACCGCGCACGGCGCCTTGGGCGCCTCCGGCAACCCGGGGAAATTCTTTCTGCCGATCGCGCATTCTCCCGGCGGATTCGAATACAACATCGATGTCGCAGCCGCCTACTTCCCGTTCGCCGAAGGCTGGATCGGCGGACATACGCTCAACTCCTCCGGCACCAACGGCGGTGTCCAGGACACGCTTTTCGTTTCGCCGGGGATCAGCAGCGGCGCCCAGTTCTTCGACAACGGCGGCGGAAATTTCTCGATCAATCTGACCACCCTCACCTCCTACGGCGTTGCCTGCACCTCGGACAACGGCGTGCTGCTGGTCACGGGTCACAGGAACGAGGACAACTTCGCGCTCTCCTCGGACAATCCGGACGGGACATTCACGGTGACCCTCAAGGACAACGGCTCGAACGGCACCGGCACCGAGCGGGACCAGATCGCGTTCGTCTTCGTGCCGACCGTCGCCGCGGGCCCCGACCTGGTTTCGGCCGTGGGCCGGATCCAGAGCGATGGTTCAACGGAAATAGGCGGTGGCAACTTCACCGTGACCAAGCTGCTAGGCGCAACCAGCGGACCCGATCAGTCCAACGTGATCTCCACGACCGCCGACTTCACGGCCGCGACGACCTTGGAAACGACCGCCCAGACGGTGGATGCCTCGCCTGACATCGTGGTCGCCGATGCGACCGGCATCGTGATTGGCATGAGTGTCAGCGGAGCCGGGATCACGGAAGGAACGACGGTGGTTGCAAACTCCGGCACCACGGTCTCGCTCAGCGAACCGGCCTTCGCGACCGCCGCCGATGTCGCCGTGACCTTCACCTCGGCCACCGACGACCGCCACCTCACCGTGGCCGACGCGAGCGGGATATCTGCGGGCCAGAGCGTCACCGGAGCCGGCATCGCCGCCGGAACCACGGTGACGGGCGTCGAGGGGACGTTGGTGGAAATCAGCCAGCCGGTGAACGCGAACGGCGCCGGTTCGGCGGTGGAGTTCACCACCCCGGGACGATGGCTGGTCCAGGTTGCCGGGCAGACCGGTGAAACCGGCACGCTCATCGTTTCGCCCTGCACCGGCGGGGCGAACAATCTGGATAACATTCTGACCTACGAGTGGGACGCCGGTCTTTCCGGCTGGGTCGTGGAAAGCCGTGATATCATCAATGGCACCGCGACCCCCGTGCTAGAGGACGGAGCGGTGGCCGACGAGGACATGTTCAGCTTCGTATTCCTCACCACCAACCCCGCGAACGCCCAACCGACCGTCTCAATCACTTCGCCGGCCGATGGAGCCACCTTCACCCAAGGCGGAAGCGTCGCGGTCACGGCCGAGGCGGCGGATGCCAACGGATCGATCGCGGCCGTCGAATTCTACCTCAACGGCGTGCTGGCCGCGACGGACAATTCGGCTCCCTACGAACACACAACTCCAGTCTATCCGTCACCGGTCAACCTGACCGTCGATGCGGTCGCGGAGGACGACGACGGTGCCCGGACTTCGGCCAGCCAACGATACTTCTCGGTGATTCCACCGGCCGGATCCGGCGGGCTTTTCTTCAATGGGATCGACGACTACGTCAGCTTTGGCGATGAGCCGTCGCTGAAGCTCGCCACCTTCACTCTGGAAACCTGGTTCTATCGCTCCGGCGCGGGGATCGCCACCGGCACGGGAGTTGGGGGAGTGACCGCGGTTCCGCTCATCACCAAGGGCCGGGGCGAGTCGGATCAATCGAATGTCGATCTCAACTACTTCCTCGGCATCGACGAGGAGACCGGGGTTCTGGTCGCGGATTTCGAAGACATCAACCTCGGCACCAACGCTCCGGTTGCGGGCTCGACGCCTGTCGCGATGGACGAGTGGCAGCACGCCGCCGTTTCTTTCGACGGGACGGAGTGGCGGCTCTATCTCAATGGCAACTTGGAAACGGTGCTCGCCACCGGCGGCCTGCTGCCGCGGGCCGACAGCATCCAACATGCCGCGCTCGGGTCCGCCCTCAACTCGGTGGGCGCGCCGAGCGGCTACTTCCACGGCTTCCTCGATGAGGCCCGGATCTGGGACCGCGCGCTGAGCGGAAGTGAAATCAGCTCACGTCTCAACTTCGAACTGACCGCGGAGGCAAACCTCGTCGGCCGCTGGTCCATGACGGAAGGCAGTGGCACAACGATCACCAGCACCGCGACCGGTTCGGTGGTCGGCACGCTCGTCAACGACCCGATCTGGACGGCCGGCCAGACCTTTACCAACAACGCGAAGCCGGTGGTGGAGTTGAGCGGCCCGTCCGATGGCGATCGCTTTCTCCCGGGCGAGACGATCACGATCACGGCCACGGCCAGCGATCCGGATGGCACGGTGAGCCAGGTCGAGTTCTTCGACAACGGTGTATCGCTGGGAATCGATGCTTCGGCCCCGTTCGAGTTCGACTACACCAACGCGCCACTGGGCGGATTGCACCGCCTCACCGCACTGGCCACCGACAACCTCGGCGAGAATTCGCTCTCCGTCGAAGTCGTGGTGGATGTGACGCTGCCTTCCCCCACCTTGCCGGGCTATTCCGTGGGCGTCGTGGACGGCGGCGACCTCGATGCCGACATCCAGGCCCCTGCCGATCCGGCCAATTGGGTGGTGGAGAGTGCGACGGTTTCCCCTTTGGCTTTCGACAACACGGGCGACGACACGGGCGATCTGGCGATCCACATCAATGGCAGCCCGGTGATGTTTGATACGGGTGTGCTGATGGCTTCGAACTTCTCGACCCTCGGCAATCTAGGGGCGATCGACAACAACCTGGCTCCCTACGCCAATGGCGATGGCGGCTATGCCCTGAGCACGGAGGACAACAGCGGGCCCGGCGAGAGCGACCCTGGCACCCCGGAGGAATCCTCACGCTTCTCCCTCGGCTTCTTCCCGTATGCCGATGGCTGGGTCGGCGGCAATTTCGATGCCGCGGGCGCGGTGATCGGTAGCAGCGCCAACCTCCCTTCCAGCGTCGGCATCGTGAAGTCCGATGTCGGCACCTACGAGATCAGCGGCCTGCCCGCCTCGGGCAACCTCATCCCGTTCTCATACGGCGATGGCGTGGACAACGTCGCCAGCATCGGACTGGCCGAGGACAAGTGGTCGGTCATCAGCCGCGACAACGGCCAGGCGATCGAGGACGAGGCCTTTGGTTTCGTCTATGTCCCCGTCACCGCGCGGCAGGTTTACAGCGGACTGGTGACGAACGTCGGCGGATTGGTCCCTCTAAACGACGAACTCGCCAACGTGGGTGGATCGGTCAACCTGGGCACCCAGGGTTACGAACTCACGATCGGGGACGGCACGATCATCAATCCGTCGAACTCGGTGATGTTCCTTGCTGCCGATTACAACAACGGCTTTGCGGGAGATAACATCATATCCTACTCGGCGGTCGGAAATGTCTTCGTCGTCTTCTCGCAGGATCTGCCGGGGCTAAACTCGCAGTTCCAACAAGGCGGATTCCGGTTCGTGATCATGCCGCTGGATCCCGTGACGCTCAATGGCGACGAGGTCGTTGTGCTTCCCACGGACAACCAGGCCACCGAGAACAGCGACGATGACATCCTGTTCACCTTCCGCCGCTCGGGCAGCACCGACGGGGCGTTGACGGTGAATTACTCGGTCAGTGGAAGTGCCACGGCGGGGCTCGATTATGACGCGCTCCCGGGTTCGGTAACTCTCGGCGTCGGAGAATCCGAGGTGGAGGTGCCGGTCGCCGCGCTCGGCGATATTGAGCTCGAACTTGAGGAAAGCCTCATCTTGAGCATCACCCCGGGCACCGGATATTCGGTCGGCGTGTTCAGCTCCGCCGTAGCGACCATTCTGAATGCCGACCCACAGGTTCCGACCACCACGGTGAGCTTCCAGGAGGGCACCGGCGGTTACACCGGCCAGCTTGACATGCTGGTCAGCGAGCGCGGGACGGATTTCGAGAAACTCGGCTCCGCGGTCTCGAACTACTTCCTCGACGGCCGGCCCGGAAACGCCAGCCCCGACGAGAACTCGCTGATCGTATTCGACAACATCTTTGGCAACGCACCGGGACAGATTCCGCCGGGCTCCGAGGTCATCGATGCCAAACTCTATCTCACCACTTCCACCGTGGGGAACGCCCAGACCGGGGGACCGTTTCTGGTTGACCGGTTGGTCGTGCCGGTGGACTACGTCACGCCGATCGGGGAGAACACCACCACCTGGGAGAGTCTCGGCATTGATGACTCGGCCGCCTTCGAAGGATTCGAAGGCGCGCGTGGGGCATCGACCTTGTTGCCTCTATCCGGTTTCTCCGGAGCCGACCAAGGTGAAGCCAACGAGGCGGATGTGACCCCGATCGTCCAGGCATGGGCGCAGGGCGAATCGAACTTCGGGTTCTCGATCTACACCGGCGGCACGACCGACGGCTGGTCGATCAATACCGTGGGCAACCCGAATCCGGTGCTCCGCCCGCGCCTCGTGGTCACCTACACGCCGCTCACTGTGAAGGAATACTTCTACGAGGTCGATCAATCGGCGGTCCTCAACACCCGCGCGCTTCCGGATGGCGCCACGGTCGATGGCTCGCTTGTCGAGACGCTGTTCTTCGACCTGAACGATCCCAACACCGGCACCACCGAAGGCCTGCTTCGCTTTCCGGTGACCTTCGGTTCGGGAGACGGCGGTTCAATTCCGATCGGCGAAGAAATCGTCAAGGCGGAGCTCCTGATGGTGACGAACTCGCCGATTTACTTCGGCAGCGCCAATGCCCAGACCGGCGGCGAATACACGGTCCACCAGATGATCCGCGATTGGGACGTCACGACCTACTTCGGCAATCTCGGTCCGGTCGTCGGCGCCGACATCCAGCCCGAAGGCGCGCGCTTCAGCGGCATGGGCTGGGACTCGACGAGTTACATCGACATCACCTCGGTGGTGCGCAACTGGCGCGCCGGGGCATCCAACTACGGCGTCAACGTCAAGCCGGACACGTCGGACGGTTGGCAGCCGTTCCTGCCCGGCGTGAAGAACAACCCGCAGCTCTCGAGCGCGGTGCCGATGCTCCGGATCCAAACCGCGATCATCACGCCGAGTCCGTTCGACCAGTGGGCGATCGACAATGGAGTTGCCGGCTCCAACTTCGAGGAGGACGAGGACGGCGACGGTCTGGTGGCGCTGGTCGAGTATGCGCTCGGCTTCGACCCACGCTCGTTCGATCGGGCGCCGGTGCTCCAACCGGACGGTTCGCTCACGTTCCCGAAAGGGGCACAGGCGGTAGCGGACCCGGCGGTGCAATATGAACTCCAGACCAGCACCGACCTAATGGACTGGAGCCCCTGGACGCCCGCCGTGAACAGCACCACCGAGATCAGTGGCCAGCTCCCGGCCGGCCCCGTGATGTTCGGACGCTTGAGTGTCCGCTACGTGCCGGTCCCCTAACCCTTTGGATGGGCTGAGTTGAATCGAAGCCGCCCTCTGGAGACAGAGGGCGGCTTTTTTGCGTCCGGTTGATCGTCGGATGACGCCGTGGATGGGCAGGTTTCAGGAGACCTCGGAAAGATCGGTTGGCTGGTCCCACTTCCGCCCCGCCGTCCGCCAACTTGAATTCTACGCGACACTATACTATACTGCCGTGCGCGTGGTTTTGTGAAAAACGGGATCGTTCATTCGTCGCCCTGCGATGATGGCAGGGACGCACCTCCGGGGCGTCCGGCGCGTGTGATGCGAATGATCCGCGAATGAATGGAGACAGCGCGCCGCACATTCGCTTTTTCATTCTCGCGCCACGCGCCGGACCGCTCGGAGATCGGTCCCTGCCTTTGCGGCTTCGCCAATTCACAAATCATGACGCGCGGCACTACACCCGCGCGCATTATGATTTGTGGCAGGCCGATGCAATCCTTCAGGCCCAAAGGGGTGAAAT
>JBBSJY010000167.1:0-10281 GCA_038256845.1 Verrucomicrobiales bacterium | reverse complement strand
TGACGCCATGACTTGGCACGCGGCTTGTGGCCGAGGACTTCATGCTTCAACTCGTCGAACTCGTGCTCGATTCGGGTCAAACGTTCTTCAAAGGTGGCAGTGTTCATGGGAGGAAATTAGCGTTCGCCGAGGTTTTGCCAAGGAGGGATATCGGTTGTTCATGAACTCAGCGATAGGGACGATGACGGTTTTTCCTTCGAGGTTGCGGAATTTAGCGTGACTGCCGGCTTGGGAGATTAAGACGAAGCCTTGGGCTTTGATGATGTTGAGGAACTGGTCGGATGAGATTCGCTTGGCCATCAGCTTGCCTCAGGCGATTGAGAGTTCACCGACTTTTACCTCTGATATCTCATGAGAGTTCTCGGGAGCATCTTCCAGATAGAGTACGACGGCCTCTTTGAGGTTTGCGAGAGCCTCTTGCTCGGTACGGCCGAAGGTGGAGATGTCGTAGTCGAGGCATTGTACGACAAAATCCGAATCCTCGCGATAGAGTGTGTAGTGGATCTTTCTCATGGGCGGATGTTACGTTTTCGTTTTGCTAAGGGCAAGAGTGGCTTTTTCGTCGCGCAGAGTGCGCAGGTGGTCTGCGGGATTCATGCGTAGGCGAGTTTGCCTTTTGGCTCGGGGATGGGGCGGTTGAGGGAGCGGGCGGTTTCGATCCACTCGGCGATGACGATTTGGGCGTTGGCAAGCGCTTCTTCGTAGGAGGTGCCGTCCGCCATGCAGCCGGGGAGCTCGGGGACCTCGACGAGGAAGGCGTTGTCTTCCTTGCTCCAGTAGATGATGAGTTCGTAGCGCATGTCAGTCGATTTCGGGTTGATAATTGAGTAGCAGGTTTCGGACCTGCTTGACCTGATAGGATTTCGCCTTATTTCCATTGGGCTGCTAGTTGTTAATCTCCTCCACTCCGTCCTTGTGGAAGAGGGTGTGGCTGCCTTTGCCGGGTTTGCGGGTGAAGCCCGCGCGCTCGAGGAGGTGGCAAATGTCGGCGAAGGCGATGTTCGCGTCGGATCTTCCCGTGAGAATGTCGGCGAGTGTTTTGCTGGCTTTGCTCATGGCGGATTTAGATTCCGGATCAGGCGGTGGCGGAGTCGAGGTCGCGGGTGGTCCGGAGCATGGCGACGGAGAGTGTCGTGGCTCCTTGTTTTGGATGCATGACATCCGGTCACGGTTTGGCCTGGGTTGCTTCAAAGGTGCGAATCTCGGCGCAGAGTTCCTCCACCGTTCCTTCATCCGACTGGCTTTGACGGGTGGCTGTATAGTCACCGGAACCCTTGTCGAGAAGGCGCAGAAAGCGAATGGAGTCCACCGGGCCGAGGTGATCGGCAAGGATGGCGACTCCTTGGCGGTAGAGGTCGATGGGATTGGTGTAATTCGTGGTGGTGCTCATGGGATTTCAGGTGGTGGTGAATTGGACGGGACTGATTACGGGGATGGTCAAGTTGTTGGCGTGACGGGCTGCTAGGCGAAGGAGTTGATCGTCTGTGGTGAGCATGACATCGGCTTTCTGGCATTCGGCGGCGGCGAGGTGGAGTGCATCGAGGCGTTTGAAACCGACAGCGTGCAGATGGATGCCCCTTTGCTCGATGGTGGGCGTAAGCTGCTGGAATGATGAGGCGTAGCTGAGGAAGAGGAGGACGCCGTTTCGCCGAGTCTGATCCGTGATCTGATGGATCTCGAATTGAAGCACGCTGCTGTCGGCAATCTTCAGATCGCCCGTTGCGACTAGCTGTAGGATGGCAAGCACGGCTCCAGTTTCAAGCTGGATGCGCGGCTGGGATTGATCGTCGAATGGACGATTCAAGCAGCAAGTATCGAAGTAGATGAGCATGAGAGATCTGATGAGAGAATTTCTTGGGGATAGTCTATTCTTGTGGGATGCGCTGTGCAATTCGCCATTTTCGGGACCGGTTCAACGGATGGCGGCGAGTAGTTTCCCAGCATCGGGGAAGCGGTCTTTGGGATTTCGGGCGAGGGCTTTGTTGATGGTGGTGGCGATTTTTTTCTCCAACCCTGGCACCCGCTCCCAGATCGGCACCGGGTTTTCGTTGAGGATGATGTCGATGGGGTCGCGTTTGTGGTCGAAGCGGCAGGGGAATTTCCCGGTGAGGTGGTGGTAGTGGGTGGCGGCGAAGCTCCAGACGTCGGAGACGGGCACGAGGGGTAAAAGCTGAAATTCTGAAAGCTGAAACGCTGAAATGAAGAGGGAGAAAGAGCAGGGCGTATTTTCCGGTGAGGCTCATGCCGCTGAGACCGAGTTGGAGGGTGGACCTTATTGTCCGCCTTGCCCATGGGGGGCGAAAGGTGGGGAGCCTTGCGCGGTTTTTTCGCATCGCATTGGCTTGGCGGACAGGAATGTCCACCCTCCTTATGGGCGCGAGCGAGCCGCCGTCGCAGTATTCCATGACGAAGAAGTAGGTGCCCTCGTCCGAGCCGCTGTCGAGGAAGCGGACGATGTGCGGGTGCAGGAGTTTGGCGATGACGGCAGGGAGGCTTGCGACGGGCAGGCTTCGAGCAGGAATTGCTGGCGCGAGACTTGGGCGGCATCCGGCAGGCAGAGGTGGCAGTCCGCCATCCGTCCGAGCAGGAAGGTGTCGTGCTCGGTGAGTTCGAAGGCGCGGGAGGTGCCGTTGGGGAGTTGGACTTGGAGGTGGACGGTGGCGGACACTGGGAGAGTCGGGAGGTCGAAGGTCTTAAAGTCGAAAGTCGAAGGTTGAAGGTCGAAGGTCGGGGATGCCTTCGGCGACTTGGCGCAGGCGGGGCGACGGGGTGACCGTGGCCTGTTCCAGACGACGCATGGATTCCCGGGCGGCTGCCTCGTCAGGGATGGAGGCAGCTCCTGCGGGCAGGCGCTGGACCAGCCGTTCGGGAGAAGTGGGAGAGTTCGTGGTGACGTCGAGGTTGTAATCGTGATGCCGGTGGTGGCGCACCTAACGATCATGGAGGTCCCGCAGGGCATTCCGCATGGCGGTGGCGGCATAGGCGGCGAAATCGCCCTTGACGGGATCGAATGACCGGGCCGCCCGAGCAGGTGCCTCCTGTGCGACAATCTCGATTTCCGCATGCGGCAGTCCGGGAATGTTTCCGAATTCTCTGACGATCTGTGCTGCAAGAGAGAGCAGTCCTATCACCCGTGGTTCGATTTCTGACGGAAGTCTAGTGGGAGGAATGACGTCAATGCAAGGCCAGGCCACGGTTTCCCTGACCGTCGCTTCACAGAATTAAAATGGTGAAAATGGGGTCAGGCTGCAAATCTTGACAGAAAGTGCCCCGGCCTTTTCGGTATCACGAATCATTAAGAAGTGGGGCGAAAGGTTCTCTCGCAGCGAGAGCGAACTTTCGCATTCTTTCGCCAATTCCATCCCGCACCTTCAGACCCGATCAAGTGTGGGGGTTATGGAGTGGCTTGCGGGAGTGTTTCAGGCCGACCCGGCGGGAACGCGCGATTGGGAACAGGCGCTGCCGTTGCGGTGGCGGTGATCGCCGCTACTTGAAAAGGGCGACCGGTGATCGCCGCTACTTTGCTGCTACGCGTCGAGGCGGAGGGCGGCTTTTTGGGCGGCGGTGCGGGCTTCGGTTTTCGGGGCGGGGGCTCCGGATTCGTCGCTGTGGGTGAGGCGCATGCCGACCGGCTTGGAGACGCCGAATTCCTCCATGGTGACGCCATACATCACGTCGGCGCGGGCCATGGTGCGCTTGGAGTGGGTGACGATGATGAACTGCGAGCGGTCGATGAAGCGGTCGAGGACTTTGACGAAGCGGTTGATGTTCGATTCGTCGAGCGGGGCGTCGAGTTCGTCGAGGACGCAGAAGGGGCTGGGCTTGATCATGTAGATCGAGAACAGCAGGGCGACGGCGGTCATCGAGCGCTCGCCGCCGGAGAGCAGCGTGATCGACTGGAGTTTTTTGCCGGGTGGTTTGGCGATGACTTCGATGCCGGATTCGAGCGGGTCGGACTCATCTATCAAGGTGAGGTCGGCCTGGCCCTTTTCGCCGAAGAGTTCCTTGAACATGTCTCGGAAATTGATGCGGACCTGGGCGAATGTTTCGGCGAAGCGGCGCTGGGTTTCCTCGTTGATGCGCTCGATGACTTCGAGCAGTTCGGCCTTGGAGGAGACGAGGTCGTCGTGCTGGCTGCGGACGAAGTTGAAGCGTTCCTCGAGTTCCTCGAACTCTTCGATGGCGTCGAGATTGACCGGGCCCATCGCGTCGAGGCGGCGTTTGATGTCACTGACGATGTTTTCGACGAAATGCCAATCCGGCTCGCCGGTCATTTCGCCGGGGATTTCTATCTCTTCGTCGGCGGTGCCGTCCACGACGACGGTGGGGGCTTCCTCCTCCTCGGACTCGTCGCCGGAGATGGTGATCTGGCGGCCGCCGCGGGCTTGCAGGGCCTTTTGGGAGGCGATGCTGGTGAGCAGCGCGTGGGCGTCGGGCTCGAAGGTGGAGAGGTCGATCTGGTGGCGCTCCTGGATGGTGGCGGTGAGGCTTTCCAGGCGGAGGTCGAGCTTGGTGGCGGCGACTTCCTCGCGGCCTTTTTGCTCGTTCACGCGAGCGTGGCTGCGGCGGACTTCGGCTAGTGCGGACTCGGCGACTTCGATCGCTTCCAGCAAGGCGGAGCGGCCGGCGGCGCGTGATTCGATTTCCAGCACGAGGTCCTCGACCTCGCAGCGGTGGGTTTCGCATTCCTCGGCGAGCGCGGCGTTTTCGGCGATGGCGGCCTCGATGCGCTGGTCGAAGGAGGAAATTTCCGTTTCGCGGCGGATGGCGATTTCGCGAAGCTCGGAAAGGCGGGCTTCCATCGGCTTTTGCTGCTCCTCGGCCGATTGCTTGGCGCGGCGCTCGACGGCGATCTCGGTGCGGAGGGCGTTGAGGCCTTCGCTGAGCTCCTGCTCGCGGCGGACGATGTCGTCGGCCTGCGACTGGAGGCGGCGGCCCTCGGTTTCGAGCGCTTCGAGCCGCTCGCGGGTGGCGGCGAGTTCGCCTTCGAGGTTTTCGCGGCCTTCGGCGGCGGCGCGCTCGCGGTTTTCCAGTTCGCCGCGTTCCCAGCGGACGTTTTCGATCTTGGTGTCGAAATTCTCGACCTCGCGGGTGGCGAGGCTGAGCTGGCCCTGGAGCGTGGAAAGATCGACTTTTTGGCGCTGGAGGCGCTCGCGGGAAACCTCGACCTCCTCGCGGAGTTCCTCGAGGCGGACTTCGAGTTCGGTCACGCGGGCGCGGGCGGCTTCGTCTTCCGACGTGAGTTTCTCCACTTCCGCCTGGAGGCTGCGGACCTCGTTCTGGCGCTCGAGGACCGAAGTGCTGCCGCCGGCTCCAAGGCCGCCGCGGAGGGTGCCCTCGCCGCCTAACAGTTCACCGGCGAGGGTCGCGAAAGTGATGCCGGGGGCGGTGGGACGGAGTTGGATCGCGGTGGCGAGGTCGGGGACGATGAGGACCTTTTCGAGCAGTTTCTCAATGACGGCGGCGACCTTCTTGTCGGACTTCACGCGGTCGAGTGCCCAGGCGACGGAGCCTTCGGGTTTGGTCTCGATCTGGGTGCCGGCGGAGTGGCCGACGAAGGATTGCGGGAGCACGGCGGCAAGGCCGAGTTTCTGCTCGGTGAGGCGCCGGATGATCGCTTCGGCGACGGTTTCGTCCTCGACAAGGACGGCTTGGAGGTTTCCGCCGAGGGCGGCTTCGATCGCGCGGGCGCAGGAGTTTTCCGCTTCGATGAAATTGGCGAGGACGCCGTGGATGCCGGGTTTGAACTGGTCGGGCTGGCCGAGGCCCTTGAGGACGTTCTGGGTGCCTTTTTCAAAGCCTTCGCCGCTGGCGACGAGCTGCTTCACGGCATCGAGCCGGGCGGAGCGCTGAGCGAGGATTTTATTGGAAGCGGTGGCGGCGGTGCGGGCGGCATCGAGGTCGCCGCGGGTGTGCTGGTAGTTGCGCTCGGCGGCTTGGAAGGTTTCCTCGAGTTCGCCGAGACGGGAGCCGGTGGCGTCGACTTCGGCGGCGATGCGCGATTGTTCGGAACGGATTTCCTCGATTTCGAGGCTGAGGCGCTGTTCCTCGTCGGCGAGCTGGCGGGCGCGCTCGCGGTTGCCTTCGAGCTGGGCGAAAGCGCTTTCGATCTTCGCCTGCATCGAAGCGATGAGCGTTTGGGCGCGATTCGCTTCGCCGCGGGTTTCGCGGAGGGCGGCTTCGATCCGTTCGCGTTCGCCGCGGGTGACCTGGGTGCGCTCCTCCTCGGTGGCGAGCTGGAGTTCCTGCTCGGCGATGCGGCGGCTGAGCTGGTCGAGCGACTCGTTGGCGGCGATGAAATCAAACTCCTGTTTCTCGAGCTTTTCGCGGGTGGAGTCGATGTCCTCGTGGTTCTGGCGGATGCGCGATTCGAGCTCGGACTTCCGTTCGTCGTTGAAGGCCATGCGGCCCTCGGCGGAGGCGAGCGTGTTGCGGTGCTCGTTGAGGCGCTGGCGGAGTTCGGCGAGTTCGCCTTCGAAAACGCGGGCCTCGGCGCGGGCGTCCTTCACGGCCTCTTCTTTGGCCGGAAGCTGCATTTCCAGCTCGGTGTCGCGCACTTCGAGGCCGCGGATCGAGACGCGGAGTTCGTCGCGCTCGGCGGTGAGTTCGACGAATTTCCTGTGGCCGAGGTGGGTGTCGAGGACGCCGACATCGGCGGCGAGCGCCTGGTAGCGGCGGGCCTTGGCGACCTGGCGCTTGAGCGAATTCATCCGGCGCTCCTGCTCGGCGAGCACGTCGGAAACGCGCAGCAGGTTGGCCTCGGTGTATTCGAGTTTGCGGAGCGCTTCCTTTTTCTCACGTTTGTATTTGGTGATGCCGGCGGCCTCCTCGAAAACGGCGCGGCGTTCCTCGGGTTTTGAGGAAAGGATCTGGTCGATCTGGCCCTGCGCCATGATCGAGTAGGCGGTGCGGCCGATGCCGGTATCCATCAGCATGTCGTGGATGTCCTTGAGCCGGCAGAGGGTGCCGTTGATGCGGTATTCCGAGCGGCCGTCGCGGAACACCCGGCGGGTGAGCGCGACCTCGTTGAAATCCACCTTCAGCGGACCTTCGCAATCCGCCATGGTCAGCGTGACCTCGGCCATGCCGAGCGGCTTGCGCTTCTCGGTGCCGTTGAAGATGACATCGGCCATCTCTCCGCCACGCAGCGCCTTGGCGGAAGTTTCGCCGAGCACCCAGCGGATGGCGTCGACGACGTTCGACTTGCCGCAGCCGTTCGGGCCGACGATGCCGGTGACGCCTTGGGCGAATTCGAACTTCGTCTTGTCCGCGAAGGACTTGAAGCCGTGGATTTCGAGAGTTTTGAGATACATGCGGAAAGGAGCGGTTGAGGGTGAAGCCCGAGAGGGAGCCGACAACAAGGAAACTACCGCGGCGGCTTGGGCGTTGCAATCGAGGAGCGGTGAAAGCACAAGATATGGTATGCGTGAATCAAAATAAGCACCATATCCTGTATTTCGTGATGATTAACTCTTCTTAAGTAACATGCGGAGCGAGGGATTTGCAAGTGCAGGGAGCGCACGCGCCTCGCGGTGTCCGACAACCCCGCAGGAGCCATTGGACCGCATGCCAACCGGGGCCTCGACAGGCGATGTCGGTCCGATTGATCCAATTCACGCGCTCTTGCGGACGCCCACCGGCGACAAGACCGAGGAGAGCACCTGGAGGCGGAAAAGCGGCCAGGACCCGGTTTCTCCTACCGTGCCTCGGTGCCCCCAGCCTCGGAAGCTTCGGGCTCGGTCTGCGGAAGGCGGCCGTTGTTTTCTAACAGGATGATGACTTCGTTTTGGACGGATTCGACCTGGTCGAGGGGAAGGTCGGGGTCTTTGACGATGTAGACCTCGCCGGTTTTGCGCTGCTCGTAGACGCGGAGGATGCCATCCGGGGTGCGCTGGTGGTCGGTCTCCCGGAGGAGGCGCTGGCGCTCGAGCATGAGGGCGAGGATGTAGCGGGTGTTTTCCGTGTGGTCCTCATCTTCCTCACAGAGCCGGCGGAGGATTTCCTCGGCGCTGAGCTTTTGGGCGGGATCCTCCTTCTCGTGGCCGGCGGGCGGAGTGTAGGTGGATCGCCAGGAGGAGAAGGGTTTCTCGGCGTCGTCGGGCCGCTCTTTCCAGGCACCCTCGGCGAAGTCGCGGCGGAGGTAGCCGCTGGATTCGGGATCGGGAAAGAGGGCGGTGATGATGATATCACCTTCGGTGAAGGGGCGCTGGGTGGCGCTGCATTCGCGACCGCGGGAGCGGACGTGCCAAGTATCTGCGTAGGCCATTTTTTTGAGATTTTAGAATCCAGAGTCCGGATAAGATTTGAGATTTGAAATTTGGATGTTCAGGGAGTGCCGGGGAAAAGGCGGCGGATGCTCTGGTAAATGGGACGGCCGGAGATGCGGCGCTGGAAGAGGTAGAGGGCGAGGAGGGTGAAGGCCGCGTTGGGCAGCCAGGCGGCCAGGGCAGGTCGGAGGAGCGCGGCTTCACCGAGGGCGAGGGCGATGCTGGTGAAGAGCATCATGAGGGCGGACAGGGCCACGGCCAGAAAGACGCCTCCGCCGGGTCCACGCCGTGAGAAGTGGATGGACAGGGGCGCGGCGAGCAACACTGTGACAAGGCAGGTGACGGGAAGTGCGAAGCGGTAGTGCCACTGGGTCAGGTAGGGGGAGGGATCGGCACTATGGCGATAGGTTTCGTTCGCGCGGAGCCAGCCGTTGAGATCGGGGACTCCGAGATAGGATGCTTCGAGACCGGGCTTGATGAGCTGCCACGGTGTTTCCGTCCAGGACCGGCGGGTGACGGGACCTTCCGGGATCTCGAAGACCGGTGGCATGCCGGGTGAGAATCGGCCGATGACGGTGCCGTGGAAGGTCCAGGAGCGGGCTTCCCGGTCCCAAGTGCCCGTTTTGGCGGTGAGGCGGCTGGCGAGAGCGTGATCCGTGCGGGTGGTGGTGACCTCGACGTTGGTGAGCGGCTGGCCCTTTTCGTAATCCTTGGGGAAAGCGCCGATTTTCCAGAGACGTCGGCTTTCCGGGTTGCGGAACAGGACGTTGGTGGCCTCGGTGATGGGGATGCCCCGGGCGGAGTCGAGAATTTCGTCCTTCGAACCTTCCGCGACCGGAGCCCAATGGTAGTTCAGGGCGAGGCAGAAGAGGGTGGCGAGAGCGCCCGCGAGCATGAGTGGTCTGGTGATACGGACAATGCCGCGGCCGGATTGGATCATGGCGACGATCTCCCGGTTTCCGGAAAGCTTCCCGAGCGAGTAAATGAGTGCGAGAAGCAGCGTATAGGGAAGGAGGAGGAGCAAGACCGCGGGCGAGCGGAGACTGTAGAAGGTGGCCACAGTGAGCGGCACGTTCTTGCTCTCCCGGAATTCCGAGAGGTTGTCGTTCACATCGATGAGCAGCCAGACGGTGAACAGCGCGGCAAGGCAAACGGCAAAAATCCCACCGAACTGGCGGGCGAGATAGCGATCGAGCGCACCGCCCAGCGCGTAGACGAAGGTGACGAGGGCGGGGAAAAAGCAGAGCCCGCCTAGAATGAGCGGGCGCAGCAGGTGGGCGCGGGTGTCGGAATCGGGAAATCCGTTGAGCTGCCGTTCGACGGCCCGGGTTTCCAGCGGGATGACGAGCGCGCAAAGTGCCGCCCCCAGAACGGCGAGGGCAAGGGGAAGCGAATAGCGCAGCAATGTCGGGCGGAGGTGGGTCATGGAAGCCGCATCGTCTGGCGGGGGAGGATGGGGGGCGGGCGGCGGAGCTGTCGAGCGCCTAGTCGGGCGATGGGAATTCGCGGTCCGGGAGGGGCGGCAAGCCCCCATTTCTCAAAGGGCACCTGCATCTTCCCTCCGTCGCTCCGATGACATCAGGCGAGTCGAAAGTCCCATCACCTCGATATTGGAGTTATCGCCTCGCTTTCGGGGTTTTCAGGAATTCCTCGATCTCCTTGACCGGGCGGGTGTTGAGGACGTCCCCGCTGGCGAGCCAGCCTTTGCGGGCGAGGCGGACACCGAGGCCGAGGTGGTGGATCCGGGCGGTGGAGTGGGCGTCGGGGTTGATCGAGCAGAGGACGCCCCTGTCGCGGGCGCGCTTCCACCAACGCCAATCCATGTCCATCCGCATGGGGCTGCAATTGAGCTCGATGACGGTGCGGGTTTCCGCGGCGCAATCGATGATCCTGGAATGATTGACCCGGTAGCCATCGCGGCGCAGGAGCAGACGGCCGGTGACGTGGCCCAGCATGGTGACGTGCTCGTTTTCCATGGCGCGGCAGATGCGGCGGGTCATGGTATCCTCATCGA
>JBBSJY010000166.1:0-10301 GCA_038256845.1 Verrucomicrobiales bacterium | reverse complement strand
TTGAGATTTGAGATTTGAGATTTGAGATTTGAGATTTGAGATTTGAGATTTGAGATTTTCAGCCTTCGGGGGTTTCTATGCCGAGGTGGCGGAGGGAGGCGGCCAATGATCTGAGGGTGTGGTGGAGTTTGTAGCCGACATTGGAGACGGTGAGGTTTGTCTGGCGGGCGATTTCTTCGTATTTGAGGCCGGAAAGATATTTTAAGGAGACCAGGGTGCGGTCGGGTTCGGGGAGTTCGGAGATGAGGAGCTGGAGGGTGCCTATGGCTTCGAGCCTGCCAAGGGCGGTGTCGGGATCGGGGTTTTCGCTTTCCGGTTCGTGGGAGTTTTCGAGCGGGGTGTTGCGTTTGTTGTTGCGGAGGTGGTTGAGGGCGAGGTTGCGGACGCAGCGGAAAAGCCATGGGCGTGGAGTCTCGACATCGGACCAATGGGAGTGGAGACGTAAGAAGGCTTCCTGGACGATGTCCTCCGCGTTTTCGCGCTGGCCGGTGAGGCCGTAGGCGTAGCGGAGCAGGGGTGATTCCTCGGAATCGAATACTTGTCGGAGAGTCGGTTTTTCCTCCATGTTTACTGGATTTTTGAAGGGAGAAAGAACCGGGATCGCTCCGGCGCTTCTACGGGCGGCGGCGCTGGAGTTCGGTGGTTCCATGGAGGTTGGCGGGCATGCTTTCACCTTTTATGACACGCGAGATCCGGGAAGCTTAGAAGAAACTTTAAACTTTAAAATTTTAACTCCAATGAAGAGGGCACGGAAAAGCCCGCGGGGTTGGCGCGGGCTTTTAGGAGAGGCTTGGGGTGATGCGGGTGATTAGAAATGGTAGATTAGACCGGTGGTGAAGCCGTGGTCGAAGTCTTTTGGAGTGCTGATCGGGAAGATGTACCCGGCGCGGATGTCCATTTCAGGGAGGAGGCCGTAGCTGATGCCGATGAGACCCTCCGTTTCGAAGTCGCCGCTGTCGTCGCCGTTGAGGGGAGTGGATCCGGTGAATTCGAGGTGGAGGTTGATGAGGCCTGCGGCGGTGTGATGGTGGTGGTCGCCGTGGTGATCGTGGGTGGCCTCAGGTTTTTCCCCGAAGGATTTCACGAGGCCGAAGCCGAATTCCAGCTCGGTTTCGTCGCTGTCGAAACCGTGGGCTACGGCGATTGCTGAATTCAGAGTGAACCAGTTCCCGAGGTCGTTCCACATCGCGATGCCCGGGGCGATGGATGTTTCGCCGCCGAAGGCGCTGGAGCCGGTGGGTAGGCCGGTCTCGATCTGGGCTGTGAGCATGAAACTGTCGGAATCGATCAGAAGGGCGCGGGGGACGATTGCAAGGTCGCCGAAGCCTTTCGCGGAGCCGACGCTTTCCTCATCCTCGTAGATGTAGGGGAGTTCGACAATGATCCCGAGGCGTTTGGTGAAAGCCCATTCGAGTTCGATTTCCGCTTCGTGCTCGGTGATTCCATTACCCTCGCGCCAGGAGTAGTCGAGGAACAGGTCGCGGCCGGTGAATGCCGGCTCTACCCCGAAAGAGTGGATGATGGGCGTGCCGACCGGACTGAAGTGGAGGTGCTCGAATGGCGCAAGGAAGGAAGCTGCATAACCTGAATCCTCCGCGGGGAGGTGTACGGATGAAACGATGAGACAGGCGGCGATGGGGAGGCTGATTGATTTCATGCGCGGTTTTGGTAGTGCAACAAAATCGCGGTAGCAAGTTTCATTGGGAAAAACTTTTTTTAGTGGTCTGCCGCGAATGGCGCGGTTTTAAGCGGACTCTCGGAGTGTGGAAGCGGAGCGCCGCAGGCCGGTGAGTGCCGTCAGCCTGCTGACGCTTTGAGCAATGCAGCCTTGCTGCGAGCTGCACGGCATTGGCACGGGCTAGGCTTGATCTTTCCCTGTTCTCCGCCGTGGACAGCAGGCTGTCTCACGGAAAGCGGCAGCAGGCTGCCGACACTCACCGGCCTGGCGGCAGCTCTTGTCTTAAAACCGTGCCATTGTGGTCTGCCGCGGAAATGCGGCGAGACTCTGCTTTAACGGCCTGCCCCAATCGGGATCAGCTAACGGTTGGATCCGTTGCTTTCCATTGGGAATGCCGGATGAGGCCGGTGGAGAAGCGGTGGTTGAAGTCTTTTTGGCGTGCTGATGGGGAATATGTAGCCGGCGCGGATGTCCATTTCCGTGTGGAGGCGGGTGATGTTTTTATGTTCATAGCATCTCTCAAAAAAAGACACCGCCCGGACGAATCGGACGGTGATTTACAACAAGCCTGGTGTCAGAGAGGAAATCCTATCGTTTGCGGCGCAAAGAATCGAAGTGTAAGGGTTCCACCGGCGAATCCGCCGGGGCCGGTGTAGTTCAGTCCTGAAAGGTAATCACGATCTCGGTGTTCAAACGGGTCGCCCGGAAAGATGTCACTGCGAGAAGCCATCGCCTGCGGTGACCCCGATGCGGGCGAACCCTTTCGCAGCACCTTCCGTAACCGGGCGGCGGGAAGTCACTTTCTCCCACACCGAGTTCAGCGCGGACTGCCCGGACGGGAAATCGCTTGCGGTGGTCGTCACGCCCTCGGCGCTCCATGATCCATCGAGTTTGCTCGAAAACCACGGTTGATAAATCTCCGGAAGCAGGCGGGATCCGGCACGGCGACGTGGATAAGTGACCGTCTGGTAGAGTGTGCCGCCATCATTCACGAGGGAGAAAACCGGCATCCCCAAGCCGTCGGCCGCGGGAATGGGGCCGCCATGGAGCGGCTCGGTGCCGAAGGCATATTCAAGAATATTCGGGATGCCGTCGGTATCGGGATCAGCCGCGAGCGAGCTGACGACCGGATCTGCCAACTGGCCGGCTTCGAACGATTCCCCCTGCCAGCGAGCCGTGGTGCCGACGGCGAAAATCAGCGTGAAGGGCTCGCTCGCGCCGGTGGGATTCGTCGCGCCCGGACCGAGAAACGCCGACGCCTGGAGGGTTACGCGATGGATCCCTTGAGCCGTAAAACCGATCGCGGCGTGGGTATGGGAACCGGCCGCATAATAGTAGGAATTTTCGACGTCCGTATCGAACGTGCTCATCCATACGGTGGGAGGCTGGCCGGTGGTGGTGTTCCACATGGAGAAATGGGAGGCCGTTCCGTGCGGCGGCTGGTAATCCACTAGGGTGAGGCGTATCCAGGGGCGGGCGGTGCCTTGCGGAACACGGGTGTCCACAGGAATGTAAGCGCCGAAAGTGCCTTCCGGCTGGTCGTTCCTGGCACCCGGCCATGCCTCTCCGATGCCCGGAGTGCCTTGCACTGTGATCCAAAGCGGCTTGCCGACCGGCGCGCCGGTGAAGGCAAAGATGGCGCTCGCTGGCTGAATGTGGCGTGCGCCGGATACGGCGGGGTTCCCGTTCACATACGCCTTGTCCGCCAGCGGCAGGAAAGCGGCATTGGGTTCGTAAGCTGTACCGTCGGTCTTCAGGACACAGCTCCATTCGCCATCGGTGAAATGGCAGCGTATATCGACGTGAAACCCAAGCGGTTCAAGACCCGCGCGGGCAAAGTCGGATGCGAGGATGACGAAAAAGATTAGATATTTCATTGAAGTCCGGGAGGCTGGGCGATGTTGATGCCCGATTCGGTTTTCCGCTTTACGGAGAGGGCTGTGATGGAATCGACCCTGCCGTCTGCGTAGAGGTAAATGGAGCTGCCTTTGGCCCCGGCTGGATCGCCGCTGCCCCCGCCGAAGCGCCCGACGGCCACGTCGGCGGTGACACCGGCCCAGCTCCACCAGAGGTTCGAGTGGGTGTGATCGTTGCCGGGACCCGGGCCGATGCCGTCGGAGCAGATGAATGCAAGGAGTGTACGGGCCGGATCTGGAATCGCGGCCGGGCGATTCATCGGCGCCCCGATAGGATCGCCCCAAGCGTCGGTTTCGGGAACGAAAAGAAAACTGTTGAGGATATAACTGGTTCCGCCGGCGTCGCGCCGCTCCTTCCCGCGCGGATCGGCGGGGCAGACGCGCGTGTCATCGTATTCCCCCAGGTAATCCTCAAGGGCGGCGATCCACGCGTGATCCAGCGTTACGGTGTGGGAGGTTTCCGGGTATTTGCCGCCGTTGTCGTCAGCATATGACTGCAAGGCCAGGCCAATGTTACGCATGTTCGACGTGCTACCCGCCTGCTTCCCCTTGAGAATCAGCGAACGGGAGACCGCCACCGTCGCGGTGGCGAGTACGGTTATGATGGCTATGACGACAAGCAGCTCCACCAAAGTGAAGCCGCTGCCCGCCCGGCAGATCACGGAAAGCCGATCTGTCCTTTTGCTCGCGCGGAGCAGATTGATGGGACGGCGGATCAAGAGGAACTGGTGGGCGTCAGCCGCAGTGTCTCCGCCGAAGACCAGAAGGGCGGGCAGAGTTGGGCGGGATGCTCCGGACGACATAATGAAAGGAAGAAATGGGCGGCACCGATGAAAATCGGCCCGCCCATCGTTGAAAGGAAGTCGGCAACGGGATTAGGCGCGGCGGCGGCGGAGCAGGACAAGGCTTCCCAAGCTCAGCAGCAGGGCGTTGGTCGGTTCCGGAACGACGGCGAAGGAGAAATTCCGGGTCGAGCTCTGTGGGCCATCGACGTTATGGGTGCCTGAAACAGTCATCTCGATGTCCCAGGTGCCCGTTTCGGAGAATCCCAAGTTGTAGTGGGCGTGGGTGGCGACCGGAATGGTGAAAGTGTTGTTACCATTCGCAGTGCCGGACGGGTCATTCGTGGAAAACTGGAATTGGGGACTCCCGAACGAGTCATTGTTCCAGAGACTAAAATTCCCGCTGCCGGAGGGGGAGGTGACGGCTCCGAGCGCAAAGGTGATGTTGGCGAACTCCGATCCGAGTTCCTCCGTTGCGAATCCGAGGAAGGGCACGCCCGAAGATTCGACCTGGGGAAGAATCCAAATGCTACCTCCGGCGGCGACTCCGGTGCCGTTGTTCAGTGTGGCATTGTTCGGCAACGTGAGCATGGTGCTCTGCGGGACCAAGACCGTGATGGCGGACGGCTCGAATTCCTCGCCGTCCGGAGGGTTTCCCACGGGTAAACTGTCGAGGGTGGCGGTGGAGCCGAGGTGGTAGTGGAAAAAGAAATCCCCGTCTTCGTAGGCGATGCCGATGTCGCCATGACCGGCGGAATAGACAGCGGAAAATGCGGGACTGGACAGAGCCAACAACAGGTGAGCGATCAATTTAATTTTCATTGCGGGAGGAGAATGCGCTAACGCAATTAGATTGCAATAGTAAAATGCAAAAAACTTGCGTTAACCAGATTCGCGGTTTGCGATCCTCGACCTTTTGAGCGCAGTGAAGTCGAGCAGTTGACGAAATAAACTACTAGGATTACCGTATCCATTGGCGCGAATCACCGAGAGATCTCCCTGACTTGTCGGTAAAGGTGAAAGTCTCCACGACGGGCATGTGTCCGGAGACGCCGGTGAACATTGTGATTGCCGCGCACCTTGCCTTAACCCAACTTTAGCGTTTTCTGCGTAGTAGTAACGTAGCGCCGAACGCGGCCAGCATTGCCGAGGAAGGCTCCGGAACTGTCAGTAGAAATGCGCGGTTGGCACCTTGGAAACTTCCGAATCCGACGATGTCCCCCGCGTCATTGATGCCTTCAGCACTCAGGAGATTCCACCCGCTGTCTGCCGGGATCAGGGAATTCAAGTCCGTGGCAACACCGTCCATCCAGATTGTGGCGACAGCGGCAAGACCCGAAATGCGTTGGGAATTGCCTACGATCATACCCGCGTCGTTGATGTCATTCGCGACGCTGTGATAGTTGGTGGTCGCCCCGTTGTTGAAAGCGGAGTAGAGGTTGAATGGGCTGAGTTCGGTGAGTCCTCCGGCTCCTGAAACGAACGCGCGGGTGATCGAAGTCGTACTGGTCGTGCCGATGAGATCGCCAACGGTTTGGCCTGTGGAGGAACTTCCCACCACGGTGTTCGAGGCGTTTAACGAATAGCCTTGGCTGAACCGGGTTCCGTCACCGAGGGAGGTGAGGTTCGTGATCGTTCCACCGTTCCACAAAGTCGCCTGGGAGGTTCCGGAAGAATTGGTTGAGAGTCCTGTTGCCGCTCCGTTCTGATTGATCGCCCAGGCACGGCCGGTGGAGGAAGCGGTGCCGGCGATGGTTCCAAGATCGGAAGGGACATAACCGCTACCAGTATCGCTCCAGAGCGTGGGGCGGGAGACGGTTCCATTGCTACTTATACCGACGATCAATCCCGCGTTGTTGATGCCATGGGCGACTCCCCGGTCATTGTCACCGGCGAGACGTGTCAGCCCGGTCATTACCCCGTCCCGATGGACGAACGCCCGGGAGATGTTGTTGTCGCTTTCCCCCACAATCACGCCACTGTCGTTGATGGCGTAGCCGCGGCTGAAATTATTGGAACCCGCGAGCGTGCCGATATTCGTAATGAGACCGGAATCCGAATAGGAGAAGGCGTTGAGGCGCGGACTTGCCTGCCCGACTGGCGTCTGGGCATTTCCGGTGACCTCTCGGCTGTTGTTCACGTCCCGGGCAGATGATGTCGTGCCGCCGAGGGAGCCAAGGTCAACCACTGCGTAATTCGCAGCGAAGACCGATTGCGCCGACAATGCGGTGAGAAGGAGTGCCGAGGTAGCGGCGAGGACTCTGCGAGATGGATAATTGTGTGTTGGTTTCATGATCGTCGTTTAAGAGAAACCGGCGCGGCGTCAGGGCTGCTCCGGTAGCGCTGGAATCTTCACAAACGCAATCAACTTGCAATACTTAGTGCGAAATAGTTGCGTTTATTTGACCGAATAGCCCTTTAGCGTTATCCCCCACTTCGAGAACGGATCGTGAAACCCCCGCGTCCAAATCACAGGTCGGCTATCGAATTCCTGCGGAATTGGCAAGGCGGCGTCGAACATGGAAGTCTGCACGTCCTTATCCATCCCGGTGCGCTCACGGAAAAACCTGAAGGCGTCAATCACGGTCACCATCGTATCAAGTTCCGGGATGTCACCGGGGAATTCCCCGGACTCATCAAGGTTGAGGAACCGCCGCCATCGTCTCGATGATCTCATTCGCGGATTCCTGGAGCTGCCTCAGATCTGATTCGCTGAAATGCCGTGGTTTTGTATCATAAAGACACAGCACGCCCACCGCTTCTCCTCCCGGAGTCCATAGCGGCGCCCCCGCATAGCTCCGCATCCCATGCTCGGTGACCCAGGAATTTCTAGAAAAACGCCGATCGCGCGCCAGGTCTTCCACCACCATCAGCCCGTCGCCGGCCACGACATGGGCGCAGATGGAATCCCGCCTCTCCAGCGTATCTCCACGCCCGAGGTGATCCGGCAGGCCGCTGGAGTTTTTCAACGCCAGGCTGTCCCGTCCCATCGCCGAGACCATCACCACAGGCACTCCGAAAATCCGGGCCAGACGCGCGGCGATGCGGTCGGTCCCCTCAGCCACACCGCTTTTTTCCCAATCCAGCGCTGCCAATGCTGCCAGTCTCCCGTCCTCGTTATCTGGCAGCGGGGACGCTGATTCCGCATCCGCCACCGCCGGAGCGAGCCTCGCGATGCGGTCGATGGCCTCCGCGAAGCTTGCCACCACCTCGTTCGCGCCGGCTTCCTGCAGCCTTTTTACAGCATCGGGGAAACCTTCCGTCGCCCACAGCCCGACAACGATTTTCACAAGCGGAAAGCGCTCACGGATTTTCAGACACAGGTAGCGTGCGTGGATCACCGTGGAAGGGGCGACGACCGAGATGCAAACAGTATCCGGGGCGTGCTCCTCCACCAGGCCGACCAACTCGCCAGCCACCATTCTGGCCTGCGCGATTTCCACCTCAGAGCCGCGTCTTGTCAGAAGCTGTCCCAGCATCCTCCCCGCCAGCTCATCGCGCTCCGCCTTCGCGGGCAGCACCAGCACACGGCAGAGCAGCGCCTTTTCCGGGGCGTCGGTCTCCTCCTTGTTTCCCTTCCCTGCCAGTGGCCTCGTCGCCAGATCACCGATGATCTCACCCATGCTGCGCCTGACCAGTGCCAACTGGTCGTCCGCAAGTACCTGCGCCCGCGCGTCCATCTCCGCCATTGCAAGCACAGGCGCGAAGACCGCGTCGTATAGCGCTATCAACGGACGATCCTTCAGGTAGTTGTCGGCGAACTCGATTTCATCCTGCGTGCCTGGCGAGAGCAGCCGGTGATAGCAGTCCTCCGGTGGGGTCAGCGCCTCTTCATCACTCAGGATGATACTTAGGAAAGCTAGCCGCGGCACATTCCTGCCCAGCACCACCATACATACGGTCAGAGGCGTGGCCAGCACCAGCCCGACGGGTCCCCACATCCAGGTCCAGAAGACCGCGGCCACGATCAAGGCGATGGAGGAAACACCGGTGCTCGTGCCATAGAGCCACGGTTCCATCACGTTATTGCTCACCAGCTCCAGCACCATAAAGAGCCCTAGCACCAGCGCAGGAGCCAACCATCCCGGAGAAACGGCGAGTGAAAGGGCGATAGGCATGATCGCCGCGATCCACGGCCCGACGTATGGGATGAAGCGCAGCGCGATGGCGAACCCGCCCCACAGGATTGCGTTGGGGATTCCGATGAAATACAGGCCGATGGCCAGCGGAATGCCGTAACTCACGTTCACCACAAGCTGCATCACCAGATAACGCGAGACCCTTTTTCCGGCATCCTCCATTGCCCGTGTGGTCGTGCTGATGCGTCTCTGCCCGATCAGACGGATGATGCGGTTGCGCAGGTCTTCCCGCTGTAAGAGCATGAAAACCACCAGCAGCAGCACGAGCGCCGCCGTACCCAGCGGACCCAGGAGTGGGGAAATCATCGTCTGCACAAGCGCCACCGGCGAGTCCTCCGAAGTCTCAACCACCTTTACCGCCAGCGGCCCCGCCTCGACAGGTTTGATGATCTCGGCAGTCTCCGGTTTCCCCGTATCCTGCACCACCGACGTTGTCTTTTTTCCCGCCGCATCCTCATCGGAAAACTCCGTCCTCAGCTCCTCCACCGTCTTGGAAATCGCATCGAGCTCAGGGCTGTCCGGAGCTTTGAAGGTTTGCATCTTGGAAATCAGGTTCTCCTTGTAGTCCGGAAGACTTTTCGCGAGGTCGATGACCTGCCGGGTGAGCACCCAGCCTGCCCCGCCAATCAGCGTGAAAACCATCAGCACCACCAAGATCACCGCGAGCACACGCCCGACCAGCCGCTCCACCCTCGAGACCAACGGTGCCAGAAGAAAGGTGAGAAGAGCCGCCAGCGTCAGGGGAATCAGGATTTCCCGCCCGAAGTAAAGCGCGCCCATCATGAATGCGGCAACGACTACGTTCGACAGGTTTGAAATTGCCTCGGCGTTCGGGGTCTTACGGGGCGGCGTGTTCACGAATCTCAATCTACGCCGCGCGTCGGCCGCCGCACAACTTCATTGCGCGAAAGAATCAGGGAAATGACGCCTGGAAACACCTGATTCCTGCGGACGAATGACCTGCGTCACTTTACCTCGCCACCTCGCTGATGAAGGGGCGGAAGGACCATTGCCACAAAATGTTTCGGATACATGCCAGACCGATGCCCGTTTTCTTTCCTGCGAATAGCGCGAAATTGATCGGAAAAAGCAGAAGATGGCTGACAAGATTGATGGGCAGTAGGACAGAGTCGAGCGCTGTGTCCCACAGCCAACGAGCGGGATGAGGAGGAAATTCGCAATCCACGCGATAGAAAGGAAGGCGTTCTGAAAGTCATTGAGGATGACGTGGGGCGCGCGCGCGTATGCATGACAGCAGACGATAAAAAAGACATTGCGTTACTGCAAGTTAGTTGCATTACTGCGCGTGTGGACATTCTCTCTCAGAAAAACGGCAAGCCCAAGAAAACCCGCGCCGTGAAGCGCTGGGCGGCCGATTGCCGACAGGATGATGATTCGGTTATCCATGTCGCGGAGCTGTGCTGCCATGAGAAGGGCTGCCCGGATTTTGAGACGGCGGTCACCTGGATGTCCTCGCCACCGTTTGTCGTGAAAATTTTCAAACCCATCGCTCAAATCACCCGCGAGGACGTGCAAGCCGCGTGCTCCGGGACTACCCCAAACACCACCGAACCATGTCTGAAAGAACACCTGTAACCGTCCTCACCGGCTTCCTCGGAGCCGGTAAAACCACCCTGTTGAACCGGGTGCTCACCGAGCAACATGGCCAGCGAATCGCCGTCATCGAAAACGAATTCGGCGAGGTCGGCATCGACCACGAGCTGGTCATTAACGCCGAGGAGGAAATTTTCGAAATGAACAACGGCTGCATCTGCTGCACGGTGCG
>JBBSJY010000165.1:0-10365 GCA_038256845.1 Verrucomicrobiales bacterium | reverse complement strand
GCGAATGTGCGGCGCGCTGGCTCCATTCATTCGCGGATCATTCGCATCCCACGCGCCGGACGCCCCGGAGGTGCGTCCCTGCCATCCTCGCAGGGCGACGAATGAACGATCCCGTTTTTCACAAAACCTCGCGCGCGGCAGTATGGTCCGGTCTTTCCCAATTCCGGGGAAAAATTGTATTTCCGCAAAAACTTGGCCCGCCACTTGCTTGATCACTGATGTCGTAAGACCAGGCGGTCCGACTGAGATGTCCTTGGGTTAATGGGTTTTCCCTGGGGAATGATCAGTCGGGCCGCTTTTGCGATCCGGGGAAAGTGGACAGCGTTTGCCGGGCGAGTTCGTGTTCGGCTTGGTCGAACGTGCAGCGGTCCCGCGAGACGACAATGCACAGGCTGACCGGCGAAGGGTATTCCTTGCCGGACTGCATCCTTGGCAGCACGTGTTCGATGGCCCGATGCAGCAAATGGCAGGCGTCTTCGTAAGTGAGATTCGTGAAATGGCGGATGTAGCGGGTGGCGCGATCGATGAGTTTCAAATTGCTGGGCACGACCCAGATCATGACGTTGCCCAAGACCCGGCCGAGCCGCACCATCGTGAGGGTGGATAGGGCGTTGAGCAACATTTTGGCGGCGATCCGCGTGGGGCCTTGCAGGGTCATGGCGTCTTCGGGCATCGGGATCAGGATCCGGACCGCGGGAACCTCCCAACCGTTCAGAAAGGTCTCCGCTTTCTTCAGTGCCGCCGCTCGGCCAAAGAACACAACGGCACTAGCGCCGCCGGCCTTGTGAGCCCGTTCGATCTCGCGGCGATAGAAGCCGTCAGCTTCCGTCAGCTCCGCCAGCTCATCTTCGGTTAGGATGGCGCACGCGCTGTCTCCCGGACGGATCGGGCGGCAATCCAGACCATCCAGGCCGATGCGGAAACGGAGGATCTCGTTCCGCCCGATCGTCCGCATGAGTTCGGACTGGCGTTCGAGATCGGTCTCGCCGATGAGGCCCGCGAGGGTTTCCTCGTCCCACTCGACCGGCTGGAGTTCGCGCTGCAGGAGATGGCGCCATGCCGATTCCGAGTCGCGGTAGGGGAGGAACAGGAACGACCAGCTTTCCGACGCGCGCGCATCGTCGAATTTCCTGAAAGAAGGAATGCAAAAGGTGGGTGAACGTTCGGTGGTGTCGGTGAGGACATCGATGGCCAAGCGGTTGGCGAAATAGTTGTTGCGAGCTCTTCCGCGATACACCGCCTCCTCCTGCTCGACGAGACGTGCGATTTGCCGGCGGACATCCGTGCTGGCCAACGCGAGCTGAACTTTCTCCAACCCAGCCAGAAACCGCTGAGGAATTTCTCCGATCAGGGATTCCTCGGCTGGCAACCCCGCGAGCCGGGCGCGGACGCAGACGAGCGCCACTTCCAGGATCGTCATCATGGCGCAGAGTTGGATGCTCGTCGCTTGCATCCGGGTGGAGCCGGTGATCGCCATCGGGCCAGTGGTTAGATTGATCTTCTCGATCTCCGGCTCTTCGATGATCTCCCGGCTCCGTTTGACGGATCTGCACAGCAGAGGGTCCGGGTTGTTATAAACAAAGAAGACCTGGGCTCCTTTTTCCAAGCCTGTCCAAGCGGTGCCGATCACGAACGATGTTTCACCTCCCTCGGTGATGGCGAACACCACGTCACCCTTGCTCACACCGAGATCCTCTAACTGCTTGCCTCCGAATTGCGGATAATCCTCGAATCCTTCCACCGACTTGATCAGGGCGAAATCACCTCCCGCCATCACGCTGAAGGCGCGGTCCCCGAATTCGGCGGCCGTTTGAACTCCGACTTCGCCCGCCAGTCCCGCCGCCTTCCAATGGTCGCGCCAGATCGCCGCCAACTGGATGCTCAGCCGGCCGGTCGCCCCGCATCCGGTGAAAAAAACTTTCCCGCCATCGGCAAGTTTTTCGGCAACCGACCGGCCGATCCGGACCGCGGATCCGCTGCGGGACCATTGGCGGTAGGCGTCCACCACGTCCTCATCCACGTCGAAAAGCAGTGCCAGCCCCGCCTCCGGGTCCTCCAGGGTAACTTCGCTGAGATTCAGGTCGCGGGGGTGGGGCTGCTCCGTAACCAGATCTCCCAGCCTGAACTGGTCGGCGATCTCGAGAAACTTGCGGGCCTTCCCGTCTGCAATATCGGTGGACGCCATTTTCCGCTTTCGTGGTCGAATAATCGGATCACCACGGTTTGAAGTAAAGCACCCAATTGCCATTCGGGAGCCACTCTGATCCTCACGCTCGCCGTGGTTCGTTCTGGCGTTCGAAGGACGCGGCGGAGTAAACTCGGGCATGGATGCTTTGATTCATCATCTCGAGGATGGGAACAATCTTTCGCCTCGCGAGGTGGAGGTGGCGGCGGAACTCTTGCTGGACCCGGCGGCGGCGGACGAAAAGAAGGGGCGGCTGCTAGAGGCGCTTTCACGCAAGGGGGAGACTCCCGAGGAGATCGCGGGTTTTGTGGAGGCGTTCCTGGAGGAAGCCGTCGATCCGGAAATGGGCGGGCTGGAGCTGGATGGACCGACTCTGGACGTGTGCGGGACCGGGGGGGACAAGCTGGATCTTTTCAATGTTTCCACGACGGCGATGTTCGTCGCGGCGGCGGGAGGGGCGGTGGTGGTAAAGCACGGAAACCGCGGGATCACGTCGAAAAGCGGGGGAGCGGATGTGCTTGAGGCGCTGGGTGTCCGGATCGATCTGCCTGCCGAGGGCTTCCGAAAGTGCGTCGAGACCGCGGGGGTCGGGTTTCTTTTCGCGCCGATGTATCATCCGGCTTTCAAGGCGGTGGCGGGGGTGCGCAAGTCGCTGGCGGAGCGGGGCGTGCGGACGATTTTCAATCTGATAGGTCCGTTGCTGAATCCGGCCCGGCCGGAATGCCAGTTGGTGGGGGTGTTCTCACGGGACCTTTGCCCGGCGTTCGCGGAAATCCTGCAGCGACTGGGCCGGGACAGCGCGTGGGTGGTGCACGGGACTACCGGCGATGGAAGGTCGGTGGACGAGGTAAGCCTCATGGGACCCACGCGGATTTGCAAGGCGGGTGCCTATCAGGATCAGGAGGACGAGGATGTGTCCCCGGAGGACTTCGATCTGGAGATCGCTTCGGAGGAGGACCTGCGAGGCGGGGACGCGAAGTTGAACGCGGCGATCCTGGAAGCGATCCTCTCCGGCAAGGAAACCGGGCCGAAGCTCGATATGGTTCTCCTGAATGCCGGCGCGGCGCTGGCTTGCGCCGGCTTGGCGGACAATCTGGGAGACGGGATCAGGCTGTCACGGGAGGTCATCGTTAGCGGGGCGGCGTTGGACCGGCTGAGGCGTTTGCAGAAGGCGGCGCGATAGCCGGCAGGTGGTGAAGATGCGCGGGCGGCGGGTTTTTTCGGGTGGCCAGCGGGCGCGGTGCCACTAGCATCGGGCGTCCATGAAGCTCGTTTTCCGCGTCCGCTATCACACTGTTCCGTCACAATCGCTCTGGCTCCAATATTCGCTCGGTGGCGACACCGGGCCCCGGTTCGAACAGATCATTCCGATGCGGTGGCGCGACCGCCGCGAGTGGGAGACAGAGGTGGAAATCGTTGCTTCGGGAGCATTCCGGCTGGAATACCACTACCAACTCCGGCAGGAAAACAACGGGGTGGTGCTTGATGAATGGAAAGCTCCGCGGGTGGCCTCGGTGGATCCGGATCGCGAAGAGGCTCTGGTGTTTCTTGATACCTGGTGTTCCGCGGGGACCGTGGACTATGCATTCGAGTCGAGCGCGTTCCTCGCGGTTCTGCCGGAACGGGGGCCGTTCCAAGAACGCCCGTCGGTGCCGGGAGCCAATCATTTGTTCCAACTCCGGATGACCGCGGTGCCCGCCAATCACGCGCCCTGCGTGCTCGGCAGTGTGAGCGAACTGGGAGACTGGGATTGGAACCGGGCGGTGACGCTGCGAGAGGTGGAGGCGAATGTTTGGCAGGCGCATGTTTATCTCCCGCCGGATTGGCATATCGAATACAAATATGGCATTCGCGATCTGGAAAGCGACCAGGTTGTCGGATTTGAAACAGGAGAAAACCGACGGCTCGACGCCGCCCGGGAAGTGGCGGAATCGCAGCAGGTCAGAATCGGCGACGAAGGCTTCGGGCGGTCGGAAAGCGGCTTGTTCCGCGGCACGGGTGTCGCCCTGCCGGTCTTCTCATTGCGCAGCGCGGAGGGACTCGGGGTGGGGGAGTTCGCGGATCTGAAGGCGTTCGGCGATTGGGCGAATACGGTGGGAATGAAGCTGATCCAGATTCTCCCGGTGAATGATACCTCCGCGCGCCACGACTGGACGGACTCGTATCCCTATTCGGCGATCAGCACCTTCGCATTGCACCCGCTCTATCTTCGGATCGATGATCTTGACCATGACATGCCTCCGGAATTCTCGGATGAGGTGCGGGCCACCCGTGAGCACCTCAACGTGCTCGGGCAGGTGGACTATGAAGGTGTCATGACGGCCAAGCGGAAGTTTCTGAAGGAAATCTTTGAGGCGCATCGGCCCCGGATTCTCAAAGATCCGGCGTTCCTGGCATTCGTTGCGGACAACCGCGGTTGGCTGGTTCCCTACGCCGCATTCTGTGTGAAGCGCGATCATTTCCACACGCCGGATTTCGAAAGATGGGCCGGCTGGGCGAAATTCGACCCGGACCGCGTGGAATCCATGATGCAAGCGGATCATGCGGAGTGGCCCGGAATGGCATATCACCTCTGGGTCCAATTCGAGCTGGACCGGCAATTCACCGATGCGGTTGGACATCTGCATCACCTTGGTCTTGCCCTGAAAGGAGATCTGCCGATCGGGATCGACCGCCACTCTGTGGACGCATGGTCGGCACCCCACCTTTTCAAGATGAAATCGCAGGCGGGAGCCCCACCGGACGCGTTTGCCGTGAAGGGGCAGAACTGGACCTTTCCGACGTACGATTGGGAAGCGATGGAGCGGGAGAATTTCAAATGGTGGCGGTCCCGATTCTCCCACCTCAGCCGTTACTTTGACGCCTATCGGATCGATCATATTTTGGGATTTTTCCGTATCTGGCAGGTTCCATTGGCTCATGTGGAGGGGATCATGGGATTTTTCGATCCGGCCGTTCCCATCGAAGTCAGCGAATTCGCCGAAAGGGGGATTGATTTCAGTCACGAGCGGTTTTGTGTTCCTTACATCAGGGAGCATTTTCTGCGCGAGAGGTTCGGCGATGCCACCGATGAGGTGAAGGCGCTCTATCTGGAGGACCAGGGCGACGACCGGTGGAAGTTGCGCGAAGTGGTCTCGAACCAGCGGAAGATCATGGAGCAGCTCGGCGGACCGTCATCCGCGGCGACCTCGAACCGTGACGTGATGCGCGAAGGGCTGTTGGATTGTGCAAGCGAAGTGTTGTTTTTCGAAGTCGATGGCTCGGAGCGGACTTTGTATCATCCGCGCGGATGGATGCAGACGACGAAGTCCTACCAGGAACTCGATGACGAGACGCGGGGACGGGTCGAAGAGTTATACATTGACTATTTCTACCGCCGCCAGGAGGCATTCTGGCAGGCACGCGGATATGAGAAACTCCCGGCAATGCGGGCCGCCAGTCCGATGCTGCTGTGCGGGGAGGACCTGGGAATGGTGCCGGCGTGCGTGCCTGGCGTGCTGCGGGAACTGGGGATCCTCTCGCTGGAGATCCAGCGGATGCCGAAGGAGCCCGGAGCGGAGTTTTTCAATCCCGCCCACGCCCCCTACATGAGCGTGGTCAGCACCTCGACGCACGACATGTCACCCCTGCGGGCCTGGTGGAGGGAGGACCAGCGGGTCACGGCGCGATTCGCCTGGCAGATGTTCGGGATCGCATTTCCTCCGGCGGATCTGACAGCGGAAGTGGCCATACGGATCATCGACCAGCACCTCCGCTCGCCGGCGATGTGGGCGGTGCTGCCGTTGCAGGACCTGCTGGCGATCGATGAGGCGCTGCGGTTTCCGGTGCCGGAAGCGGAGCGGATCAACGTCCCGGCGATCATTCCTTTCAACTGGCGATACCGGATGCACCTCGACCTTTCGAGGCTGTCGGAGGCGGAGCATTTCAACGCGCGGCTGGCGGAACTGGTCCGCGACGCCGGGCGCTGAAGAACCCGCCCTCGTAACCGAACGGGCCCTCCGGCCGCTGGTCATCTTCCGCAAAGTCTGCATGGGGAGCCGAAACGGGCAAGGCTCCGGGAACGTCGCCATATTCAACAGCCTGACCGAGGCCGCCAAGCTCCGGAAATGCTCCGCCCTCAACCTGTTCCAGGCCCTGTTAACAGGATCGGCGGTACAAGCCCAGGACGCACTTTTCAGCGATTCTTCCTGACCCGAAAAACAGCTAAACTGTTACCCCTTCCACCCCTTCGAGATCGTAGAAGTGGCAATGCTTGTTAGTCGGGACTGACCCCTTCGAAGGACGCCTTCGAGACACTTTCGACGGTGTTTCCGGCTCGCCGAAGCCCTATCATAAATAGTCAAAAATCGACCGCCTTCTCCCGTATTCAGAGCCACTGGTTTCGATCCGCCCGAGCAGGGTGCAAGGCGAATCTCTTACCACCCCACCCTATGAATTTCCTTTTTACCGAAATATTATTCCGCCTGTTTTCCCTGGCGCCTATCGCTACAGCGTCCGCATCTCCAGGTATCGGTTCGTTCGTCACCCTCGAAGCTGAGACCGCGGCGGTGAACGGAAGCGTGATGAAGCTGGAAGGACAATCGGGCCGGGTGGTGACTCCGGAACTCGAGGCATCGGGTCGTAGCTATGTTGAACTGAAGGAGTTGGGAGATTCGGTTTCTTTCGAGATCGACCAGCCTTGGCATAGTTTGGTGGTGCGCCACTGCATCCCCGACGCACCGGAGGGCGGCGCGAGGCGACGCTCTCGCTTTTCGTCAACGGGACGTTCAGGGAAAAGAGCACGCTAAGTTCTCGCCACAACTGGTTGTATGGCGATGCCGGACAGAACGGCCAGTCGAACACGCCCGGGGAGGCTCCGCATGTGTTCTGGGAGGAATCCCGCTTCCGTTTGGCCCAACCGCTCGAGGGCGGAGACCATCTCGAACTGCGCAAACATCAGGGAGACGGCGCCGGGTTCTACCGTATCGATCTGATCGAGCTTGAAGCGCCGCCGCCGGCTTTGCCGCAACCAGCCGACTCCATTTCCGTCACGGATTTCGGTGCCGTGCCGGATGACGGGGAAGATGACTCGGATGCGATCCTTGCCTGCCTCGCGGTCGCGAAGGCACAGCAGAAAAGCGTGTGGATCCCCGGCGGCGTGTATCATCAATCCCAGCGGTTCATTGTCGAAGGGCCGCTGGTCGTCCGCGGTGCGGGCATGTGGCATACGGAGATCCTCGGCACCTCG
The DNA here is from genome assembly GCA_038256845.1 of Verrucomicrobiales bacterium. Classification (GTDB taxonomy): domain Bacteria; phylum Verrucomicrobiota; class Verrucomicrobiia; order Verrucomicrobiales; family Akkermansiaceae; genus Luteolibacter. Next base: position 2,953 of record JBBSJY010000165.1, on the reverse strand, counting down.
CTCGGCACGGATTTTGCCGGGAACATGGGCTTCGAACTCGGGGGTGATGGGGCGGAGGTTTCCGATCTTTATTTGGATTGCGTCGCCCAGACCCGGCGGCAAGGCAGCAACGGCAAAGGGTTCACGCTTTCCGGCGGAGCTTCTAACCGGGTGGTCGAGAACGTGTGGATCACCCACACGCAGACCGGCTTTTGGATGAGCACGGGGGCGCACGGACTCATCCGGAACTGCCGCATGCGCTTCACTTACGCGGACGGGATCAACATCAACCGAGGCACCAGTCACACCGTGATCGAGCATTGCCATGTCCGCGGATGCGGGGACGACGGTATTGTGACCCTTTCGGAAACGGAAAGAAGCGACCCGCCCGCCGTGAACAACACGCTACGGAACAACACCGTATCCGCCATCTGGTGGGGACAGAATCTCGTTCTCGGCGGCGGCTCGGAGCACCTGGTGGAAAACAATCTTCTCCCCGGCAACGCTCTGATGGCCGTATTCGCGATCAACATGACCGGCGCCTATCCAAAACATCCCACCTCAGATTGCATTGTTCGCGGCAATACGCTGGTGCACGGCGGTGGAAATTTTGTCGGACAAAATCGGGGTGCCGCGTGGATAAACGCGTCCAGCACCACGGTCACCGACATAGTGTTCGAGGACAACAATATCGTTTCGCCGCTGTTTAGCGGCATTCACATCAGGGGAAATTCCACCCAAAAGATCATCTTTAGGAACAATCGCATCACCGACCCGGGCGGCTCGGGGTCTGGATCGAGCCGGCGGCGAAAGGTCGGGGGGAATTCGAAGCGAACGTCGTCTCGGGTCTGCAGGCAGGGGCGGTCCCCATCCCAGGGATGCGGTGTGAATGGCTGACTGCTAGGAATTTGCTTTTGGCTGTAGGCTCCTGAAACAGCCGTTGGGCTAGACCGGAGAGCGGGGAAAAGGGGGTTGTTACGGGAGGCATCCTGCCTCCCGGGAGCCCACCTCTACCTGTTTGCCCCGGGCGGGATGAACCTGGCCTTTACGCCGAACCGCATTTCCCCAGTCCCGGATTCGTGGGCACCGATGTCCGGCAAGTCTTTGCCGACCACCTCGCAGAAGTTGGGGATGATCTCCGCCGCATTCATCCCCTTGCTGCCCGGCGCGAGTTGGAAAACGCCCGTCTTCGTTTCCGCATCAAAGCCCGCCCCCGGCACATACTCCGGCGTGCCTTTCACCCCATGCGCTTCCTGGCCTTCGGGAAATCCTGCGGATAACAGGTCGTGATCGAAGTCGTTCCCGGCATGGCTGCGGCTGATGGAAACGCTGCGGCGCTCGCCCTTCCGGACATGCAGGATATTGTTCCGGCTGGTGCAGTGCTTGATGATCCTGCTGTCGCCTCCCAGACCGTCCGCGCCCTCGTCGGCTTTCTGGAAAATGGTGTTATTGAAAACATACATGTGCCCGGTCATCCACTGCTCTCCGCCCGCGAAACCCATCTTCATGAACGGCCCGCTGGCCATGTCCCACTCGCTGCCCGAAGGGCTGTAAGAGCGACCCGATACGTTCCTCCACACATAGTAAGGCCCGATCGATACCGCCGCGTTGGCGATAGGGATGAGCGTTTCCTCGACATAGTTGTTCCAGATCCGGACGTTCTGCCCGCAACCTTCGGCCTCGATGCCGTCGTCCCAGCAGTTCGCGATGTAGTTGCCATAGATGTCGCTATCAGGGCCTGGAAATCCCCGGTAGCTGCCATTCGCCCCGGATCCGATCCCGTCATTGAAATAGTGATCCTTGTCCGACCAGATCTCATTGTAGCGGATGACATGGTTGCCTGCGGAATCCCGGAACACCACCGTCTGCGGCCCGGAGGGATGCGTGGACTTGCCGTGCTTTTCCGCCCAACTGTTCGTGTCCCATGAAGGATGGTGCATCAGGCAGCGTTGGATGACGACGTTGTGCAATTCCTTGTCATTGCTGAAAACAGCGGCCTGGCTGTTCTTCCCCCAGCCCTGCTCGCTTTCGCTGCCCCACTTGCTGATATCGCAGTCCTCGATGACAATGTGGTGACCGCCGAAAATCCTGATCCCGTGCTCCTTCACATTCCTGATCGTGAAACCCCGCAGGATCACGTAACTCGCATCCACCCCGATGCCCAGCCCCTCCGAATTGTCTGTGTCGATGGTGCAGCCCGTGCCATCGTAGAGCACATAGCCGTCCGGAGTCCCGGATTTCTCCACGGAAAGCATCGCATCCCGGCTCGCGACTTTCACCACCTCTTTCACGGGAAACTCCTCGCTCCAGGTCGTCCCCCGGCATGCGGCCTTCTTCCCGGTTTTCCCGAGACGAAGCTCGATCTCGTAGGCAGTGCCCGGCGTCAGGTTTACCAGACTGCCACGGTAGTCCGCCTTGCACTCCGGCGCATCGACCGGGTTGTATTCCAGGGAAAGCCCCTCGCGCCATTCCTCCTGCCCGCTCTTCCGGTATTTCACCAGCACCTGTTCTCCCTTACCCCCGCCCTCCGGCGACCAGTAAACGCCGAGGCAATGGAAGGTCGGGATCACCAGTGGTTCGCCCCCTTCCCGACCGGGTTTCGCCTCAGCAAACAGACTCGGGGCAAGCACCGCAACGGCGGCGGCAATCATCAGGTGTTTCGCAATCTTCCACATGTGGAATTCCTATACGGTCTCCAATCGCAGGATTTTGCGATTAATTGCCCGCGCAAGTTCTCGGAAAATATGAAAGTTCTTTTCATTCATCCGGCTCGACAGACTTGAAGTTCGCAGCCTAGCGTCAATCCCGATGGCAAAATCAGCTCCCAAAAGGTGGCAGCCCCTTTCATTTCACTACCGCGAAAAATACGAGCAGTAGACGGGGTCAGAGACGGTCGGAGACGGGGTCAGTCCTTGGGTTTAAATATTTCTATTGAAAATTGACTCGCACATGGCCTGGACTTGGGCATGGCACG
>JBBSJY010000164.1:0-10525 GCA_038256845.1 Verrucomicrobiales bacterium | reverse complement strand
CGCGCCGGCTTCCGCACCGGAAACTCCCGCCGCCGAGCCGCCGATGACCGAGCCCGCTCCTCCCGCCGAGCGCCCCGCCCGCGGAGAACGCCCCGTCCGCCCGACCGAGCCCGCCCAACCCGCCGAAGAACCGGCCACCACGCCCGCCGCGCCGGCTTCCGCACCGGAAACTCCCGTCGCCGAGCCGCCGATGACCGAGCCCGCTCCTCCCGCCGAGCGCCCCGCCCGCGGAGAACGCCCCGTCCGCCCGACCGAGCCCGCCGAAGAACCGGCCACCACGCCCACAACGCCGCCCTCCGCACCGGAAACGCCCGCCGCCGAGCCGCCGATGACCGAGCCCGCTCCTCCTGTGGTGCCCGCCGCACCGGAGGCCGAACCGACCACCCGCATCGAAGAACTCCGCCGCGAAGTCGGAGAACGTCGCAATCGCCTGCGCGAGCGTGAGGAGGCCGTTCGGCGCGGCCAACGTCCGGCTCGTCCGGAAGCTCCCGCAGCGCCGACTCCCCCGGCAGCTCCCCGCCAGGAACCCGAGCCCCAGGCCCCTGCGGCCGAGCCCGCCGCCCCGGAAAACAACAACGGTCGCATGGAAGAGCTTGCCCGCGAGGCGGAAGAGCGCCGCGAGCGGCTCCGCCAGCAAGAGGCACAACTTCGGGAGCGCCAGCAGTCACAGCGCCGTCCGGAAGCAGCCGGGCGGAACACGCGCGGCCGCGGAACGGCCGCCGAAGCCCCTCCGGCCGCTCCCCCGGCCGCGCCGCGTCAGGCACCCGAGCCCCAAGCCCCTGCGGCCGAGCCCGCCGCCCCCGAGCCAGCCGCGCCGGAAGCTAACAACGGTCGCATGGAAGAGCTCGCCCGCGAGGCGGAAGTGCGCCGCGAGCGGCTCCGCCAGCAAGAGGCACAACTTCGGGAGCGCCAGCAGCCGCAGCGCCGTCCGGAAGCAGCCGGGCGGAACACGCGCGGCCGCGGACCGGCCGCTGAAGCCCCTCCGGCCGCGCCCCCGGCGGAACCGCGCATGGCCGAAACTCCTGAAGCCCCGCCAGCCCAGGCCCGTGGCCGCGAAGCCGCCCCGCGTGCCGAACGCGTCGCCCGGGCTCAGGAAGAAACCCGCCGCAACGCCGAGCGCCAGCAGCAGGAAGAAGCCGTTCGCCAGCAGGCCCGCGCGCAGGAAGCCGAACAACGCGCCGCCGCCGAGCGTGAGCAACAGCAGGCGGCTCAAGCCCAGGAGGAAGCCCGCCGTGCCGCCGCCCAAGCCCAGCGCGAACAGCAGCTGGAAATGGCCGAGCGCCAGGAAGCCGCGAAACGGGAACAGGCGGAACAGGCCCAGCAACGTGAAGCCCAGGCCCGCGAGCAGGAACAAGCACGCCAGGCCGAACAAGCACGCCAAGCCGAACAAGCACGCCAGGCCGAACAGGCCCGAATGCGCGAGGAACAGGCCGCTCGTCAACGCGAGGAACAGGCGCGTCAGCAGGAGCAGGCACGCCAGCGCGAGGAGGAGGTCCGCCGTCAGGAAGAAGCCCGCATGCGCGAGGAACAAGCCCGGCGTCAGGAAGAAGCCAGTCGCCAGGAAGAAACACGCCAGCGCGAAGAACAGGCGCGTCTCCAGCAGGAAGAAGTCCGGCAGCGCGAACAGGCGCGTCAACAAGAGGAACGCCAGCGCCGCGAGGCCGAAGGAGCGGAGTAATCCCTCCCTCAGAAATTCCAGCGACCCTTCACAAAGGGAGGCCTCATCCGGCCTCCCTTTTTTCCAACCAACCACACCTGCAGGTCACCTTCACAGCATGACTTCGGATACAGATTTTCACGTTTCACGGGGACTTTCGTATACGATGGCAAAGTGTACGATCACATCGGGTACCGCAACCGCGGCGAGGCCTCCACAGATACCCAAGATCAGCGCGCCGCTTGAGTTCCGCTCTCGCGGGCACGGGTCGGTCCGGCCTTGGCCTTGAGCCACGCGGTCGACAGCAGGCCGGGTCTCCCCGGCGAGTTCCAGTGCGAGCTTGCGGGATTGTTTGGCGCGATCCGCGTGATCCCCCGAATCCGATGCCGGGATGGTTTCCAGCCAACCTCCCTTCAATCTGACCGCCGCACGATTTTCATGCTTCCCCTCCCTCCCGCGGTTCCCGTTTCATCCCGGAATGAGAACCGCCTTTTTCCTGCTCCTCTCCGCCTGCCTCCTGGGTGCCGAGCCGGTTTCCCTTTTCGATGGCGAATCTCTCGCCGGCTGGAAACTCCGCCCCGGAGAGGAAAAGTGGTGGAAGGTCGAGGATGGCCTCGTCACCGGCGGCTCGCTGACCGAAAAGGTTCCCCACAACACGTTTCTCGCTTCAGAGAAATCCTACGGAGACTTCGAGCTGAAAATGAGTCTCCGCTTCGTTCCCGGCGAGGGCTTCATCAACTCCGGCATGCAGATCCGCAGCCAGCGCGTCGAGGACAGCCATGAGATGCGCGGCTATCAGATCGATGCCGGCGAGGGCTATTGGGGTGACATCTACGACGAATCCCGTAGAAACAAGGCCGTCGCCCAACCCATCGACGTCGAAGCGCTCGCTGCCGCGGTCAAGGAGGACGGCTGGAACCACTACCGCATCCTCGCCGAAGGCCCCCGCATCCGCGTCTGGATCAACGGCGTCGCCGCGACCGACTACACCGAGGAGGATCCGGAAATCCCCCGGACCGGCCTGTTAGGCCTGCAGGCCCACAGCGGCGGAACTTTCCTCATCCAGATGAAGGACGTCAGCATCCGCGAAATCCAGCCCGACGGTGCCCGCGATCCCGAGGACCAGCGCCAAGGCTTCAAACTCCCGGAAGGATTCACCGCCGAGCTCGTCGCCTCGGAGGAACAGGGCGTCCACAAACCCATCACCGTCGTCTGGGATCGCCACGGCCGGATGTGGACCATGACCGCCACCGAGTATCCGGTCGATGCCAATGAAAACGCCGCGGCGGCCGACGCCCTCTTCGAACGCGGCGGCGGGGACCGCGTCCTCATCTTCGACGAGCCGAATGCGCCCGGCCCCCAGACACCGCGGGTTTTCGCCGAAGGCCTCGCCATCCCGCTCGGATTGCTTCCTTACAAAGACGGCGCGCTCGTTCAGCACGGCCGGGAGATCCGCCACTACCGCGACACCAACGGCGACGGCCGCGCCGACACCCATGAGGTCATCCTCGAGGGCTTCGGCATCCAGGATTCGCACCTGTTTCCCCACCAGTTCGAACGAGCGCCCGGTGGTTGGATCTACCTCGCCCAGGGCCTTTTCAACGCTTCCGAAGTCCGCCGCCCCGGCGGACTTCCTTTTTCCCGCGGCGAAACCTCCGTCACCTTCAACCACTGCAAGCTCGCCCGCTTCCGTGCCGATGGCTCGGCCTTCGAAAATCTAACCGCCGGTCCTAACAACATCTGGGGCCTCGCCACCGACCGCAGCGGCGAAACGTTTCTTCAGGAAGCGAACGACCTGGGCTACCCCGTCGCCGAGTTCGCCCCCGGCACCCACTACCCCACCGGCTCCCGCGAAAAACTCCGCCCCGACGCGCCCACGCTGCCGCCCTCCACCGCCGGTCCGAAAATGGGCGGCACCGGCCTCAGCGGTCTCGCCATCGCTGAAGATCGCGACAGCCCCTTCACCCTCGGCCACGGCGACAAGCAGGTCTTTTACATCGCCAATCCCATCACCTCCCGCATCCAGATTGTCACCTTGGAGCGCGATGAAAACGGCCATCCCATCTATCGGAAAGCCGATGACTTCCTGTTGTCCGAGGACCCGTGGTTCCGTCCCATCGCCGTACATTTCGGCCCCGATGGCTGCCTCTACATTGTCGATTGGTATAACAAGATCATCTCTCACAACGAAGTCCCCCGCACCCACCCGGACCGCGACAAATCCAGCGGCCGCATCTGGCGCATCCGCCACGAATCCCAGAAACCGCAGCCCCGTCCCGACCTCGCGAAACTCGACCCGCCCGCCCTCATCGGCTTGCTCGGCGGCCCCGGCGCGCTCATCTCCAAGTTCGCTTGGCAGGAAATTTCCGACCGTGGCGAATCGACTTCAAGCGCCGCCCTAACAGCCATCGTCGCAGACACCAGCCAGCCGCCGCCCAAGCGGATCGCCGCCCTCTTCGCCCTCGAAGGCCTCGGCGCGATCGCTCCGGATCTGCTCGCCACGCTTGCCGGGTCCGATCGACCCGCCCTCCGCCACGAGGCTGTTAGAATCGCTGGCGAAACCTCCCTTCCCGAGAACGAATTCCTGCCCGTTCTCGAAGCCGTCAAGGACGACCCGCATTTCCGCGTCCGCGCCGCCATCGCCAATTCCATCCGCTCCCACCGCGCCGCCACTCCCGCGATGGTCGCCCACGCGGCCGCGCTCGGCCGCGAGCCGCTTACCACCCACGACCGCGCCGCCTACGACCGGAATTTCGAGTGCTACCTCTCCCGCTGGGCCATGGCCGATCACCACGAAGCGACCCGCCAGCTTCTTGAAGAAAACTCCCTCCCGCCCGAGCCACGTCTCCTCGCCGCCCGCGCTCTCCCGGACGCCGAAGCCGCCGCCGCCATGCTCGCCGTCCTCCCGGAAATCCCGCGTGGGCTCACCGCCGACGAACTCTCTCTGTTAGGCAGTCAGCTCGTCCAACCTCAGGTTCTGGAAACCTTCGGGAAACTGCTTCTCGACCCGCAACAGACTCCCGCCCTTCTCCGCGCCCTGCTCGCCCTCGACCCGGCCGCCGCCAACTCGCCGCAGCTCTCCTCCCTGATCGAATCCGCCGCCGCCCACCTCCTTGAAACCTCCCGTTCCCCAGATCACGAACGCCTCGCCATCGATCTCGCCCGCCGTTTCCGCCTCCCCGCCTTTCTCCCGGAAATCCGCGCCTGGGCCGCCCGGCCCGACCGCTCCGAGACCGATCTCGCCCTCGCCCTCGCCACCCTGCGCGAGACCCGCGCCGCCGCATTCGACGATTTCCGCCCGCACCTCGATCACCCGGCCGAAGCAGTCCGCCGCGAAGCCATCCTAGGCCTCGGCTCTGTCGATGATCCCGCCGCGGTCACCGAACTCATTTCCCGCTGGCCCGATCTCCCCGGCGCCCACCGCAGCCTCGCCCTCGACGGCATGACCTCGACTCCCGCCAAAGCCGAGGCACTCGCCCAAGCCATCTCCGGCGGCAATTTCCCCGCCTCCGAAACCGCCGCCCTGGAGCGCCTCCTTGTCGTCCTTGGTCCCGATCATCCGGCCCTCGCCAAGCTCCTTGCAGAAAATGCCTCCCTCCTCCGCCCCGTCATCCAGCTCGATGGCAAACGTGAGAGCCGCCTTCTCACCAAGCTCGACCTCGACGGTCCGTTCACCATCGAGGGCTGGGTCCGCCTCGAAGGCAGCGTCGGCAACGAAGACAGCCTCTTCGGCCGTGAGGGCGGACCCGATATCAATTTCTACGCCGGCCGCCCCCGCCTCTACGGCGGCCCCGGCATCCACGACCTCATCATCGCCAACCGCCCGGTCGAGCCCGGCCGCTGGACCCACCTCGCCCTCACCCGCGATGGTCCGGGAAACCTCCTCCTCTACCTCGATGGAGAGTCCGCCGCCGAAGCCGGACTGTTTACCGATCCGCTCACCGGCCTCAACCTGGGCGAAAGCAACGCCTCCCCCGGCAGCCACGCCGCCTATGACGAAGTCCGCATCTGGGACCATGCCCGCAGCGCCGAGGAAATCCAAACCGGTCACCTCACCCGGTTCGATTCCGCCCGGAAGCCACCCGGCCTCCTTCACCTCATCACCGCCGCCAGCGCCGCTCCACTCCTCGAAGGAGGCGCCAGAATCGCCCTCACCACCGATTTCCCGGAACTCCTCACTCCCGCCGACTCGGCCGCTCTCGCGGAAAAATTCACCCGCTTCCGCACCCTCGCCGAATCCCCCGGCGACCCCGCCAAAGGCCACGACCTCGCCCGCGCCACCTGCCTGATCTGCCACCAAGCGAAGGGCGAAGGCATCGCCCTCGGCCCCGACCTCAGCGGCGCGGGAGCCATGGGCACCGAGGCCATCCTCCGCAACATCCTCACTCCCAATGCCCAACTCGAAAGCGGCTACTACCGCCACGACCTCAAACTCAAGGACGGCACCACCCTCAGCGGCTTTCTCGCTTCCGAAACCGCGGACCAGCTCGTCCTTCGCCAGATCGGTGCCGACGACCGCCTGATCCCCCGCACCGAGATCGAGTCCCACGCAATTTCCCGCCGCTCACTCATGCCAGAAGGTCTCATCGACGGCTTCACCGATTCCCAGGTTGCCGACCTCTTTGCCTTTTTGAATTCCCTCCGGTAGCGGACCAATAAGCCCCCGCCCTGCCGCCGCATCCCGTCAGGAAGCGCTTTGACAGCGTCCGCCGCACCGTACAAGCTCCGGTAATGCAAGCCATGCAGTTCGAACAATCCCTCGTTTCCATCCTGAAACGCGACAAACGTTTTGATCCGCAAGCCTACTTCTTTCTCAAGGACGCCCTCGATTTCACCCTCAAGCGGATTGCCGAGGGGACCGACGGAGAAGCCCGTCACGTCAGCGGGCCCGAGCTTCTCGCCGGCTATCGCGATCACGCGCTCGAACAATTCGGGCCGATGGCCGCCACCCTGATGCACGAATGGGGCGTCAGGAAATGCCAGGATGTGGGCGACATGGTTTTCCTTCTCATCGAGGAGCAGGTCTTTGGAAAACAGGACTCGGACAAGAAGGAGGATTTCTCCGAAGTCTTCGATTTCGAACAGGCTCTCATCACCCCTTTCGTGCCGAAACGCGCCGCGGTCCGCCGCCCGGCCGCCCGCAGCGAAACCCGCGCCGTGTCCTGAACCACTGGCGGCTGAGATCAAGCGCTTCCTCTCCCAATCGGCACCTGACGGGTCGCTGCCATGGCGCAATCATCGCAGGCTAACGCGGCGAACCCCACCTGCCCCGGCCACCTCAGCGCCGCCGCCATTCCGGCTTGATACTTCCCGCGCGAACCCGGACGCTCCGCCCCCATGTCCGCAGCCGTCCAGCACACCCTCGCAGGTCCCGCCACCCTCGAAGGCACCTCTCTCCACACCGGGGAAAAGGTCTCTCTCACCCTCAAGCCCGCGCCGGAGGACCACGGCTTCAAGTTCCGCCGCGTCGACCTGCCCGACCAGCCTTTCATCTCCGCCGATGTCAGCAAGGTGCAGACCGTGGAGCGCGCCACGACTCTCGCCGAGGGATCCGTCAAGGTCCACACCGTCGAGCACATTCTCTCCGCCCTCACCGGCATGGGCATCGACAACGCGCTCATCGAGATGAACGCCAACGAACCCCCCATCGGAGACGGATCATCCAAGCCGTTTGTCGAACTCATCAAAAAGGGGGGCATCGCCGCCCAGACCGCGTATCGCAAGACTTGGGAAATCCGGGAACCCATTCATCAGGAAACCGGCGACGGCACCATCATCACCATCGTCCCTTGCAAAAGCTTCAAAGTTTCCGTCACCAATGTCGGGCCCGAGGGCCGCTTTACCCAATACTTCTCCACCGAGGTCACCCCCGAGACATATGAAAAGGAAATCTGCGCCGCCCGCACCTTCGTTTACTACGAGGATGTGAAGCCGCTCCTTGAGAAAGGCCTGATCAAAGGCGGATCGCTGGAAAGTGCCATCGTCATCCGCGACAACGAGGTCATGTCAAAGGAAGCCCTCCGATACACCAACGAGTTCGCCCGTCACAAAGCGTTGGATCTCATCGGTGACCTCATGCTTTCCGGCAAACGCATTCTCGGCCATGTCATCGCCGTGAAGCCGGGCCACGGCCCTAACACCAGGATGGCCGCCACCCTCAAGTCGGAATATGCCCGCCTCCGCTCGATGGTCCCCGTCCCCTTTCCGCTCCCGGAAGGAGAAAGCGTCCTTGATATCAACGAGGTTCTCAAAATCCTCCCCCACCGCTACCCGTTCCTCATGGTGGACCGCATTGTCGGCTTCGAGGGAGACCGCAAATGCACCGGTATCAAGAACGTCACCATCAATGAGCCTTACTTCATCGGCCATTTTCCGGGACACCCGATCATGCCGGGCGTCCTGCAATTGGAAGCCATGGCGCAGCTCTCGTCCGTCCTGATGCTCCGCATGCCGGAAAACGCAGGCAAGCTCGGCTATTTCCTCAGCGCGGACGGCGTGAAATGGCGGCGTCCCGTCCTTCCCGGCGACACCCTTTTCATCGAGGCGGAGATCATCAAGATCCGCGGCTCCATCGGCCAAACCCGCTGCCGCTGCCTCGTCAACGGCGATGTCGTCTCCGAGGCGGAACTCAAATTCGCCCTCCTTGATCGGTGAGCTTGTCTAAAGCAAGGAACAACGGAAACGGGGACTGGCTCGAACGGCAATGAAGGTAGGAGTCAGTCACAGGGCCCTTGAAAATTGGCGAAAGGAGTGGTGACATCCCCACGCAACCCCATTTTGTCCGCCTGAAACCCATCCTCCGTTCACGCCGGCTTTCCCGCATCGGCACGGCTTTCGTTTCGTTTGCATGCCTTCCGGCAGTCCGCGCGGAAGTGGCCCCGCAGGACGATTTGCAGTGCGGAGTGGTCGATTCCCTTTTCAGCCGTCCCCCCTACGGCCCGTGGACGGGCATGGTGCCCTCCGCCATGGGCGGCGCGGAATGGAATCACATGATTTTCCTCACGTACGCGCCCTTCGTGGTCGTGACAAACAATACCGGCTGGACCCTCGACCTCAATGGCGGAGGAAACGGCCAGCGACCACGGATGACGTTCGACCAGCCGGAACTCGGACTCGAATTCAATCGCGTGGGCGACACTCACGATGGCTTTGTGATGACTTCCCCAGTGGATCTGGACAGGATGTATGTCCATCTGTCCGGGACCGCCAATACCTTCGACTTCACGCTCTATGGCGGCGGCTCTCCACCCACAGGTTTCAAATCCCTGGCTCCGGGAGAGCCGTGCGTCTTCACACCGTATATCCCCTCGTCGGCGACTTTCGACACGGTGCTTGACTGGCAAAACAGCCTCACGTATTTTGTCTCCTCTTTGGGAGACGAGACAGGCACCATGTTAAACATTATGGAAGCGTGAAATCTACATGATTGGGGTCGGTCCTCACAATTTGGCATTTTTCGATGGGATGGGGGTTCTCACTTTTTTTCGGTATATGATTAAAGTCAACCGCTTGAGCAGACGATCTTTGATACTCCCTGATCCCAGATACCCCCGCCGCAGCGCCTTCATCACCTCCGCGGAAATCTCCCCCCCCCTTTCCACGCTCCTCGATCCACGCCGCATAGGCCCGCCTCCCCCCTCCCGTTCTTTCGCCGGCTCGAACGCCGCCAGCACCCGGTCTATCTCCAGCCACTCCGGTCCCTTGCCATTCGCGTATGCCGCCAGCCTGCTCCAACGGCAGGCCGCCAGCGAACCGCGGGATCCCCCTGCCACCGCCGGCCGCGTGGGATTGAGATGGATGCAATCCGCCGCAATCCGAAAAATGTAGCCGTCCGCCGCGCTGCCGTTGACCGGCGCCGAACGATAGAGGCCCTGAATGCCCCGTCGCCACCAGGCGCGACTCCATGCTTGGCTGAACGTCCCCAGTAGCCATCCGGCAAAAGCCGGAAATCGACCGGCGGAATCCGCCACTATCAGGACTAGACGCCACTTGCCCCTCCCCTATCTCCGAAATCCAAAGTTCCATGCTGGCTGCCGGCCCGTGGAACTGAGAGAATTGGAAACCGCGGCGGCCTACCCCCGCCATTCCGGCTTGAAAGTTCCGCCTCAACCCCGAACCCTCCGGCCCGGCAACGCCCGCGCCCCCCGAAAATCCCTCGCCTTTACCTCTGTCCCTCCCCACAGCGAACTCCTAAAAGCCTCCCATCATGCCGGACACCCAAAGACGCCCAGGAAAACTGATGGCCGCCAACCGCGGCGAGATCGCCATCCGCATCTTCCGCGCTGCCAACGAGCTCGGCCTCCGGACGGTCTCGATTTTCGCCGAAGAAGACCGGTTCTCCATCCATCGCTTCAAAGCCGACGAAGCCTATCAGCTCGACACTTCGAAGGGCCCGGTCGGGGCGTACCTGGATGTGGAGGGAATCGTCACCCTCGCCAAGCAAAAGGGCGTGACCATGATTCATCCGGGATACGGGTTTCTATCCGAAAACGCGTCCTTCGCCAAAGCCTGCGCCCGCGAGGGGATCACCTTCATCGGGCCCTCGCCGGAGCTTTTGGAACAAATGGGTGACAAGACCGCCGCCCGCCACCTCGCCGCCAAATTCGGCGTCCCCACCCTCCCCGGCACCGAGGACCCGGTCACCGACGCCGATCTCGCAATGAAGGTCGCCCACGAAATCGGCTTCCCGCTCATCATCAAAGCGGCGTTCGGCGGTGGCGGCCGCGGCATGCGGGTCGTCGAGGAACCATCGCAACTCGAGGCCCTCCTCTCCGAAGCGCGCAACGAGGCCCAGGCAGCTTTCGGAAACCCCGCCGTCTTCCTCGAAAGATATATCAAACGCGCCAAACACATCGAGGTCCAGATCCT
>JBBSJY010000163.1:0-10584 GCA_038256845.1 Verrucomicrobiales bacterium | reverse complement strand
ATGGACTTCAAGCTCTGCGGCACCAGCGAAGGCGTCACCGGCTATCAGCTCGATCTCAAGCTCCCGGGCCTCCCGCTTGCGATGCTTGAAGAAGCGATCCACATCGCCAAGGCGGGCCGCGTGAAGATCATCGACAAGATGGCAGAGTCCATCTCGACCCACGGCGAGCTCAGCCCGCACGCCCCGCGCATCATTTCCGTCAAGATCCCGGCGGACCGCATCGGCGAGCTGATCGGGCCTGGCGGCAAGAACATCAAGGGCATCCAGGCCGAGTCCGGCGCCGAGATCAACATCGAGGACGATGGCACCGTGCACATCTATGCTTCCAAGCAGGAAGGCCTCGAGCGCGCGAAAGCGATGATCGACCGCATGTTCCAGGAAATCGAAGTGGGCAAGGTGTACACCGGCAAGGTCGTTTCCATCACCCAGTTCGGCGCCTTCATGGAAGTGCTCCCTGGAAAAGACGGACTCATCCACGTCTCGGAACTGGCCGAAGGCCGCACCGAAAACGTCGAGGACGTCGTCAAAAAAGGCGAAGTCATCACCGCCAAATGCCTCGGAGTCGATGAAAAAGGCCGCGTGAAAATGTCCCGCCGCGCCTGGCTCCGCGACCAGAAGGCCGCCGAAGCCGAAGCGAATCAGGAAACCGTAGCGGCTGACTGACCATCAAGGAGCGTCGGCATCTTGCCAACGCATATCCTGAATCCACCAAGCCGACACCCGAAAGGGTGCCGGCTTTTTGTTTTTCTGACTGACTCAATTGGTGCTCCTTGGGAACTTGGCAAGAATGAATGGTCGGGGCGACAGGAGCGTCGCCTCTTCTCATGCAGGGACGTAGACCTCCGCTCCGGCTTCGGTAAATTCCCTGGATTTCTCCTCCATGCCTTTTGCCAGAGCCTCTTCTTCGGCGATGCCTTGTTCGGCCGCGTATTGGCGGACGTCCTCGCTGATCTTCATCGAGCAGAAATGCGGGCCGCACATGGAGCAGAAGTGGGCGGTTTTGGCTCCGTCCTGGGGCAGCGTTTCATCGTGGAATTCGCGTGCGGTTTCGGGATCTAGGCCGAGATTGAACTGGTCTTCCCAACGGAATTCGAAACGGGCCTTGCTGAGGGCGTTGTCGCGGTATTGGGCGCCGGGGTGGCCTTTGGCGAGATCGGCGGCGTGGGCGGCGAGCTTGTAGGTGATGACGCCGACTTTGACGTCATCCTTGTTGGGAAGGCCGAGGTGTTCCTTGGGGGTGACATAACATAACATGGCGCAGCCGTACCAGCCGATCATGGCGGCGCCGATGCCGCTGGTGATGTGGTCGTAGCCGGGGGCAATGTCGGTGGTGAGTGGCCCGAGCGTGTAGAAGGGAGCTTCGTGGCACCATTCCAACTGTTTGGCCATGTTTTCCTCGATCATGTGCATGGGGACGTGGCCGGGGCCTTCGTTCATGACCTGGCATCCTTTCGCCCAGGCTCTCGTGGTCAGTTCGCCCTGGACTTCGAGTTCACCGAACTGGGCCTTGTCGTTGGCATCGGCAATGGAACCGGGGCGGAGTCCGTCGCCGATCGAAAATGATACGTCATAGGCCGCGCAGATATCACATATCTCATCCCAATGGGTGTAGAGGAAGTTTTCCTTGTGATGGGAAAGGCACCACTTCGCCATGATCGAGCCGCCGCGGCTAACAATTCCGGTCATGCGACTGGCGGTCATGGGGACGAACCGCAGCAGCACGCCGGCGTGGATGGTGAAGTAATCGACGCCTTGCTCGGCCTGTTCGATGAGGGTGTCGCGGTAGAGTTCCCAAGTGAGGTCCTCGGCCTTGCCGTTCACTTTCTCGAGTGCCTGATAGATCGGCACGGTGCCGATGGGCACGGGGGAATTGCGGAGGATCCATTCGCGGGTGGCGTGGATGTTTTTGCCGGTGGAGAGGTCCATCACGGTGTCCGCGCCCCATTTGGTGGCCCAGCGCATTTTTTCGACTTCCTCCTCGATGGACGAGGCGACGGCGGAGTTGCCGATGTTGGCGTTGATTTTGACGAGGAAATTGCGGCCGATGATCATCGGTTCGCACTCCGGGTGATTGACGTTGAGAGGGATGATCGCCCGGCCGGCGGCCACTTCGCTGCGGACGAACTCCGGAGTGATTTCCGCGGGTATCCGCTGCGGGAAGCGTTGGAAGATGCCGGGGGTGTAGGGGCTGTCGGGCGTCTGGGTGGAGCCGTTGTGCTGCTTGTCGAGGTGGTTGCGGACGATGTCTTCCCGCTGATCTGAGATTTGAGATTTGAGATTTGAGATTTTCAGATTTTCTCGGAGGGCGATGAACTCCATCTCGGGAGTAATGATGCCTTGGCGGGCGTAGTGGAGTTGGGTGACAGGTGTGCCGGTGGCGCGGAGCGGCTTGCGGCGGTCGGCGGTGAGGCCGGGAAATTCGATGAACTTATTGGCGCGTTCTGATTTTGAAGCGAACTCGGCGTGTTTTTCGGTGAGGTAGCCATTGTCCTGCGGCCGGACCTGGCGGCCGTCGTATTCCGCGACGTCGTTGCGGGCAAGGATCCAGTCGCGGCGGAGGGCGGGAAGGCCTTGCTCGGAACTGCCGGTGAAGGCGGGGTCGCCCCACGGGCCGGAGCAGTCATAGACGCGGACCGGCTTGTTCTTCTCGATGCGTCCGTTGGAGGATTTGGTGTCGTGCAGCTTGATCTCGCGCATCGGAACGCGGACCGACGGGTGGAGTTGGCCTTGGACGTAAACGCGGGTGGATGCGGGCAGGGGGGCGCGGGAGGCGTCGTGAGATTCGCTGGCGGAGCCTGTGGTTTCGTCGGTGCTGATCATGATGGTCGGAGAGTTCGGAGGTTCGGGCAAGTGGAGGGAATGAAAAAGCCGTGCGGGAGGCACGGCCGGGAAGAAGAAGAGAGGGTGGCTCGACTCCCTGCGGCGGCTTGCCCCGCGTCAGGTTCGGAGGGTCTTTTCCGCGCGTGGAAAATCTCGGCCCCGCGGTCGTGGAGCACCCCTGTCGTATGGTCCGCACATTGGGCTCCGACATCGGGTGTGTCAAGTCGGCCAGGTGCGCCTCCCGGGCTGGATGGACAAAACGGGTTGGAAATGGGGGACCGCGCGGGTGGGGAAAAATTTCCTGCGGAAGATCTTGCTTCGCTGCGGTTAATCAAGAAGGTTCCGCCCGTGCACGGGGCGTAGCTCAGCCTGGTAGAGCGCCTGCTTTGGGAGCAGGAAGTCGTCAGTTCGAATCTGGCCGCCCCGACCATTTATTATCAGAGGCTTGGCTCCAGAAATATGACGGGTGGCTGGGCGATGGGTTCTCTCATGCGCTGCTGCCATCGGCTCTGGGCTTGCGGATTTTCGGCGGGACCGGCGGGCTGTCAGGGATGATCTTTTCGATCGATTCCAGCGGAACCCAGCCGCGGGTTTGGGTTGCGAAAGATATGTAAGCCCAGCGGCCGGATTCGCGGATGACTTCGCAGAGCGAACCCGGGGGCGCATCGATCACTTCCGGCGCAGTCCGGGCGGCATCGGCGTGGAGCACGACTTTGTCGCCGACGATTACCGCCTGTCGGGCGACCGGAGCGAAGGCGGAATCATTCGGGAAATATCGCCAGCCAAGTGCGCCGGCGGACGCGAGAATGGGGCCGATCACCAAGGCACAGACGGCCGCCACCCGGATTCTGGCACCACGCTGGCTGGCGGGAAACACCAAGGCGGAGAGCACGATAAGCCATGCTCCGGTCCACAAAGCACCCTTCCATGCCGCGAGCGGCAGTTTCGCGATGGCGTATTGGTATTCCGGCCGCTGGACGGTGATGGCACCGTATTTTCGCTCGAGGAAGCGCAGGTTTTGGCGGGATTCCTGATGGGTCGCGTCGCGGACGAGCGCGCGGCGGTAATAGAGCGCGGCATGTCCGGGCGATCCCATGCGATAGCAGGCGTTTCCGATGTTATACAACGCGTCCGCCGTTAGATTTCCATAACTCCCCGCACCGAGCCAGGTCCGGATGGCATCATCATAGCGGGCTTCCTCGAAGGCCTCCAGAGCCTCGTTGGAAGTGTCGTCAGCCCGGGCGGGAGAGATTCCGGCTGCGAATGCGGCGATGATGACCCATGCCGTGGCCGCCTTGCGGAGGATTCGCAGGATTTCGTCGCGGCGGCGGCGGTCGAGGATTTGCCGTGGTTTTTCGGAACGGAAGCAGACGGCATCACGCTCGGCGAGGATGGCATGCAGCTCCGGATCGGGGCGGTGTGCGAGCCAGCGCTCGACGAAGGCTCCGGTGGACTTGAGAAAACCGGTGTCGTCGTCAGTGGGGGTGCGGCTGATCGATTTCAGATCGCGAAGCCGCTGTTCACGGGCTTCATCCTTGTGAAACAGATGGGAAAAGCGCATCCACAGGGCTTTTGCGATGAGAGCCAGGGCGGCGAGCCCGGCGACCAGATGGCCGAGCCAGACGGGCGGGGCGAATCCCGGGGAGAAGGTCAGTTGCGCAGGGCGGATGACCGCAAGGATATCGGTCATCCGTTCCACCGGGACGGCGAGGGTGGGCGGCGGGGCGAGACCCTCGCTGAGGGTGCGGCCGCCCGGGATCATGTTGAGGGAAATCGGATCCGTGGTGGCGGTTTTATAGGTTTCATCGTCCGGATCGAAATAGACGAGGCGGAAGGGAGGGATGGAAGACTTGAGTTCGAGCGGTCGCATGAACTGGCGGAAAACGACAATCCCGGAGACCTGCCGGCGTTCGTCGCCCCGTTGTTCGGGCGCGGCGTCGTAGGTTTTCCAACCGCTCTCATCGAGAAGCTTGGGAGCCTGCAGGGTGTCGAGATTTCCTCGCCCCCGGACGATGAGATCGACGGCGATCGGGTCGCCCTCGCGGACCTCGGTATCGGAAGTGGTGGCGCTCAGGCTGAAGCTGCCCACCGCATTCTCAAAGCCTGCCGGTGCGCCTGCGGGAAGCGGCCGCGCTTCGAGTTCAAGTTTGGGGATTTGAAGGAAAACCTCCTCGTAGGCAATCCGTTGGAATCCGTCGAGAAGCGTTTGGCGCGTGGTGAGGCGCACCGTGGCCGGGCCGATTCCGACAGGGCCGACCCGGGTGGAAGACATGGTGCTCGGGTAGGCCAGTGAGACGTAGGGCATGCCCAGCAGATTGATCTGCCCCGGCGGGTCGGTCGCCTCGAAGCGCCACGAAGCGACACCATCCCGTTCGAATTCAGGCACTCCCCAATCCTCCACCGTGCGGGCGACATCGCGCGGGATGTAGATCTTCACCTCGGTGGGAACGGTCTGCCCGAGGAAGGGATTGTCGTCCAGCACGTGGAACGAGCTGGCATATCGCATCCTCCGGCCACCCACGTCCACTTCCGCCCATTCGAGATCGTCCGGATCGAAAACGACGAACTCAATCGGATCGGTGGTAACGGGCACGCCGCCAACCATGACCTCGATCGGAGGGATCACATGTTTGCCGACTTCATAACTGGAGACGATATGCCGGAACGAATATTCGAGCTGACGCCGGCCGGGACGATGCCGCGGATCCGGACCGAAGCCCGCCTCCTGGATCAGCACGCCCGGCGCCGGCGGAATCCTGGGCGCTGAATCAGGCGGGTTTCCGACGCTGGTGACGCGGAGCAGTGCCTGTTCGCCACGGGCGAGGAAGCGGCTGGATAGGTTGGCGGTGGTTTGTGCCCCGCCTTCCGCAAGCAGGAAGAACCCGATCGCCAGGATCTGAAAAGCTGTCGTGAAAATGCTGCGTTTGTGTATCATATTACCAATCTTTTTCCGGATCCCTGAACTCCCTGCGGCCGGGATTGAGCGGGCCGCGTTCCAGATCCGCGTTTTCATTGAGGATTCGACGCGCCCTTTCCTCAGCGCTTTCGTTCGGGTCGCCTCCGTCAGTGTCTCCCTCGTCCTCTCCTTCGGGTTGCTCCCCGCCTTCGTCCTGCTCGTCTTCAGATTCGTCGCCTTCACCTCCTTGGGGCTCGGCGTCCGGGTCCTCTTCTTGCCCCGGGCCTTGGCCTTCTTCAGGTTCACCTTCCCCTTCCTCGTCGCCCGGTTCGCCTTGCTGGGGTGGTCCTTCGCCGGGTTGCGGCTGTGGCATGGACTCCTCGGTTTCCTTTTTTTCCTCTTCCAGAAGTTCCTGCAAGCGCTGCAGGTAGGTCATGGTGGTGTCACGATTGCGAGTGGCAATCTCGTTGGATGGAAACGCGGCGATGGAGGATTCGAAGTGACGCACGCTGTCCGCCCAATTGACGATCAGGGAATCGAGCCGGACGAAGCCGTCGGTCTCTCCTTTTTCGGGCACTTCGCCCTCGGCCATTTTCGCCAGGCGTTCACGGACCAGCGTATCGAAACGGTCGATGTCCGGGACCTGCTCCGGATCGCCGGGATAGGATTCGCCGGAAAGGCCCTGCCAGCCGAGTTGGAAGAGCGAGTTGCCGAGGCCCAGGTGGGCGTTCGACCGCACCTCGGGATCGCGGCTTCTGAGGGCTTCGCTGAAAGCGGATCGAGCGTTCCGGTAGTCGCCGGCACGATAGGCCGCGGTGCCCTCGCCGAGACGGAAACGGAACGTGCGGTCGTCGAAGCGCGAAGACTCCGCCAATTGCCGGAAGGCCTCGCGCGCTTCCTCGAAGCGCTCCTCGGCGAGGGCTTGCTTTGCGCTTGCGGCATCCAACGCCTGAGCGGACGGGCTGCCGATCAAAAGGCCGGCGGTAGCCAGCGAGGCGGCCCGCAAGCCGCGCCAGCGGGTTCCGGCGAGGACGGAAATGCCAAGGAAGAGAATGGCGGGGAGCAGCAACCATTGGTAAAACTCGATCATGATTCGGCGCTCGCGTCCTTCCATCTCAAATGCGTCCAGATCCTGGGTGGCGGCCCGGACCATGGCCGGAATGTCCATTGCGGAACCGGCGAGAGCGTAGCGCCCGCCGGTGTCCGTCGCCAACTTTTTCAGGATTTCCGGTTGCAGGAGGCTGAGCACCTCCCGCCCGCTGCGGTCGACCATCCGGCTTCCGGGAAAATCCTTGGAGGGGACGAAGCCGCCATCTTCGGTGCCCACGCCGATGGCGAAAATATAGACGCCCGAGCTTTCCGCGTCGCGGATCATGGCATCGAGATCTCCCTCGTGCTCCTCACCGTCGCTGATGATGACCAGAGCGTTGTTCTTTTGGCCGGTTTCCTTAAGGGTCGAAGTGGCCAGCTTGACGGTGGCGGCGAGATCGGACCCCCCGACGGACGCCCAATCCGGATTGATCTGTTCGACCGTTTCGCGGACGGCATTGTGATCGATGGTCAGAGGCGCGTACAGGTAGGGGGATCCCGCGAATCCGATGAGGCCGATGCGGTCCTCGGGCATGGTTTCGAGGAGTTCGTAGATGACTACCTTTGCCTGGGAAAGGCGGTCGGGTTTCACGTCGTCCACCAGCATGCTGCGCGAAATGTCCAAGGCGATCAGGACGTTGCGGCCCATGACCCGCTCGGTCGTGGTGCCGGCATCGCCCTGCGGCCGGGAGAGGGTGGCGATGAGGGTGGCGCTGGCCACCAGCAGGAAGGACAGGGCTAGCCAGCGGGGCAGGGCGCTGCTCCGTTTGAGGAGCCCGCCCCGCAGACGGGCTGCCATGAAGGGCTGCCACTGGCGCCTCCGGACGCGGAAAACCACGACTGCCAACACCGCCAGCAGCGGGATGAAAATCAGCAGGACCAGCCAGCCGGGTTGGGCGAGATTCATGGGTCAGGATGTGGGCGGTGGAGTGAGGGCGAGATAGAGGGAAGCGCCGAGCGCGGCGAAAACCGCCATACCAAGAAACCATGGAAACAGCTCCGTGTCATCGATCACCGTGAGGCTTTGCGACTCGGTTTTTTCAAGCCGGTTGATCGTGTCGAAGGTGGTTTCCAACGCGGAGAGATTCTGGGCCCAGTAATGTTCGGCTCCCGTCATCGTGGCGATCTTCTGGAGTGTCGGAAGATCGAATTCCTGGCGTGGGAAGCGCTGGATGTTGCCTGAGACCCGGCCGTCCTTGGTGCCGATCGCGACCGTGTAGATCTTCATGCCCAGAGTTTGGGCGTGCTGGGCTGCTTCGATCGGCGAGATCTTGCCGGAGTTGCTGGCCCCGTCGGTGATGAGGACGATGATCTTGCTCTTGGCATCGCGGGTGTCGAGACGGCTGGCGGCGGCGGAAAGGGCGGAGCCGATGGCGGTACCCTGTTCCTGCACGGTCCCGTCGTCACTGTAGCTCAATTTCAGGCTCTCAAGACCGCGCCTAAGCCACTGGTGATCGAGAGTGACGGGGCTGACGGAAACAGGGCGTCCCGCAAAAGCCACGAGTCCCATCCGGTCGTCCGGACGCCGGCTGATGAATTCGTCCACCACTTTTTTCGCCACATCGATGCGTTTGACCGGGCGGCCTTTGTCCACGAAATCGTCGATATCCATCGAGAGCGAGACATCGAAAGCGATCATGATGTCGATTCCGCTGGCGGTGCGGCTCTGGTATTGTTCGCGCCAAACCGGCCGGGCCATCGCAAGGATCGCGAAGAACAGCGCGACAAATGCGAGCGGAACGCCCAGACTCCAGGCGGTGTGGCGGACCCGCCTTCCCAAGCTGACGAGGACGGAAAGGTGGGAAAAGGTCACCGCGGCCTCGGCACCGCGGCCGCGGCGCAGCACGAGCAAAAGCAGTGCGGGAATCAAAAGCAGGAGCCAACCGGACTGGGCGAAACGGAAGTGTTCGAGAAATGCGCTCATGAGGCGAATCCTTGGTGGAGGGTTTCCAGCAGCACTTTGGCCTCCCTGATCACGGCGGCGGGATCGGCTTCCGGAATTTCAGGAGCGTATTTCATCGCCGCGAGAGCTGCGAAGCCGGTTTCCGACGCGGCCCGGGCCGCGGGTGAGAGAGCGCCAAGCGAGTCGCTGCGGGAGACGAATTCCTCGTGGGTTTCATAGAGCGCGGGGTCGCGTGCGGCCACGGAGAGGTATTTCCGCAGAATCAGCGAAGCCTGGGTGGCGGCTGCGCGGGCATCGGAAGCTTCGATCCCGTCGAGCGCCGCCCGGGCTTCCCTGAAAGCCGCCATCCGTTCGGCGAGAGGATCGACCGACACTGCCACACGGCGCTTGTTCCAGATCAGAAATGCGATGATGCCGAGAATGAGGAGGGCCAGGACGATGAGCATCCATGGCTCCACCAACGGACCGGGAAGCATGACCTCGGGCGAGATCGGTTCCAGCAATTCGAGGGTGGGTGTGGTTTCTTCCATTGGTGATCAGCGGGTCCGTTTGCGGCTCCTGCGTTTGAGCAGCTTGTGCAGGGCGGCTAGCGTGTCGCGGTCGGTTCGCAGTTCCGCGGAATCGATGCCGTGCTTCTTGAAGATCGCCGCCACACCCTCGTGCTGTCTTCGCATCAGCTTTTCATAGCCCATTCGCAGATTCGAGTTGTTCGTGTTGACGAGCGTTTCAAAGCCGGTTTCGGGGTCGATCATCACGACCCTTCCCGCGGCGGGGAGTTTCCTCTCCAAGGGGTCGCTCACCCGCAGGGCGATGGTTTCGTGTTTGCGGGCGAGTTTCCCGAGAGGCTTTTCAAGAGGATCGGAGAAAAAATCGGAGATCAGAAAAACGAGTGACTTCCGTCGGAGCGTGCGGACCAGGAAATCGCAAGCGGCGGCGACGGAGGTGCCGGACTGGCGCGGCCGGGTGACGAGAATTTCCCGGATCATCCGTAGCAAATGCCGCGAGCCCTTCGCCGGAGGGATGAACAGGAGCGGCTCTTCCGCGAAGACCAGCAGGCCGACCTTGTCACCGTTCTGGAGGGCGCTGAATCCGAGCACTGCCGCGGTTTCCGCGGCGATCTCGCGTTTGCTCAGCTCGACGCTGCCATAATCGGCCGATCCCGAGACATCGACTGCAATCACCACGGCCAACTCGCGTTCCTCGCGGAATTTCCTCACGAACGGCTGGTTCATGCGGGCGGTGACATTCCAATCGATGAAACGCACTTCGTCACCGTGCTGGTATTCCCGGAAGTCGTCGAAATCGAGCCCCTGGCCGCGGAACGACGACAGGTATTCGCCCGAGAACGACTCCCTGACCAAGCGCCGCGCCTTGAGCTCGAGCTTGCGCACCCGGCCCATCATTTCCTCGATCTGTGCGTCCGTGAGCATTTTTCCCGTCCGCGTCAGGGCACCGGCACCTTGTGGAGGATCCGCTCGATGATCGAGTCGGTGGTCATTTCCTCGGCTTCCGCTTCATAGGTGAGCAGGATCCGGTGGCGAAGCACGTCCAAGGCCATGTCCTTCACATCCTGGGGCGTCACAAAGGCGCGGCCCTGCATGAAGGCCCGGGCGCGGGCAGTAAGCGCGAGATTGATTGTCCCCCGCGGTGAGGCGCCAGCGCGAACGAGATTCTTCAACGGTGCGTCCACTTTTGATGGAAACCGGGTGGTGTGAATCAGTTGCACGATATACTGCCGGATCGACGGATCGATGTAGATCTCGTTGACCAGCGCGCGAGAGCCCGCCACTTGCTCGGGGGTGGCGACGGTTTTCGTTTTGTAAGGCGGCTCTGAGGTCGCCATCCGGTCGAGAATGGTCAGCTCTTCGTCTTTGGT
>JBBSJY010000162.1:0-10637 GCA_038256845.1 Verrucomicrobiales bacterium | reverse complement strand
GGTCACTGCTGGACGACTCAGGCAAACTCATCGGCAGATCCGGCACCGCACGGGACGTGACCCACGCCATTCGTGCGGAGGAGGCCCTGCGTGAGAGCGCCGAGCGCTTCCGCCTCATGATCGAAGGCAGCGAGCAGGTGATTTTCTATACCCATGACAAAGATCACCGCTTTGAATACCTCTCACCCTCCATGGTTCCCGTGCTGGGATATGAACCAGAGGAGTTGGTCGGACAGCCCTATGACATGCTGCTCATACCCGGTGATCCTGAGAACGACGATATTCATGATGAAACCGATAAGGCCCTGCGGGACGGCAAACCCTCATTGACTTACTGTGCCGCCTTGCGGCACAAGGACGGACGCCGGGTCGTGCTGGAGATCCAGGAAAGCCCGATCTTCCGGGACGGTGTCGCGGTCGGCATCCAGGGCTTTGCCCGCGATATCACCGAGCGTAAGCTGGCAGAAGATGAAATCCGCCGGTCCGCCAACCTGCTCCAAGCCGTGGCGGATGGCACCTCGGACGCCATCTATGTGAAAGACCTGCAGGGACGCTACCTGCTCTTCAACGAGGGCGCGGCGCGCCTGGTCGGCAAGCCGGTCGCGGAGGTGCTCGGCCATGATGACAGGAAGGTCTTTGATCTTGAAGGCGCCCGCTTGATCATGGAGAGCGACCGCGAGGTGATGCGGTCCGGTCGGATCAAGGTGGCGGAAGAGGAACTCACCGCCGATGGAGTCGCCCGCGTCTATCATGCCACCAAGGCCCCCTATCGGGACGGTGCGGGTAAAATCATCGGCCTGGTGGGCATCTCGCGCGACATCACCGAACAGAGAAAAAGCGACAAGCAGCTCCGCCTGCTGGAGACCTGTGTCTCGCGCCTCAACGACATCGTGATCATCACCGAAGCCGAGTCGATCGACAAGCCTGGCCCCCGCATGGTCTATGTGAACGATGCCTGGTCGCGCCTCACCGGCTACACCCGGGAAGAGGCGATTGGAAAATCTCCGCGCATATTGCAAGGACCCAACACCCAGCGCGACGGGCTGGACCGCATCCGCACCGCTCTGACCAAGTGCCAGCCGGTGCGCGAGGAGCTGATCAATTACACCAAAAGCGGCGAAGAATATTGGATAGAAATCGAGATCGTTCCCGTGGCAGATGCGAAAGGCGGAGCCACCCACTTTGCCGCCATCGAGCGCAACATCACCGAACGCCGGCAGGCCGAGGAAATGCTGGAGCAGAACCAGACGATGCTGCGCATCGCTGGCAGCGTGGCGCATCTGGGTGGATGGTCCATTGACCTGCCGGACTATAAACTCACCTGGAGCGATGAGATCTTCGTCATTTATGATCTCTCGCCGGGGCAAACGCCGAGCTTTGAGGATGCCATTGCATTTTTTCCACCTGAATACCGCGACATGGTTTCAGGGCATGTCAGCTTGATCGCTATCGATGGGATTCCCTTCGATATAGAGCTCGAACTGATCACTGCTAAAAAACGTAGAATCTGGGTGCGCGCCATCGCCGAGGCACAGCGTGACAGTAGCGGCCAAATCGTCCGGCTTCACGGTGCCTTCCAGGATATCTCGAAATCCAAAGTCGCCGACTTGGCCCTGATCGCCAGCAACCGCGCCCTACAGCTCCTCAGCCGCTGCAATGAAGCGCTGATCCGTTCGAAAAACGAAGCCGATCTCCTTCATGACATCTGCAGAATCGCGGTCGATGTGGGTGGCTACCAACTGGTCTGGGTGGGTTACGCTCGGGACGATGCGGAAAAGACCATCACACCCCAGGCCTTCTCCGGGAAAGGGCAGGAATATATGAACAATCTGCAAGTCAGTTGGTCAGAGGAGGATCCAAACGGCCAAGGCCCCGTTGGCAGGGCCATCCGCAGCGGCGAGCCGGTGGTCATTCCGGACATATTGAAAGAGCCGAGTTTTGCACCCTGGCACGATAAAGCCAAGACCGCTGGCCTTGCCGGCGTATACGTGCTACCGCTCAAAAACGAGACCCGCACCTTCGGTGTCTTGGTCCTTTATGCACCCGAAGTACGCACCAAGCCCGATCAGAATGAGCAACACCGGTGGTGCGAACTTGCCGATAACCTGGCCTACGGCATCGGCTCCCTGCGCTCCGAAACCGACCGCCGTCGCATGGAGGTCGCCATGCAGAACATGGCGGTCAGCGTATCCGCAGACACCAACCAGGACTTCTTTTGTCAGCTCGCAACCAATATGGCGGAAGCCCTCGGTGCGCAGGCCGCTTTTGTGACCCGCCTGCTGCCGGACCAGCCGCAGAATGCGCGCACCATAGCCGCCATAATCGACGGTCAGCAGGTGGAGAATTTCGACTATCCGATCTCCGGCTCTCCCTGTGAGAACCTGTTAAGCGGCCATAACTGCATCGTGCCCGCCCGCGTGGCCGAACTTTTCCCGGAATCGGCCTCGCTCAAAAAGCTCGGTGCGGAAGCCTATGTGGGACGGTGGCTCCTCAATGACGACAATGAAACGGTCGGCTTCCTGTTCGCCCTCTACCGCAGGCCGCTGGAACCTTCCGAGTTCCTCACTTCCACCCTGCAGATCTTCGCCACCCGCGCCACCGCCGAGCTGGAGCGGCGTAAATCCGACGCACGTGTCCAGGAGCAGGCATCCCTGCTGGACAAAGCACGGGACGCCATCCTGGTGCGCAATCTGGACCATACCATCCGCTATTGGAACCAGAGCGCCGGACGCCTCTACGGCTGGACGGCGGGCGAGGCACAGGGACGCTCTGTTATCGACCTTCTCTACCTCAACTCAAAAGCCTACCTGATCGCTACCGAATCCACCCTGACCACCGGAGAATGGCAGGGAGAACTTCAGCAGTTTACCAAATCCGGCGAGCCGATCACGGTCGAAGCCCGCTGGACGTTGGTGAATGACGAACATGGGCAGCCCAGCTCGATTCTCGCCATCAACACCGACATCACCGAGCGCAAAAAGCTCGAGCAACAGTTCCTGCGGGCCCAGCGCATGGAAAGCATTGGCACGCTGGCTGGCGGCATCGCCCATGACCTCAACAATGTGCTGGCACCGATCATGATGTCCATTGAACTGCTCAAATTGCAGGAAAAGGACCCCCGGAGGCTGAGTGTGCTCGACACCATCGAAACCAGCTCCAAGCGCGGGGCGGACATGGTCGGGCAGGTTCTCTCCTTCGCCCGCGGCGTGGAAGGGCAGCAGTTGGAGGTGCAGGCCGGTCATCTCCTCAAGGAAATTGAAAAACTAGCCAACGAAACCTTCCTCAAAAACATCCGGGTGCGCAGCGACATTCCAGCAGGTCTCTGGATCGTGCGGGGAGATCCCACGCAGCTCCATCAGGTGCTGATGAACCTCTGTGTGAATGCCCGTGATGCCATGCCCTACGGCGGCACACTCTCTCTGGCTGCCAGCAATCTGATCCTCGACGACCACTACGCTGCCATGAACATCGATGCCAAGCCGGGGCCGCATGTGCGTATCATGGTGGAGGACACCGGCACCGGCATACCGCCGGAGGAGGTGGAACGAATTTTTGAACCTTTCTTCACCACCAAGGAGCAGGGCAAGGGCACTGGATTGGGCCTCTCCACTACCATCGCCATCATCAAGAGCCATGGCGGCTTTATACGTGTTTACAGCGAGATGGACGTCGGAACTCGCTTCCATGTCTATCTGCCCGCGCAAACCGAACCGGGCGCCGTCGTCATGGAAAACATGCAAGTCGAACTCCCCTGCGGCCAGGGCCAGCTCATTCTGGTCATCGACGACGAGGCTTCCATCCGGCAGATCACCCAGCAAACATTGGAAGCCTTCGGCTACCGTGTGATAATGGCCTCTGACGGTGCCGAGGCTGTCGCCATCTATGCTGTCCGCAGGGAGGAGATCGCCGCCGTGCTCACCGACATGATGATGCCCGTGATGGACGGCCCCGCCACCATCCAAGTTCTGATGCGAATGAATCCACAAGTGCTCATCATTGCCGCCAGTGGCCTCAACGCGAATGGATTGGTCGCCAAAGCAGCCGACGTCGGCGTCAAACACTTCATTCCAAAACCTTACACCGCTGAAA
This sequence comes from Verrucomicrobiales bacterium, assembly GCA_038256845.1. Classification (GTDB taxonomy): domain Bacteria; phylum Verrucomicrobiota; class Verrucomicrobiia; order Verrucomicrobiales; family Akkermansiaceae; genus Luteolibacter. Next base: position 6,548 of record JBBSJY010000162.1, on the reverse strand, counting down.
CGCTGCTCCAAACGCTGCGCTCTCTGTTACACGGACAGAAATAAACCAAGTGAGCGAAGTCGGGAAGATCCTCGATCCCATCGAGGACGACGACGACGTGCAGGCAGTCTACAACAACCTCGCTGAAAAATTCCGGCCCGCCGAAGCGGGCCGGATGACATGGCACCGGTCAAAAAGGCGGGATCAGCGGCGGCGGCGGAGAAGACCGAGCAAGCCGAGCGCGCCGAGCAAGGCGGTCGTGGGTTCGGGGACGTAATCAACCTCCAGATTGTCGATCGTCATCGTGCCGATCCCCGATGCTTGGCGGAACGCGAAGGATTCAATTGCGACGCCCGTTGCGACATCAGGCGCGGTGACGACCGAGCCACCATCGACGGAGAGCGTGCTGGAAAGATCGTCGGCATTCCATACCATCGCGACCGAGTAGGCGGTGTTGAGCGACAGATCGGTCGCAACGTTGGTGGTGTTGGCTTGCGAACCGCTGCCGTTCGAAATCCCGAGGCGGAAGAAGCCGTCCGCAGCACCCGTTGTGGACGCTACCAACCGCGCCCTGAATCCAAAGGTGTCATCCTTGAAATGAGCGAAATAGGACCCTGACAGGCTGGGCAAGGCGGTGAATGTCACGTCAAAGGTGGCAGTCATCACCCCGGTGGTATAGCTGCCGCCATCCAGTGGCGCATTCACGTCCTCGGATTCCGCGAACGTAATGGTGATGGCTCCGGAAGCGACATCGACCTGCTCCGCCGTCCCGCTGTGAGTCGCCCAGGGCGAGCCGGTCGCGGTCACCAAAGGGCCGTCGTCGTAGGAAAAGTCTTCGGATAGGACCGTGGCGGCATGGGAATAGCTGAAAGAAGCCAGCGCCAGAGCCGACAATGAGTGCAATTTGGAGTATTTTGTCATGATGTTGGTTGGGAGGGAACGGAGCTTGGAAAAGGTAATGACCCGGAAAGCAGGGCGTGGGCCACCCTCTTTGTGAAAAGAAACCGTCACCGTTACAACACCCAAAAACGCCAGCAACGCTATAACAAGGTGCTCCTACCGCCCGACGGACAATACCGTGGACACTTCAACCGAGGAGGATGGAAAAAGCCGAACCCTTTCCGCACGCGATTCCGCACCCTCCCGGCTGGACCGGAATAGGCGATCTGAAAGTCCTCCTGCCGCAATCGAGGCCTACGGCGCCTCAGGTCGGTTGCTCGCCCCGCGCCATCACGACTTTGCCGGTCCGGACGGTCTCAATGATTTCGAACTGGGAGAACATCGCGATCGCCGCGTCAATCTTCGGCGAGTTTCCGGAAATCAGGGCGATCATCGAGGTCGGCGTGAGATCCACGGTCTTGCCGCCGAAGTGATCGATGATCTGCAAGGCTTGCGTGCGCTGCTCGTCGTTCGCGAGGAACTTTACCATGATGAGTTCCTTCACCACCGCGTCTTCCACGTCGTGCTCCGAGCAGTGGATCACGTCGATGAGCTTGTTCACCTGCATGATGATCTGGTCGAGACCTTTCGGATCACCGGAAACACCGATGGTCATGCGTGAAAAGTTCGCGTTGCGACCTTCCGAAACGACCAGTGAATCGATATTGAACGCGCGCCGCGAAAACACCTGGCAGATCCGCATGAGGACGCCGGGCTCGTTGTTGACGAGGATTGAGAGCGTGTGGGTGGCGCCGCGGAGGGTGGCAGGCGCGGGAACGGGAGTTTCGGTGGTCACAATGGTTTGGGGCATTGAAGTTTACAGATGAAAGTTATCAATTTTGAGGAATGAAGTGTCGCAAGAGCCGATGCGGTGCCCGGGTCTTCCCTGGGCACCGCGATCAACCTCGGACTCACGTGGAACCGACGGGTTTCGCCATGCGCTCTTTCGGAGCTTCGATGATCATATCTTCCAAGGCGGCCCCGGCGGGGATCATCGGGAAAACGTTGTCCGTTTTCACGCATTCCGCGTGGATCAGGATCGGACCGTCGTTATATGCCAGGGCCTTCTCAAGCTGCTTGGTCACATCGGCCGGGCGTTTGATATAGACCGATGGAATTCCATAGGCGGCGGCGAGTTTGCAGAAGTCCGGATTCCCGATGAGATCCACTCCGGAGGTGCGGTCTTCATAGAAAAGTTCCTGCCATTGACGGACCATGCCGAGATAATGGTTGTTGAGCACCACGATCTTGATCGGCAGCTTGTGGATTTGCGCGGTGGCGAGCTCGAACAAAGTCATTTGGAATCCGCCGTCGCCGGAAATCGAGATCACCATCTTGTCCGGGCAGGCGAGCTGCGCGCCAATGGCCGCCGGGAAGCCGAAGCCCATCGTGCCGGCGCCGCCGGATGACAGCCAGTGGTAGGACTCGTGGTTCTTGTAAAACTGCGCCGCCCACATCTGATGCTGGCCCACGTCCGTGGAGACGATCGCCTTGCCGCCTGTGAGCTGATAGAGCTCGTCGATCACCTGCTGCATCCGCAGGCCGCCCTGCTTCTTATATCCAAGGGGATATTTCTTTTTATATCCATCGAGCTTGGCCAACCACTCGGTCGTTTCCAGCGGGCCGATCTTCTCGTTGATCTCGGCGAGCGCTGCTTTCGCGTCCCCCACGATCATCACGTCGGCGACGATCATTTTTCCGGATTCGGCCGGATCGATGTCGATATGGATGATCTTGGCGTCTTTGCAGAATTTGGCTGGCTGGCCGATGATGCGGTCATCGAAGCGTGAGCCGACATTGATGAGCAGGTCGCACTCGATCATCGCCTTGTTCGCGTAGGCGGTGCCATGCATGCCGAGCATGCCGAGCGCGAGCGGATGGGTTTCGGGGAACACGCCCTTGCCGAGCAGCGTGGAGGTCACCGGCGCACCGAGCGTTTCCGCCAGGTGGAGGAGCTCCTTGTCGGCGCGGGCGATCATGCAGCCCTGGCCGGCGAGAATCACGGGACGCTTCGATCTGGCGATCAGTTCGGCGGCCTGTTTCACGCCTTCCGAGCTGATGTCGAAGGCGACTTTCGGGTTGTAGCCCGGCAGATCGATCGGCGGGTTCATGTCGCCGCTGAAAGGTCCCTGGGAAATATCCTTCGGCACGTCGATGAGCACCGGACCGGGGCGGCCGGTGGTGGCGATGTGATACGCCTCCCGGGCAATCCGCGGCAGCGAGTTGGTGTCCTTCACGAGGTAATTGTGCTTCACCACCGGGATCGTGATGCCGAAAATGTCCGCCTCTTGGAACGCGTCCTTGCCGAGCATCCAAGTCACGGTCTGGCCGCAGATCACCAGCATCGGCACGGAATCCATCATCGCGGTCATCAGGCCGGTCACCGTGTTGCCCGCGCCGGGTCCGGAAGTCACCAGAACGGCGGCCGGGCGGCCGGTCGCACGGGCGTAACCGTCGGCCATATGGACCGCGCCCTGTTCGTGGCGGACCAGAATGAACTTCATCTTGGTCTTCACCGTCTCCAGCGCGTCGAAGATCGGGATCGCCGCTCCGCCGGAGTATCCGAAGATGTATTCGATGCCGAGGTCATCGAGGGTTTTGATGAGCGCCTGCGCTCCGTCCATTTGTTCTTTGCTCATGTAAAATTGCGGGTTGGGGGCGCAACCTAGGCATCCGACCCCTACATGGCAAACGAAAAATTGCCAGTTTCCGACCAAACGCGGTCGATTTTTTATATCAATTTCCAAAAGATCGGCAATTTTTCCCCAAACCGCGACTTATACTAGCAGGCACCGGGAAACCCACTCCATCACCGCGAGAGGAGCCGGACGAGGCTGGCGCGAGGGGCACAGCGGCCTGCCAGATCTGATCCCGCGCCTGGCGGAACCTGCCGGGCCATCCCACGGGAGCTCGTTGGTACCCGGTCCGCGACGGGCACCGCCCAAACACCACCTCACCCGAAAATTTCCCGGATTGCGCCTGCTGTCTTTCGAGCCAAGCTTCCGGCCTCGGAAATGTCGGACCGGCGGAAACCACAGGGACAGGGAGACGCGCGCCTTTGGGCGCTCGCTCTCGGGCTGTCGCTGTTGGGAAATGCGGCGTTTGTCATCATCGCGGGCTTCACAGCGCTGAACTCCCACCTTTTCCACAGATCCCCTCCCACCGCCGCCCCTCCTCCTCCCGCGGAAACGACCATTACCCTCATTGCGGAGCCACCCCGCCCCGCCCCCACCGCGGAGGACGTTCCCGAGCCCGCTGCCGCCGCGCCGTCCCGCGTCGTCAGAACTTCCGAGGACCAGCGCGCGGACCGGCCTGCCACTCCCCTTTTCCTCGGCGAGCGGGACACCCGCGCCACCAGCGACCGCGCACCCGTGGCCGGCGCACCCCCCTTGCCCTCACAGGAGGGGCTGGAACCGCGGAACGAAGACGATTTCGAAACGACCGAAAGCGACTATCAGGACGGAAAGCTCGAGAACGACAGTCCCCAGGCGCCCCCCGCGCCACCCTCCCCGATGGCTGCGGAAATGGCGGCCCCGGTGGCGGCGGCCGAACCCATGGGCGAACCCACGGAGGATCCGGGAAAAGCGGAGGAAATGAAGAGTGCCCCTCCCCGCGAAGCCTTGGTGGAAGGTCCCAATCCCGTGGATATCCCTGTTCCACCCGATCCTGCCGACCCCTCTGCCGAAGACACTCCCCGCGAGCGTCCCAAGGACGGCGGCACAAGACCGGAACGCGAGCTGCAGGCCGAACAGGACCCCAAACCCGCCGCTCCCAAGACCCCCACCGACCCCGGCTTTCGCGGCTTCCAGCGAAAGCGCGCCATCAGCGGGTCCATTTCCCGCACCGGCCGCAGCGCGCTCGACGTGGCCGACTCACCGCTGGGCCGCTATCAGATTGCAATCAGCCGCGCAGTCGAGCGCGAGTGGCAACGCAACTGCGTGCGCCACCGCGATTTCATCACCCCGGGGTTCCTTACCGTCCGGTTTTTTGTGGAAGGCAACGGGAAGGTAAAAAGCGTCCAGTTCGTCGGTGATATGGAAACCGGGGAGATCCAGAAGGGTTTTACGCTCAATTCGATCCGTGATGCAGAAATTCCCGCGATGCCCCAGGCCCTCCGCGCCGAATTCGATACCGAACCACTCGAGCTCATCTTCAATTTCTATTTCTGACCCCGCTCATGACCGAAAATCCGATTCTCGTTCTTCTCGCCAACCCCCCGGCCACCGGGCCGCGCCTCGCCTGGGAATTTCTCCTCAAAGGCGGCCTGTTCATGATCCCGCTGGCCATCGCTTCGATCGTCGGGCTGATGGCCATCCTCTACAAGGCCCTCTCGCTGTCCTCACGACGCGTCATTCCCCCGCTGCTCGAAAGGGACATTTCGGAATTCCAGCAACGGATCGAAACTGACAAGGTGGAACCGATCCTTCAGGAGTTCCGCCAAGGCGAAAGCACGCTGGCCCGACTTGGCGCGGTCGCCGTGAAACATCGCGGACGCCCGCAAAGCGAAATCACACAGGCGGTCGAAGCCTCCGCCCGCGAGGAAACCGTCCACCTTCACGCCGGCATCGGTGTGCTCGACACCGTCATCACGGTCGCCCCGCTGTTAGGTCTGCTCGGCACCGCCTCCGGCCTGGTCGCCATTTTCGAAGGCTTGGGCGAAACCACCGATCACCTCGCCATTGCCCGCGGCATCGCCGAAGCGCTCAATACCACCATCGCCGGCCTTGCCATCGCCGTCCCCTGTGTCATCGCCCACAGCTATTTCACCCGCCGCATCGAAACGCTCACCGCCCGGCTGGAGTCCCTCCTCGGAGAGCTCGCAAACGCCTGCAAAAAAACCGGCCCGAGCGTCTGACCGGCCATGCATTTCCACCGCCCGCAAAGCCGCCGCAGCCAGGTGCCGATCGTTCCGATGATCGACATCCTCTTCATCCTGCTCGTCTTCTTCATCGTCTCCACCACCTTCAAGAAACCCCGCAATATCATCCGCATCGAGCTGCCGACCGTCCGCGAATTTCCCTCTGACACGATCGCCGACACGCGCTCCGTCATCGCCGTCGATGCCCTCGGGAACATCTCGCTGGATTCCCTCGCCGTCCCGGAAGGCCTGCTCGATTCCTACCTGCGCGCCTATCAGAAACAAAATCCGGGTCGCAAACTCGAGCTGGAGGCCGACCGCAAGCTGCCCCTCGAACGCCTCCTCACCGTCTGGGACTCCCTCACCAAGGCCGGCATCGAGATCAAAGACGTCCCCGCCCGCATCAAGCAGCCGGAGCGGTGAATCTCGTCCGCGAGCACCTGTGGCGCTGGCAGATCGAGGATGCCTCCATGGAGTTCGGGGAAAAGACCGTCACCTACACCGCCCATTACACCTGGTGACATCTGGAGCCCCCTTGGACTGCGGTGGCAGAGCGAAGCGGCGACACCGCTTTGGATCATCTCTGACGCCCCGCCCCCCCCAAACAATCCAAAGCGGCGTGGCGCTATCGCTTCCCGCCGCACTCCAAAACTTGGACTGCGGTGGCAGAGCGCAGCGGCGACACCGCTTTGGATCATCCCTGACGGCCCGTCTCACCCAAGAATCCAAGGCGGCGTTGCGCTCCGCTTCCCGCCGCACTCCAAATCCCGCC
>JBBSJY010000161.1:0-10769 GCA_038256845.1 Verrucomicrobiales bacterium | reverse complement strand
GGTTTTTCTGTTGACGGAGTTTTGGCATCTCCGCCTCGAGGATTGCTTGCTGCCGCTCGCGGCCCAGCCCTCCGGCGACCCGTCTCCAGAGAATGTATTCCTGAAGTTTGACGCGCTTGCCCGGATGGGCGAGACCGTCGGTGTGGACGCTCCAGAGATCGTCCAGCCGCAGCGGGTCCATCTCCGCACCGAATCCGGGACGCAGGAAAAAGCCGCCCAGAATCATCCAGGCCTCCTCATGGTCCGGCGAATTCACCCGGCAGGGAAAGCAGCGCTTGAGCGCGGCCCAGAGGGAACGGATGAGCATCAGATTCCATTCCGCTTTCGGAAGGTCGAAGATGGCTTCCAGATTCTTGAGCAGCCGTGAGGCGCTGATCGGATCCGCGGGATCGGAGTGCGAACTGAAGAGGGAAACAATGCGATCCTTCGCCGCTGCGAGGGCCCCGGATTCGACTCCCGGATCCGTCTCTCCCACCACCACGCCGCCCTGTGCGGTGGTTTCACCCGTCCGGAGGTCGAAGGCGAGCGGCCAAGCTTGCCGGATTGCAGGATCCGCGCTGACGCATTCCAGATGGAGCAATCCGAGCTCGGTGAGTTTGGCGGTCAAACGGACCGGCAGCCGGTCACCTTCCGGTGATGCGCTTTTGTCCATGAGCCGTGCGACGGTTTGAAGCGGGGGCAGTTTATGGAACCCGTTCGGTTCGAGTGTTACCAGTGCGCCGGACTTATCATTGTCGTGCCGTGTAGAATAATAGGTCTGGAAGCGGACCGGCCGGTTCAGGCGAAGTTCGAGACCTGGGAAACTGATATCATAATCCACTTCGGGCTCGGCCCCCCGGGGAAGGACACACACCAGGGATGGCCGGCCGCCCTTGGCCTGCTTGTGAACTTCGAGATAAATGGAACGGGCCGCCCCCGCTTCGATGCGGGCGCTGCGATGATGAAGAATGGCGCCGAACCGTGCGGCGCCCCGTGCCACCGCGAGATCGGGCTCGGGGTTGTCGAGCACATGTGGCCTCTGTTCCTCCTGCCAACCGGCGATCTGATCGAGGAGGCGGTTCCGCAGAGCCTGCGGGTAAAGTGACCCGCCATTGAAAAGAACTCCATCGGAGGGAGGAAGATCGCGCAGGAAGTTAGCCAGATAGCGGGTGATCGCGCTGTCCGCCGCATACGGCAAGCCCCATTCCCTCAAGGCCGCGGCGGCTTCATTGGGGGAGGCGTCGGAGGCGCAGTCGGGATAGAACCCTTCTAGCAGAATCGACATCACTTCCCCACGGGCGACCCGGGCAGAGAGTTTTCCCGCGAACAGATTCGAGCCCCGGCCGGGCAGGATGATATCGAACTCTTCCGCCGGATCGCCTTCCGTCGCGAGGCAACGTTCCTTCAAATCGCGACAGCGGGCGACGAGCTCCTGCCACTGGCTGCCCGCAAGCGTTTCATCATCTCCGGCGAAACGCGGTTCGAGCAGGTGGGCGATGGCCAGGTCGATGTTGTCGCCGCCTAGCAGAAGATGGTCGCTCACTGCCACCCGGCGGATCGCGGGCAGTGGCGAGCCCGTTTGCCTTCGGATCTCGAAGAGACTGAAGTCGGAGGTGCCTCCGCCAATGTCGACCACCAGGACATGGCGCGCATTTCCCGGGCGATCCGGCAACTGGCTCCAGAGTGCTTCCGGGTCGGTGTGCACTTCCAGCCACCTATAGAATGCCGCCTGCGGCTCTTCTAACAAACGGACGGTTCCGGGAAAACCCGCTTCCGATGCCGCGTCGAGGGTCAGACGCTGCGCCACGGCATCGAATGAAGCGGGCACCGTGATCGTGATCTCCTGCGCGTCGAAACGGTATTCCGCGCCATCGGCCGCAAAGCGGGTGTCCCACGCGCCTCGCAGGAAGTTGAGAAGCAGGGCCGAAGCGCGGATGGGAGAGATTTTCCTGTCATGAGGGAGCTCCTCCGAGCCCCAAGGCAAAAACGCGGCGCTGCGATCGACGGCATGGTGGCCGAGCCATGATTTGGCGGAATGGGCGACGCGTCCCGGAGTTTCGCCGGCCCGGCTGCGGGCGAAGCGCCCGCATAGCCAGCCCGGAGCCGCGGAGCCGAGAAGATCCGCCTCCGCCTCGGTGGGCAGATATAGAAATGAGGGCAAGGTGGGTGCGTCAGCCAGCCGCCCGAGGGTTTCCCACTGCGGGATTGGAAATATTTCAGAGAGGATCCCTTCCGACTGCAAACCAACATATGACATGGCACAATTGGTCGTGCCGAGGTCGATGCCGATGCTGAATTTCGGACCCGCCATGAATTGCTATTCGGTGCGAACCTGGAATTCCACTTTCCACTTGTGGTCGGTGGCGGCGTGAACCATCCACAGTTCGAGTGTTCCCATTTCGGTGACGACCGTGCCCATCTCCACCGGGATCACCTGGCCTTCCACAAACCCTCCCACGGCCGGAAGGTTGACTTCAATGCGGCTGGTTTCCTCAAGCTCACGCTCGGCATCGGGGAGCACCTGCCCGGCCGTGTCGCCGCCGCGGATCTCGGATGAAAAGAATCTGAAACTCGCCGGTTTGCCGGTGACCAGGCCGAACTTGCGGCCTTCGATCAGGCAATGGGTTCCTTCCTCCATCCCCTGCGCCACCACGCAGAGGGCCTTGACCGGCGGCTTGAAACCGGGAACCGCTGGCATCGATGACCCGAGGCCGATATAATAGGATCGCGCGGTGCCGGCTTTGATGCGAACGCCATGCCCGGTGGCGCGGTTTTGTCCGTAGAATGCCGCACCCTTGGCCACCGCGAGATCGGGTTCATCGCCCTCCAAGGCGCGGACGGACTCGCCGTCGTTCCAAGATGCGAGGAGATCCATCACACGCTGGCGAATGGGCGCTGCTTTGAAAACTCCGCCATTGAATAGGACCGCGCTGGGTTTGAGATAAGTTCCCGATGGGTCTCCGACCAAGGCGGTGAGCGCCTCGCTGGACTTCACGTTCTGCAAACTGCGGGTAAGAAACCTCGCAAGGTGCTTGCTGATCACCGGATCGGACGCATAGGGCAGGCCAAACTCCTGCACCGCCGTTCCGCCGGTTTCAGCGGGCATTTCGGTCACCGGCGTCATCGCCAGAAAGCCGTCGAGCACCACTTGTTCAAGTGTCGCGCGGTCCAGCCAAGTGGAGACGCTGCTGCTGAAAAGGCTGGAACCGCGGGATGGGATGGTCACCGATACCTCTTGGGTCGCAGGGTCCGAAAACAGGCTGGCTTTCGCCGCTCGCGCAGCGTGGATCAGGGAAAGGAATTGCCAGTCATCGATGGCTTTCCCTTCGTTTTCAAGTTGGGCGCGCAGGGTGTAGGCGAGCCCGAGGTCCATGTTGTCACCGCCCAGCAAGAGGTGCTCTCCCACACTGATCCGTTCCAGCGCGAGCTCGCCGCCGGCGGATGCGATGGCGATGAGGCTGAAGTCCGCCGTGCCCCCGCCGACGTCGCAGACCAGGATGATGTCGCCCGGATTGACCTGCGTCCGCCAGTCTTTGCCCGATTGTGCGGTCCATGCGTAAAAGGCGGCCTGCGGTTCTTCTAACAAGACCACGTTTTGCAATCCCGCGGCTTCGGCGGCCTCGTGGGTGAGGTTTCTCGCCACTTCATCGAACGAGGCAGGCACGGCCAGCACGATTTGTCCCTGTGAAAGGTCCCACGAACGGCCCCGGGTGGCTTCGGCGTGGAGGAAACCATCCTTGAGATGGGTCAGATAGCGGCGGGAGCATTCGAATGGTGAGAGCTTGTTTTCGACCGCCTGGGAGCCCCATGGGAGGATTGGCTGACGCGGATCGACGTGCGGATTTGAAAGCCAGGACTTGGCGGAGGTCACGAGCCGGTCGGGAACCAGCGTCCCGTGCTCGCGGGCGAACTGGCCGATGATGCCCGCGCCTTCTCCCCAAGGCACCCTCACGTCTTGTTCGCTAAATTCCTGCGGATGGGGAAGGTAGAGTGCCGAGGCCAGCGTCGGGAGCTCGCCGATCCGGTTTGGGGCGAGAAGCTGGGTGATATCGACCAGTGAGATCTGACCTGTCCGGAAATCGGCGATCGCGATGGCGCTGTTGCTGGTCCCGAGATCGATTCCGAGGCTGAATTGAGGGGTCATTGTAGGACGGTGTTGACGATTCCGTTGGATGACGACGATTCATCACGCCCGTTCATCCGGAACATCGCTTGTTCGGAAAGCCTGATTAGATTTCGACCTGGGCGGGTGCGATGGCTGGCAGGCGGCCCTTGTCCGAGTGGAGGGCGCGCGGGATCTTCACCGAGGTGGCGCGCCAGCCCTTGTGGACGACCTTGCCCTCGAAGGGAGCTTCGCCCGTGAGATTCCCCACGAGCCTGAACTCATCGGCCGCGTAGCCGGCTGGCACGGTGATGGGAGCGCCTTCGGGCTCCTTGCTGATCGGCTCGATCTGAAAGTGCTCTTTCAAGGCTGCCCTGCAACCCTGATGGACGGAACGGGCAACCGCTCCTACCTCCGCGTCGTTGAAGGGCGTGATATCCTCCATGAGGAAATCGACGAAACGTCCCTTTTCCTGGAAAACCCCCAACAGGGTGATCAATTCCGTTTGGGCCTGATTGCCGGACGCCGCGGGAGGCGGGGGTTTCACCGCTTCCGCCACCGGAGCTTTGCCGGATGGTGCCGCGGGGGCCGCTCCGGCAAGGCAGGTGAGCAGAAGGGCGACTGCCACGACCAAGGAAGCGATCGCGAGGTATTGGCCATATTCGGCGGTTCCCGGGAGGATCAGGGCGATGCTCAGGAGGACCAGCAGGAGGGCGAGAATCTTGACGAATGGTTGCATGAGTCGGAAGAGGGGATGGCACCCATCGGAGCGACTGGTGACCGCTCCGAGAATTGGCGAATCCATCTCGCTTGGCCATCACAAGATTCGAGCGGAAGCCGCACGCCGCGCCGAAATTCCCTCGGTCATATGAAAACGATATGGGCGTTTGTCCCCAGCGATGGCTTGCGGAAGGGGCGGTCGGCACCTAGGGTCCGGGCAACCGACCCAAGAACATGAGCAAACCAAAGCCGAAAATCACCGCCTATCTCAAAACCTTTTGTGGCTGGAGCGAAGGAATCCGCGCGATCATGCGGAAATACGACCTCGAATTCGAGGAAAAGGACATCATCAAGAATCCGGCGTTCCGCTGGGAGATGGAGCAGCGCAGCGGGCAGCCGCTTTCACCCTGCGTGGAGATCGACGGTCAGATGTTGCCGGATATCAGCGGCGAAGAGGTGGAGACTTGGCTCGTTGGGAACGGCTACACGGTGCCGAGCGATGTGGCTCCCGATGCGCCGATCGACTCGGCCTGCACCGACGAGCAGCACGAGGCGATGGCCATGGGCCGCCCTTCCGTTCCCGGCAAAATCCGGTTCGTGGATTGAGCGACCCGGCACCTCCGTTCAGCCCTTCAACCGCTTGTTGAAGAAGGCGATCGTGCGTTCCCACGCGAGTTTCGCCGCCGCCTCGTCGTAGCGCGGGGTGGTGTCGTTGTGGAAGCCGTGGTTCGTCCCTTCGTAGTGGTGCGCTTCGTAGGAGATCCTAATCGTCGTAAAGATCCAGAAGGCCCTGATGGAAATCGGCGGAGGTTTTTATGACAATTGGAACAAAACCCGCCGGAGAGGGCATTCGTCTGCGCAAACCGTCATTTCGCGCGAGAAAGCCGGATCCACCAATTTAGGAGACAAATGGAACGGCGGACGGTATTTATTGGGCGAGTGAGCGAACACCTGGCAACGGAATGGAAACAGTGGCTGGCGGAGTGCGGCCCGAGGCTGCTGCTTTTCGCGCGCGGCTGGAGTTCTTGCCGGGAGGATGCGGAGGATCTTGTGCAAGAAGCGATTGTGCGGCTTTGGCACTACCAAGCGGAGAAAAACTCCACCGCCCCGCCCGACCTGCCCCTGGTCTTTTCCACCATCCGGTTTTGCGGGCTGAACCACCATCGCAGCGAGAAGCGCCGGAGAAGGAGGGAGGAGTCGGTCGTTTACCTGAACGACTTCCAAGACGTCTGGCTGGACCCTGTCCTCGAGGATGACGAGGACGCGGAAGTGCTCCGGGAGGCTGTCCAAGGACTCAGCCAGAAATTGCGTGAAGTGGTGGTGATGAAGATCTGGGGTGGCCTGACGTTCATGCAGATCTCGGAAACGCTTGCCATTTCCCCCAACACCGCCGCGTCGCGATACCGTTATGCTTTGGAACAACTTGCCCACGAACTGCGCCGAGTGAAGGAGGACCGCCATGCAAGCGCCTGACTCCATCGAAGCCGCATTGTCCCGGTTGATGCCAGCCGCCCTCAGCGTTGAGGGTCAGCGCACCATTGAGGAAATGCTTGACGAGTTGGCCGCCCCCGCTGTCAGCGAGGATCGTCCTGCAATCAAAGCGAAACCATCTTGGGGGTGGCTGGTGCCCACCGCGATCGCCGCGGCTGCGGTCATCATTGCACACCTGGTGACCGATGCCGGACGAGTCGGCCCCGTCGCCGATCTTCCTGCAACCGATTTCTCGGGAACCGACATCGTGCTGGTGGGCGAGTCCGATCATATCGAGGAAATGACCGCCGAGGGCTGGACCTCCGATCCCGACGGAACCGCGATGAAAGCGGTCCGGATCCGGGTGATCGAGGAAAGCAGCCTTCGCGACGGGCGGACGGGAATTGTCGTCCGAGTCACGCAACCTCGCGACGAAGTGGTTCTGATGCCAGTCACCGCATTCTGAAATGGCGAGCCGTTACATCATATATTTCCTACTGGTTTCACTCCTTCGGGGAGTGGCGGGCGAGGCTCCGCAGCCACCTGCGACCTATTCCCGTCCTCCGCAGGCATGGCTGGGGCTCCATGTGGCGAAGCCGGATGAGACAACCACCTCGCATCTTCCCCTTTTGCCCCCCGGAGTCGGTTTTGTGATCGACCGGCTGGACGAGGACGGCCCCGCCGCGCGCGCGGGTCTTCAGAAATTCGACGTCCTGTGGAAATACCGCGACCAGATGCTGATCAACGAGGCCCAACTCGCCACTCTGCTGCGACACGCAAAGCCGGGCGAAAAGGTCGAGCTTTCGGCGTTCCGCAAAGGCAAGCCGGTGACCGCCACCCTGACGCTGGGCGAGGCGCCGGAGGGCGAGGATGGATTCATCGGCAAGGTCGCGGAATCCGTCATGCTGCCTGACGAAAAAACTCCGATGCGGGTGATCACTTACAGCCCGTCCCGCGAGGCCAGCTTTTCCACTGACGAAGGCCGCGCAGTCATTCGCCGCGATGGGGAACTCTACAAGGTGGTCATTCGCAGCCCGGAGAACAAGGTCCTCTATGAAGGGGAATTCGAAAATGGCAGCGATTTCAGGAAGGTTCCACGTGACTGGAGGCGGCGTGTTTGCGCCCTCCGGCGGGGCTTGGATCACGCGATGGAAGATCGCACCACACCGTTGCGGCCGCCGCGTCCGCGGGTGGTCCCTCCGAGCGCCCCGGGATCGTGATTGAAAGTTTCCGGCCAGATTTCTGCCGGGAATACCTTGCGTTTTCAATACCTTCTTCCCATCTTCCGCCGCATGCATCCTGACGTGGCGAAGCTGGTTGAAGCCGGCCGCATTCCCAAACCTGTCGGCGAGCGCCTTTCCCAATTGGCTCCCGGAAATTTCTGTATTCACAAATCTTTCGGAGCGGGCAAGGTGGTCGACTGGGATTTGCCGGCGAAGAAAATCACCATTGATTTCGAGAAATCCCCGGATCAGGCGATGGAGCTCCAGTTCGCTTTCCAACGGACGGAATGGATCCCGGACGACGATTTCCGGGCAAAAAAAATCGAGCAGCTCGAAGAACTCCGAAAGCTATCCAAGGACGATCCCATCGCGATGGTCGTCCACCTGCTCCAGAGCCACGGCGGCACGATGACCGGCGACGCGCTTGAGAAGGAACTCTCGGGTACCGTGATCCCGGAAGCGGGTTTCAAGAAATGGTGGGACTCGACGAAAAAGGCGCTCCGTGAGAGCCGTTTGGCGGTCGTTCCAACCAAACGGACCGAGCCGATTATTCTTCGCGAGGGCGATCAGACTCCCGCCCAGGCCATGGTCGCCGATTTCGAAGCGGCCCGGGATATCAAGGGGATGATCCGGGCGCTGGAGGCCATCGCCTCCGACATCGGAGCCTTTGAAACCGATACGGAAGCGCTTGCGCGCCTTCTCAGCGACATCGACGAAGGAGCCAAAAAAGCCGCCCGCGTCCAACTCGGCCAAGCTCTCCAACTGGTCGCCGCTAGGGACGAGGTCATCGGTTCCTCAAAAGCCTTGGAGCTGGATCCCACCGCGGTTCGCTTATCGGACCTGATTCTCACCGCAGAGCCGCTCCGTCTGGCCGATGAGGCGGGGGCGCTTCCATCGGGCCGGCAACGTGCCATTTACGAGGCGTTTCCCACCGCATTCGGCGACGAATGGGTGGAGAAGATCGTGCAGGTCTTCGACCGGGTGGGTGCCCGGGGGGTGACGGAAATCGCGCGGATCCTGCTGGACCGGGGTGGCATGCCGGAACTTGCCGATCACCTGCGTTCCGCCCTTGCCCGCCGGGCTCTGGGTCCGGACGCCCTGATCTGGGTTTGCCGCGAGCGGAAATCCGCGGCCAGCGAGGTTTTCAGCGCGGATGTCGGCGCATCCATTCTCAATCTATTGGAGAACGACCATCTTTCCGACGGCCCGCGCAAGACTTCCCGCCTCCAGACCTTGCTCAATGACGACAAGGCGCTGCTGACCGATCTGGTGGGGATCATGGACGTCAACGAGTCCCGCAATTTTGCCCGGCG
The DNA here is from genome assembly GCA_038256845.1 of Verrucomicrobiales bacterium. Lineage (GTDB taxonomy): Bacteria > Verrucomicrobiota > Verrucomicrobiia > Verrucomicrobiales > Akkermansiaceae > Luteolibacter. The sequence goes on along the minus strand of JBBSJY010000161.1, from coordinate 1,962 downwards.
GTTGCTGGATTGCCCGGTTTTCGGCGATCTCGAGAAGAAGTCTCTCATGGCGCGCATCATCCGGGTCCGTCCCGAAACGGCGGAACTGGTGAGTGGCGCCCATACCAAGAAGCGCGAGGAGGCGCTCCTCGTTTCATGGGAAAGCCTCGAGAAAAAGAAGGCCGAACTCGACGATCTCATTCGCGTGCGCATCCCGCAGAACACCAAAGATATTTCAATCGCCCGCTCCTACGGCGATCTTCGCGAGAACTTCGAATACAAATCTTCCAAGGATTTGCAGAAAGTCCTCATGCGCCGCAAAGGCGAGCTCGAACAGGACATCAGCCGCGCCCGCGGAACGGATTTCAAAGGCTCCGACGCGATGAAAATCAACATCGGCACAATCGTGACTCTTACCGACGAAGCCGGAGAGGAAATCGTCATGACCGTTCTTGGCGCATGGGATTCCTATCCGGATACCAAGACCGTTTCCTATCTGTCCGAAGTGGGCAAGGCCCTCCTCGGGCGCGGGCCGGGCGAAACCGTGGAGGTCCGCGACGCGGTGTCCGAAACGATGAAAACCCTCACGATCCGCTCGATCCGGCCCTACAATCCCTGAACTTTCAAACACCACACCTATACGTAACTAACAGAATGGACTATACCACCATTGTTGAAATCCGCGGCCGCGAAGTGATCGATTCCCGTGGCAATCCCACCGTCGAGGTCGATGTGCATCTTGAAGGCGGAGCGATCGGCCGCGCGGCGGTTCCTTCCGGCGCTTCCACCGGTGAACACGAAGCTGTCGAACTCCGCGATGGCGACAGGAAACGTTATCTCGGGAAAGGCGTTCTGAAAGCGGTCGAAAACGTCAACTCCAAGCTCGCGCCGGCGCTGCTCGGATTCTGTGCCACCGAGCAGGCCTCGATCGATGCGACCATGCTCGCGCTCGACGGCACTCCCACCAAAAAGGAAATCGGCGCGAACGCCATTCTCGGAGTTTCACTTGCCGTGGCCAAGGCCGCGGCATCCCAATTGGGCATCCCCCTTTACAAATATCTCGGCGGCCCGAATGCCAAAGTGCTTCCCGTGCCGATGATGAATATCATCAACGGCGGTTCGCATTCCGACGCGCCGATCGATTTCCAGGAATTCATGATCGTGCCGATCGGGGCCCCGACGTTCCGCGAGTCGCTCCGCTATGGTGCCGAAGTTTTCCATAACTTGAAAATGGTTCTCCATGATCGCGGTCTCTCGACCGCCGTGGGCGACGAGGGCGGATTCGCTCCGAAACTCGACAGCGCCGACGATGCCCTCGGCGTCATCTGCCAAGCGATCGAGAAGGCCGGTTACAAGGTGGGCGAGGACATCTCCATCGCACTCGATGTTGCCTCTTCCGAGTTCTACGACAAAAAGCAGGGGGCCTATGTTTTCCATAAGTCCGACGGATCAGTCAAAAGCGCGGAAGAACTCGTGGCGTTCTACGAGGCCCTTCAAGCCAAGTATCCGATCATCTCGATCGAGGATGGCTGCGACGAGAATGACTGGGACGGCTGGAAAGTGCTCACCAACCGCATGGGTGCGAAGACCCAACTGGTGGGTGACGATCTCTTTGTCACCAATGTCGATTTCCTCAAAAAGGGTATCTCTCTCGGAGTTGCGAACTCGATTCTCGTGAAGGTGAACCAGATCGGCTCGCTTACCGAGACCTTCGATGCGGTCGAGATGGCCAAGGAAAACTCCTACACCGCCGTGATTTCGCACCGCTCGGGTGAGACGGAGGATTCGACCATCGCGGACATCGCCGTCGCCACCAACGCGGGCCAGATCAAGACCGGTTCGATGAGCCGCTCGGATCGGATCGCAAAATACAACCAGCTCCTCCGCATCGAGGAAGAGTTGGGCGATGATGCGGTTTACGGTGTCGGCAAACTGAAAGTGCTCCGCTAGCCCGCCCCGGCCTGGATTTGTAATCGAGGCGGT
>JBBSJY010000160.1:0-11020 GCA_038256845.1 Verrucomicrobiales bacterium | reverse complement strand
ATTGTTCCCATGCCCCACCAGCTCTCCAAACTCAACGAACTGATCCGCGCCATCCTCCCGGCGAACGCCTTCTATCAGAGCAAACTCGGCAGCCTCGCCGACTTCACCAGCCTCGCCGACTTCTCCGTCACGGTCCCGTTCACCACCAAAGACGAGCTCGCAGCCGACCACGAACGGCATCCACCCTACGGCAGCACGCACTCCTTCCCGCTCGCTAGCTACCACCGCTTCCACCAGACCAGCGGCACCCGCGGCAAGCCGCTGATCTGGCTCGACGACCCCGGCAACTGGATCTGGATCCTCGACAACTGGGAATGGGTCTGGCGCGGCGCCGGCGTGAAATCGGGCGACACCGCCTTTTTCCCCTTCTCATTCGGCCCCTTTCTCGGCTTCTGGGCCGGCTTCGAAGCCGCCACCCGCATGGGCGTCCGTGCCGTCCCCGGCGGTGGGCTTTCCTCCGAAGACCGCCTCCACCTGCTCCAGCGCAGCCGCTCCACCGTCCTCTGCTGCACCCCCACCTACGCCCTCCGCCTCGCCGAAGTCGGCGAAAAAACCGGCCTTCCAGTCGGCTCGTTCGGCATCACCAAAATCATCGTCTGCGGCGAACCCGGCGGATCCGTCCCCGCCGTCCGCGCCCGCATCGAGGCCGCTTGGAATGCCCGGGTCTACGACCACCACGGCATGACCGAGATCGGCCCGGTCTCCGTCAGCGACGAAGACGATCCCGATCTGCTCCTGCTACGCCACGAGTCGTACTTCTGCGAAGTCATCGATCCCGACACCGGAAATCCCGCAGCCGACGGCGACACCGGCGAACTCGTCCTCACCACCCTCGGTCGCCACGGCTCGCCGCTGCTCCGCTACCGCACCGGCGACTTGGTTCATCCCGTCCCCCACGGCGATCACTTCGCCCTCCGCGGCGGCGTCCTCAGCCGCACCGACGACATGGTCGTCATCCGCGGTATCAACATCCATCCGAGCTCCATCGACGCGATTGTTCGCGCATTCCCGGATATCGGCGAGTATCAGGTCGAAATCGACCCGCGCCCCGCCCTCTCCGAACTCCGCCTCACCGTCGAAGCCTCCGAAGAAACCGCCGCCGCCCTCGCCCAAACACTCCGCTCCACCTTCACCCTCCGCATCCCAGTCACCTCCGCCGCCGCGGGCACCCTCCCCACCTTCGAGGTCAAAGCCAAACGCTGGAACGTCCTCCGCTAGTTCCCCCACCCGGCACTTCTCACTCGGCACTCGGCACCTCTTCCACCATGATCTCCGTCGAAAAACTCTCCAAAACCTACGAAACCCCCGGCGAGAACATCCACGTCCTCACCGACCTCGACCTCACTCTCGCAGATGGCGAAACCGCCGCCATCATCGGCCCCTCCGGCTGCGGGAAATCGACCCTGCTCAATCTCCTCGGAGCGCTGGACCGCCCGACCTCCGGCTCGATCACAATCGGCGATCAGGACATCTCGAAATTCTCGGAGGAACAAGCCGCCGCCTTCCGCAACCACTCGCTTGGCTTCATTTTCCAGCAGCAGCACCTGCTTCCCCAGCTCACCGTCCTCGAAAACGTCCTCGTCCCCCGCCTCGCCGGCGATTGGCAGGAACCCGCCGCCGAAACCGAAAAGCGCGCCCGCGAACTGCTCGAAACCGTCGGTCTCAGCCAGCGCCTCGACCACCTCCCTTGGCAACTTTCCGGCGGCGAAAAACTTCGCACCGCCGTCGCCCGCGCCCTCATCAACCGGCCCAAGCTCATCCTCGCCGACGAACCCACCGGCTCGCTCGACCCGACCTCCACCGACACCGTCGCCGACCTCCTCCTCGACCTCAACCGCAGCCAGGGCGTCACCCTCCTCGTCGTCACCCACAACGCCGACCTCGCCAAGCGCATGGGAAAAACCCTCGAGCTCCGCGGCGGCAGTCTCCAACAGCTGAAAACTGAAAACTGAAAACTCGCAAACTTCGTTGAAAACGAGCACCTTCATCGTCCGCGGCCTGCACCACTACCGCGGCGCCTATCTCGGCGTTCTGCTCGGCTCCGCCCTCGGCGCGATGGTTCTCTTAGGGGCGCTTTTTGCCGGGGACTCGGTCAAATCCACCCTCCGCCAGATCGCCGAGCAACGGACCGGCCGCACCACCCTCGTCCTTGCCGGCGGCGAGAACTTTTTCCGCGCCGGCCTGGCCGATGACTTCGGCCTTGCCGACAAGGTCGCGCCAGTCCTGCAGCTCCAAAGCCAGGTCGATACCCCCGACGGCCGATCGACCGGCCAGGTGAATCTGTTCGGAGTCACCCCGGCATTCTGGGCATTTTCCGCCGGAGAAACCGCTCCCCCGCCGCTCGATGAGAATTCGTGGGCGATCAACCGGGAGCTCGCCCGCACGCTCGATCTTTCCCCCGGCGACACGCTCGTCATACGCCTCGCCAAGCCCGGCCTCGCCTCGCGCGACGCCCCGCTTTCCGGCGAGCCCGAGGAATTGATCACGATCCGCGGCACCGTCGGCGCGATTCGCGAGGACGAAGCCATGGGCCGCTTCAACCTTCAAGCGACCCAGCTCCCCGCCCCCGCCATCTTCCTGCCTATCGACAGTCTTGGCGAAGCCATCGAGCGCCCGGACCGCGCGAATCTCCTGCTCTTCCGGAACACGATCACGGCCACCGAGGCCACCGCGCTCATCCGCGACTCCGCCCAACTCGCCGACTACGGTCTTTCGCTTCAGGAAATCCCGCTCTCCGCCGCCATCGAGATCCGCACCGACCGAATTTTCCTCCCCAGCGGGATCGAGGAGAAGCTCCGCGCCCTCTTCCCTGAGGCCAGCCCGGTCCTCACCTACCTGTCTAACACCATCGCTGCCAATGGTAAGGAAACCCCTTACTCGATGGTCTCCGGCACCGATCCCTCCGACGTCGATTTCCTCCCGGACGACCTCGCGAAGGATGAGATCGTTCTCAACTCGTGGGAAGCTGAGGACCTGTCCGCGAAAGCCGGCGATACCGTCACGCTCCGCTACTACACGCTCGGCAGCGGCAACCGGCTCGTCGAAAAATCCTCCGGCTTCACCGTGCATAGCGTCATCCCGCTGGAAGGAGCCGCCGCCGACAGGCTCTGGATGCCAGACTTTCCCGGCATCGCCGAGGCCGACAGCTCGGCAGACTGGACGCCCGGCCTGCCGCTCGACCTCAGCCGCATCCGCGACAAGGACGAGACCTATTGGGACGAGCACCGCGGCACTCCGAAAGCCTTCATCCATCACGATGCCGCCCGCGAAATGTGGAGCAACCGCTGGGGAAACACCACTTCGCTGCGACTCCCCGCCGACACCCCGGACCTCGAGTCCCGCATTCTTGGCGCCCTCGAACCCACCGACGCCGGCCTCCTCGTTCAGGACCTCGGTGCCGAAAGCCGCCGCGCGTCGGCCTCGCCCGTCGATATCGCCAGCCTTTTCCTGAGCATGTCATTCTTCCTCATCCTGGCGGCCGTCGCTCTAACAGCCATGTTGTTCCGCTTCAATGTCGAGCAGCGCAACCACGAGTCCGGCCTGCTCGCCGCTCTCGGAGTCCCGGCGAAAAAGATCCTCCGCTGGCGTCTGTTAGAGGGTCTCGCCGTCGTCACGCTCGGCAGCGCCCTGGGTGCCCTTCTCGCCCTCGGCTACACCCGCGGGCTGCTCCTTTTTCTTGAATCCATTTGGAACCGCGGGGAGGAAAGCCTGTTCCGCTTCCACGCGGCACCTGCTTCGATCATTGGCGGCGCGGCCGGTTTCGTCCTGCTGATGATGATCACCATCTGGCTCGTCACCCGCCGCCAAGCGAAACGCTCCGCCAATCTCCGCCTCGAAACCGGCACCGAGGAAATCATCCGATCCGGAAAGTCCCGCGCACGCTGGATCGCTCCGGCCACCGCCGTTCTAGGCTTGGGAGCCTTGGCCGCCTCCACGGCCATCGGACCGCAAATCGCGTTTTTCATCGCTGGCTTCTCCTTCCTCGTCACCGGTCTCGCCATCTTCCTCATCTTCCTCCGGAGCTCGCAAAAAGCCGGTGCCGGAGGACTCGCACTTCCCCGCCTCGCCGCCCTCAACGGCGCGCGCCGGCCGACCCGCTCGCTGGTCGTTGTCGGCAGTCTCGCCGCCGGCCTTTTCCTCGTCGTATCGGTCACCGCCTTTCAGAAACACGGCGGCGACGATTGGCAGGACCGTTCCAGCGGCACCGGCGGCTTCGCGTTCTGGATCGAGACCACCTCCGCCGTCCACCGCAGTTCCGCCTCCGGCTCCACCGCCGACATCCTCAACCTCGGAGGCCAGCGCGAAAAGCTCGGCGATGTCCTCCCGTTCCGTGTCGGCACCGGCGACGACGCCTCCTGTTTCAATCTCAACTCGGTCACCCAGCCGCGTCTCCTCGCCACCAACACCGCCGTCCTGGAACAACGCGGTTCCTTTTCCATCAAGTCCACCGCCCCCGGCATCGAACCCACTTGGGCCGCTCTCCGCGGAGGCGACGGCGGCACCCTCCGTGCCTTCATTGATGAAACCACCCTCCTGTGGGTCCTGAAGAAAAAACCCGGCGACACCATCGACTATACCGATGAAAAAGGTACGACGTTTCCCGTGGAAATCGCGGGCGCTCTGGAAGGCAGCGTCTTCCAAGGCAGCTTCATCGTGGACGAGCAGAGCTTCCTCGAGCGCTTTCCGTCCACCGGCGGATACCGGCTTTTCCTGGCCGAAGCGCGCGGCGACCTAACAGAAACCCGTGGCATTCTCCAACGGTCCCTAACCGATCTCGGCGCCACCGTCGCGACCACTGCCGATCGCCTCGCCGCCTTCAACAGCGTCGAAAATACCTATATCTCCATTTTCAACGTCCTCGGCGGCCTCGGTGTCATCCTCGGAGCCGCCGGCCTCGGCCTCGTCACCGCCCGCAACCTCGCCGAGCGGCGCAACGAATTCACCCAGCTCCACCAGATCGGCATTCCCCGGAAAGTCATCCGCTCCCTCATTTTCCGCGAAACCCGGCAATTCATCCTCTGGGCCATTGCGATCGGCTTGGTGGCGGCCGTCATTTCCATCCTCCCCGCCCTCCCCGCCACCGGCCTGCTCACCACGCTCGGGTGGATCGCCGCTCTCGCCCTGATGTTCCTTCTCACGGCCGCGGGCTGCGCCTACCTCGCCTACCGCAGGTCTTCGCTCTGTGCGGCGACGGCGCAGTGAGTTACCAGACCGGGCGGAGAGTGTGGATCTTCAGTGAATCGAATCGCGCTGCCCCGCCGTCTGCCACGATGCGCACCGGCTCGAGTCCCGGCGTCTGGCGGAGATAGCGGCTGGTGTAGGTGCCGTTCACGAATACTTCCATCGAGACGGTATCGACAAACACACGGATGTGGAGTTTTCCATCGTCCGGAGCCACCGAGCCTTCCACACCGGTAAAGCTTTGATCCGCCTTCTTCCAGACCGCTGGATACTCTCCAAAAATCCTGAAACCCGCCTCAGCCGCGTCCGAATCCGCATCGATCACGGCCTCGACTTCGAACTGCCCGCCTGCGAAATCGGCCAGCGGATCCTTGTCGCCGGGAGCGATCACGAGGTCCTGCCACTCTTCGGTTTCCTCCCGCAAGGTGGCAATCTCCTCGCTCGGCTCGGCCCACAAGCGGATACCGCCACCGCGGGTCCGCAGCGTGAAATCCATTGGCAGGGTCATCTGCTGGTTGAATGGCGCGCCTCGCAGACCGGCCCCGGCATCTCGCATCCAGCCGATGTGAACGCGTCGGCCGCCGGGGGCGTTGTCGTACGATTGGCCGGCATACGCGCTGCCGAAGTAGTGGCGGTGGGGGCCGCTTTCCGCGGTGAACTCGCGGCCGTCGAAGCTGCCGAGCATATACTTGCCTTTCGCCCCCCAGGCCACCCAGCGGGTGTTGTTAGGATCGCCATCGACCGCGAGCTCGAACAGGTCCGGGCATTCGGCGTCGCCGGGAATCTGATATTCATCCGTCTTTTCCCACTTCACCAGATCCGGCGAGATATAGAGGCCGAAGTCGTTTCCATCGAGAAACAAAGGCATGACCCAGTGTCGGGACGGGGCGTGCCAGAAGATTTTCGGATCGCGGTTCTCGGCGATCTCGTGGGGGAGCACGGGGTTGCCCAAAAATTTTTGGAAGGTTTTCCCGCCATCGTTGCTGATCGCGATCGCCTGTTCGGTCTTGCGGCCTGGTAGGAAGCTGCGAGTTCCCTCGGCGGTGTAAGCGAGGACCAGCGCGCTCGCGCCCTCGACCGGCAGGGTGGTCTGTTCCTTCGGGACGACAACTCCCGAGCCCGAATACATGTAACCTTCCGCGTCCGGAAACAGGGCCGGCGGCTGTTCCTTCCAGCGGAACAGGTCATCGCTGGTGGCGTGTCCCCAGTGCATGTTGTCCCAGCCGTGGTTATACGGATTGTGCTGATAAAAAAGGTGCCACGTGCCGTCCTTCCAGACCAGGCCGTTGGGATCGTTGAGCCAGCCACGCCGGCTGGTGAAATGGTACTGCGGTCGTAGTGGTTCGCGATAAATCCGGTCCTCTCCGGGGAATGTGGCACTGATCGCGACTTGCCCCCATGCCTCCGCGAGTCCGCCGGGAATCTTGCCAGTGACCGTCAACGTGCGGCCCTGGTGGGCCGCGAGATCCGTGAACACCCAGAAGTCGGGATTGTTGGAAAGGCAGATGTCCGAGTACGCCAACGGTTCCTTCTCCCCGTCGAGCGTCAGGAAAAAACGCCGCTTCTCACCTGTATCGAGGCTGACCGGCCAGATCAGATAGCGCTGGTCGATGACGAACTCCTGCCGGATCGACAGCGAAGCCGGTGTGTCGCTTTGGACGAGGTGATCGATGGTCAGATGCCCCCAGGAGCCTTTTCTGGAATCCACGATCTCGACCGAGACGCTGCGGCCGATCAGTTCGGAAACGTCCCAGCCCTCCCATGCGAGCCGCTCGCTGCCGCCGGGCCGGCGGTTGGGTCCCGTGGCGGTGCGGACGACCTTGCCGTTCTCGACGAGGTTGATGCAGGTTTCGCCGGGGAAGCCGCCGCCTCCGATCAGAAAGTTGAGATGCTTGCGCCCGATCTCGAATGGCGGAGAGACCAGCTTGCCGGTGCGGTCGTCGCCACCGTGATAGCCGTTCACGAATCCCCTCTCCCGGAACCCTTCGACCGGCATCTGCCCTTCCAAGGCACCTCGCGCGGGAGCTTGGCCGAAGGCGTCTCCCGTCACCTTCCAATCACCGAAGTCGTCCCCTTCGAAATCGGCGACGATCAGGTCTTCGGCCGAGAGAGAAGAGCCGAGGAGAATTATCCGGGAAAGACGGGAAATCGTGCGGAGTGTCATGGTTTGAAATCGCGCGGAGCAATGCTGATCCTTCCCGATCGGCAGCCCGTCTGCAAAAACATTTCCGATTCCCAGATGACAGCCCCGGATTGCCCGACGCCGTTGACTTCCCCGGATCCGCCCTTCAGTTTCCCCGCCATGATAAGTTCCGGAAAATCTCCGCACCTCCTGATCGCCAGCCTCGCCGGATCATTCTCGGCCTTCGCCCTTGCGGCCGACACCTGGCCCGAGTTCCGCGGTCCTACCGGCCAAGGTCTCGCCGAGGGACCCGGCCCGACGGAGTGGAGCCCGGAAACCGGTGTCGCATGGAAGGTTGCGTTGCCAGCCCATGGCTGGTCCTCACCGGTGATCGCTTCCGGCAAGATCATCCTCACCGGCGGCCGGAAAAAGGGTGACGCGACCATCCTCAGCGCCTTCGCGCTCGATGTCGTGACGGGCAAACCGGTTTGGAATGTGGACCTCTTCACCCCATCGGATGAGGAAACCGCCGCCATGCATGGCAAAAACAGCCTGTCCAGCTCCACGCCCGTGATTGGCGGTGACATCGTTTACGTCCACTACGGTCACATGGGCACCGCGGCCCTGCGCCTGGCGGATGGCGAAGTCCTTTGGAAAAAGCAGATCCGATACCAGCCCGTCCACGGCAACGGAGGCTCGCCGGTCCTTGTCGACGACCTGCTGGTTTTCAATGCCGACGCCGCCTCCGACCCGACTGTCGTCGCACTTCACACCAAGGACGGCAGCGTCGCCTGGCGCACCCCTCGGGAGCAGGAGGTCCGCAGCACGTTTTCCTTCAGCACCCCGCTTGTCGTTGAAAACAACGGCCGCACCGAAATCCTCAGCGCCGGCAGCGGGATGATCGGAGCCTACGCGCCGGACGACGGCCGCCTGCTCTGGAAAGTCACCTATGGCGAGGGCTATTCGGTGGTCCCCCGGCCTGTCGTCGCCGAACAGATGCTCTACGTCGCCACCGGCTACAACGTCCCCAAGTTGCTGGCGATCCGCCTCGGCGAAGCGGACGGAGATGTCACGGAAACCCACATCGCATGGGAAGTCCCCCGCCGCATGCCAAAGACCCCTTCCATGATCGTCACCGGCGGTCAGGTCCTGGCGCTCGACGACACCGGCACCCTCACCAGCCTCGACGCCAAGTCCGGCGACGTGCTTTGGAACAAACGCCTTCCCGGCAATTTCTCCGCCTCGCCGATCCTCTCCGGCAAGATCCTCTACGCCCCCACCGAAGACGGCGTTTGCTATGTGCTGGAGATATCTCCCACCGGAGCGGAAATCCTTTCGGAAACCGACATCGCCGAGCGGACCCTCGCCTCACCTGTTTTGCTTGGCGGAGCGCTCTACTTGCGCACCGAGGAGAATTTGTGGAAAATCACCGGCGACTGACCCGAGCCGTCGATCCTACCCCTCACACCCACACTGATGACCTTTCCTCTGATCCCTATTGCCGCGGTCCTTGCTTTGACCGGCCTGGCCATCGCGCTGAGCTCTTGCGGGGCGGCGTCCTATCCGCGTGGTTTTGGAAAAGCTTCCGCAGCACTTCCCCGCCCGCCCGCCAATGCCGAGGGCCCTTGGGAGGGCACTTGGGAAAGCGATGTCAACGGCCACACCGGCCCGCTATGGTGCATTGTCAGCCCGACACCGAACCGGCCGGGCCACTACGACTTCCGCTATCGTGCCGGCTGGGGCGTGCTCCGTTTCGGTGACTACACCCACACCACGCCCGCCACCCTCGCCGCCGATGGATCCATCCGGCTTTCCGGCGAAATGGTGCTCCCCGGCGGCTTCGGGAACTATCAGGTCGAGGGACTTCTCACCAAGGACAACTTCAATGCCACCTATAAATCCGACGGCGACAACGGCACCATGACCCTCGGGCGGCCCGCCCCCCTCGGGAACGCCGCGAAACCGGAACGATGAGAATCATCAGGTTTCCGATGAGGCTGGTGTGACGAGTTCGACCATGCCCACACGTTTTCTCACCGTCGTCTTCTTTGGTATCGGCGCTCTTTTAGCCGCAGGAGCCCCGCCTCGCAGGTGACCCGAACCAACCGGTTGCCCGCGGGGACGGGACGCCGCACATGCCGGCACCCAGAAAGAAAATCCCCCATTCCTCGGGAAGCTCGATCTCTGCCAGTTGTTGGTGGAGGTCCGGGGCCAGAACCACATCGTCCTCCAACAGAAGCACCGCCGGCGCCCCGGACAGCCCGGAATACACCTACCATTCAAACGTGTTGTAATCCTCGATCCGGATCCTTCCGTGTTCCCTGTAGTGCCTCACCACGAGCCCGGGCTCATGGGACGTATTGCGCACCGTCCTTCTCAAGATCGACCGTTCTCTTTTCCATCCGCTCGATGACCTGGTCATTCCATTTGTAATGGTGGACGGCCAGGAGCCGGGGATGCCGTCTCCCGTTTTCCTCAGGAGTCCCTCCGAGTTCATGGATATGCCCCCAATACGGCCAGCGGGTCATCACCACCTTGATGTTCGCACCGCCGCAAAGCAGTTTCGTCACCTCGCACTTTACCGGGAATTGTTCGGAAATCGGCCTGTCAGCCACGAAAGGTGGCAGCCGCCCTCCCGGGGCGAAGCGGTCCACGAACCAGCCCGTGGCATAGATCGCCTGCAGGGACTCCATTTCGGCCGCGTGCCCGCGCAGGTCGTCATAGACGAATTCATCCACGTCAACCGGCATGAGGAAGCCCGAATTGAACACCGTCCGGGCATACCCGCCGAGCGTGGTTCCCCACAGGCCCGCGCTGAACTGATGCGGCCAGCGGTGGATCGCCATCACACCCGGTAGGGTAGCAGGTATTGGTCCACCGGATCCCTATCCGTCGCGCATTGGACGAAGCCGTGGATCTCGTCCACGCGGTCACGGTAATGGTTGACGAAATGTTCCCATAAAATCCGCCGGGAAGGTTCGAAAAGGGTTACGATCCGAATCATGTGTTTCAAGTTCCGTCGGGTTACTCCTGATCTGCAACAAGCCGGGTCCGGCTCCCGTTGGAGCTGCGGTGGAGCGTTTTGTCACGATGCGATCCTGCCAAGGCCTTGCATCCTGGCAAGGCGGGAAATCTCCGACCGCGATTCCGGAATCGAAGCGTCTGTGCGGGCAGCGGCTCGCGATCACCAGGCTCGCCTCCAGTCAATTCGATCAGTCTCGTCTCCCGTCTCCATCCGCTTCGGCATCATCCGTGCCACCAAACAATATAGGCTTGCCTGGGAAATGGGTTGCTCTGCATTTTCGCCGGATTTCGCCCTGCGGAGTTGCGTCGGCCGCAGCGCGCGCTCAGCCGCTTCCCACATTCACCCGCAGGTCCCTGACGCTCCACAAGATCCCCGCGGCGGGTTTCGCATTCCCGCGCAACCGCCTCGCGCCGTCCTTCCGCTTTGCCGTGAAGCGCTCGCGCGCGGCCGCGAAGGCCTCGTTCACGAACTCCCTGCTGCCGATCACCGCGCCGTCGGTGAAATATCTCACCCGGCACCGCAGCATCTTCGCCATCCCCAGTTCCGGCAGCACCGTGCCGTTTTCCACGCCTTCCGCTTCCAGGGCCTCGGCCGTGTTGAGATTTGTATTGCCAAGCCGCTTGTCCACTTCCGCACGGCCGCTCTTCCTTCCCAGTGCCAAGCCCATCGCCCTCCGGTAAATCCGCGAAACT
>JBBSJY010000159.1:0-11053 GCA_038256845.1 Verrucomicrobiales bacterium | reverse complement strand
ATGAGGGCAGGGACGCACCTCCGGGGCGTCCGGCGCGTGGGATGCGAATGATCCGCGAATGAATGGAGCCGGCGCGCCGCACCTTCGCTTTTTCATTCTCGCGCCACGCGCCGGACCGCTCGGAGATCGGTCCCTGCCTTTGCGGCTTCGCCATTTCACAAATCATGACGCGCGGCAGTATATTGGCGGTCCGTTTGCTTCCTTCCCCGAAAAAACGGGTGGACATGGCTCCAAAGCTCCTGCGGATCGCGCCATTGACAACCCGCCGAAGTTCCTTGATCCCGCCCCGCCGCTCCCCAGACTGAGCCGCATCACGCCATGGATCCTTTCACTCTCAAAACGCTTCACCTCGCCGGTGTTTTCGGTCTTTTCACCGCACTGGGAGCGATCCTGCTCGGCGGATCATCGAAAAAAGGAGCTTCCATTCTTCACGGAATCTCCGCCTTGCTCGTTCTTCTGGTCGGCTTCGCGATCCTGAAGAAGCCGCCGATGGACCAGTCATGGTGGATGATCAAGCTGGGGCTATGGATTTTCATCGGAGCGGCCCCGACCCTCTCGAAACGCAAGGTTTTGCCATCCTGGCTGGTCCTCATCCTCTGCATCGCCGCGGGAGTCGCCGCCGCGTGGCTCGGACTGACCAAACGCTTCTGATAGAGGACACGGCATCCTTCGCCGGGGTCGTGACGCATTTTCGCCGAGTCATTCGGTGCCGATGGCTAATTCGAAATGGCTGATTGCAAGGTCCACCTCGGCCACGGCCTCCTGCAGAAGTTCCCGGTGTTTGGAATCCTCGTCTTCCTGCTTCAAGGCCCGGCGCAGCGCTGCGGCTAACACCTTCTCGCCCCGCAGACATTCTGCCAGAACGACCTGGAACTCTTCCGAGGCCACTTTTTCCCGGAGTCGGATCCACCACCGGTGGAGGGCACCCTCGGTACTGCCGTCGACATCGGCTTCCTCTCCATCCTGAACCATGACGCGGGCGATGTGGAGGCCCACCTCGCGGCGGCGGGCCGCAATCTCAAGGAATGGCGCCACCAACCCCGGATTCCCCATCAGCTCTGCCACCTGTTCATAGCCCTGGCAGGAATCCACATAGCGGGTGAGGACCTCCTGGAGATCGAGCGTTTCGTTTTCGGTTGGCATGGTGTGGGACCTCAGACGGGCAAGGTGCTGGATTTGATCAAAATATTTCTCCGTGAACGATCATCGCGCCTGCGGGCCCAAAGGGATCCACTCCCTGAGAGTGGATACCGCGATTGCTCCCTGCACGCGGGAGGAAGGTCCGCCGCCCGCACCGCTGACCTGGGTTTGCACCGTCTCGAATTCCTCGCACAGGACGATCGGATGGATGAGAGAAAGCCAGATCTTCCCGGATTCGATGGTCACATCCTCATCGGCGATGGTCCCGTCCGGCGAGGGCGCGGCGCGGCGGCGATAGTCACCGCTGATTGCAAAAATGCCGCAAGGGTGTCCGCCGGCCGCTCCCACGGATTCGAATTTCAGGGTCACAGCACCGGTGGCATCCGTGCCGAAAAGGAGGGCCAGGGCCTCGCCGGTGATCGGGATGGAGTCGCCGATCCTGATGCGGCGTTTGCCGAACCACTGGGGACGCGGCGTGGCACCATGCTCCGAAAGGAACATCGGCAGGACCGGTTCGAGTTCGCGTGACCAGACGGCGGTCTTGAAATCGCTTGTGGCACGCGCTTTCCATGGCTTGCCGGATCGGCGGTGGAACTGCGCTGTGCTTCCGCTGAGCCCATCCCTGACATTCTCAACAATCTCCTTCGTCGGATCCTTGGGATCCGGCACGGTTCGTCCGACCGACTCAAGGGTCAAGTGGACTTCATCGCCCGAACGCCTGATCCTGGAGACCACGCGAAATTTTCCCTCGAGCGAAGTGGATTGCGCGCCGAGGGCGGAGTTATGAAAGGCCCGCGCGCTCTTATAATGGAACTGTTCGGTGATCTTCACTTCGATGGCGGACGGGAACGGGAGATCCTTGCGGAAAAGGAAGCCGTCCGGCGACTCGTCGACAAGCGCCTGTAGCGCGGGATCCGGCGTCCCGCCATTCCGGCCGGAATCCGGCCCGTCCATTTTCGCCCGGACCACGCTTGCCGCACGGTGGGCAAAATCCGCTGCCCTGTCACACGACACCAGCACGAATGCGAGAAGAGGCAGAAGCAACAGACGGGTGGTCATGAGTTCAGATGCCGAGGCCGTGGCGGCAATCCAGGTTCTGGTTCATCTCGATCGCGGGATTGTCCTCGCGTGCTTCTCCCACAATCACCGCAGGGACCCCTGCGACGGTCTTGTGAGGAGGGACATCGGCAAGGACGACGCTGCCCGCACCGATCTTGGCACCAGTTCCGATCTCAACGCGACCCAAAATTTTCGCTCCCGCGCCGATGAGCACGCCCGAGCGGATCACCGGATGGCGGTCGCCGCATTCCTTGCCGGTGCCGCCGAGAGTGACCTCGTGAAGGATGGAGACGTCATCTTCGATGATGGCGGTTTCACCGACCACAAACGATGTGGCGTGGTCGAGCAGGATGCCGCAGCCGATCCGTGCCGCCGGGTGGATATCGACGCTGAAAGCCTCGCTTCCCACGCTTTGCAGGTAGAGCGCGAACCATCGACGATCCTCCTGCCAAAGATGGTGGGAGACACGGTAGGTGGTGAGGGCGAGGAAACCTTTGAAAAACAACAGCGGCTCCAGCGGGGAAAAACACGCGGGGTCGCGCTCGAACATCGCCATCAGATCGCGGCCCGCACTGTGGACCATGGAGGGCTGCGCCTCGAAGACATCCGTGAAAAGGGGCTCCAGAATATCCCGCGGCATGTCTTCTCGGGCCAGCCGGCGGGCAAGGCGCACGCCGAGGGCGGCGGCAAGCGTGTCGCGGGAAAGGATGACATCATGGACCAGCGGACGGAGCATGGGCTCGGAATCGGCGGCCCTCGCGGCTTCGGCCCGCAAGTCGTCCCAGAGGGCCTCGGTCGAGATACCCGAACCGGCGCAGATCCTGGCCGGGTTCTTGCTCGCCGGACTTTCGCGGGTTTGTTGAGATGGACTCATGAAGATTTCACAGAAGTTGGAGTACGCCTGCAGGGCTCTGACACAGCTCGCGAAACACCATGACGGGCGGACTCTTACACGGCTCGAGGATCTTGCGCAACGCGAAGCGGTATCAGGCAACTTTTTGGTGCAGATCCTGAATGATCTGCGGCGGGGCGGGCTGATTGAAAGCCGTCGGGGAAAGGCAGGCGGCTACCTTCTGGCCCGCGATGCCGGGGCGATTACGCTCCGGCAGGTAGTGGACGCGGTCGATCCCTCGCTGCTTCAATGCACCGTCTCGCCCGACGGGGAATCCGGACCGGCGGTACGGCGTGCCTGGCAGCAGGTTTCCCTCGGATTGCATGATGGGCTGGAGAGAATCACGTTGGAGAGCCTCGTCAGCGGCCAGTCGGACCCGATGTTTTACATTTGAAACCGGACATTTGCAGCCACGCGGTGGACATCGTCCGGGAGTGACCGTATTTTCCCGCCCATGATCCGCTGGTTCGCCCGCAATTCCATCGCGGCCAATTTCCTCCTCTTCGGCATCCTGCTGCTGGGAATCTATTCCGCTTGGAAGCGGATACCGCTGGAAGTCCAGCCGGCGATCGTCTTCGAACAAGTGGACGTGAACGTCTCCTACCGCGGCGGAAGTCCCGAGGATGTGGAGCGGGCGATCGTGATCCCCATCGAGAATTCGCTCGAGGGCCTCCAAGGCGTCGATTTCATCGAGTCGCGGGCGAACAGCGGCGGAGGTCGCGTGACGGTCCGTGCCAAAGAAGGATTCGATCCCCGCATCCTGATGGAGGAGATCAAGGCCCGGGTGGACCGGATCAATACCTTCCCCAATGAGACGGAGCCGGTGCAGGTGTCCATCCCGGACAGCGCCCGTTGGTTCGACGTGATCAAGGTCGCCATCGCCGGAGATATGGACGAAGCGGACCTGCTTCGCGCGGCCCGCCGGGTTCGTGACGACCTGGTGGAGATTCGCGGGATCTCCCAGGCAAGCGTCCAGGGCGCGAACCCCTTGGAAATTGCGATCGAGGCGGATCCGCGGACGCTCCGTGACTATGGGCTCACGTTTTCCGATCTGAGCGATGCCATCCAACGTTCGTCGCTCGATCTTCCCGCCGGTCAGATCACCACCGATGAAGGCAATCTCATGATCCGCTCCAAGGGGCAGGCCTACGTCGGACAGGATTTCGAGGACATTGTGATCAGCAACCGGGAGGGTTCCGAAGTGCGGCTCGGCAGCGTCGCCCGGGTGACCGACGGCTTCGAGGAAGGGCGGAAAATCATGCGTTTCAATGGCAAGCCCGCGCTGCTTGTCGAGGTCCTCCGGCTAAATGACGAGAACGCGTTGCAGATTGCCGATTCGGTGAAAAACTACGTTGGCACCGCACGCACCCGCTTTCCGGAAGGAATCACCCTGCATGTGACCGACGATTCATCGATCGAACTGGAAGGGAGACTTGGCACGCTGCTGTCGAGCCTCCTCCAAGGCAGCTTGCTGGTGCTGATCGTGCTCGGTCTTTTCCTCCGGCCGATGATCGCCTTCTGGGTGGTGATCGGCATCCCGGTCGCCTTCGCCGGCGGATTGTTCATGATGCCGTTTTTCGGCATCACCGCCAACGTGATGAGTCTTTTCGGGTTCATCATCGTGGTCGGCCTCGTGGTGGATGATGCGATCGTGACCGCCGAACATATCTACTCGAAGCTGAAAGACGGGGTCGCGCCCCTCGATGCGGTCACGGAAGGAGCGGCGGAAGTCGCCCTGCCGGTGACCTTCGGCATCCTCACGACGATCGTGGCGTTCATCCCCCTGATGTTTTTCGAAGGGTTCTACGGATCGTTCACCAAGCAAATCCCGCCCATCGTGGCCGCGGTGCTCGTGTTTTCCCTGATCGAGACCAAGCTTGCCCTGCCCTGCCATCTCAAGAGCGTCCGTGTGCACCGCCTCCATCTGAATCGCTTCGAGCGTTTCCAGAAAATGATTGCCGATGGCTTGGAAAATTTTGTCACCCGGGTGTACGCCCCTACCCTGCGGGCGGCGACCCACCACCGCTATATCACTTTGGCATTGTTTTTCGCGGTAGGGATGGGCTCGCTCGGGCTTCTCACAAGCGGCAAGCTTGGCTTCGTCAACATGCCGTCGATCGACCGCAACCGGATCAACGCCCGCATCGAAATGCCGCGGGACACTCCGATTGAAATCACGGACGACCGGGTGAGGAGAGTCGCCGCTGCGGTCGATCAGCTCAAGGCGGATTTCATCGATCCGGGCACCGGAAAATCCCTGATCACGGATGTGATCGCCACCACCGGTGGACACCCCAGCTGGCCGGGGGTCGAATCCCACGAAGGCCGCGTCGAGGTGGGTGTCGTCGATCCCGGTGTGCGTTCCGAACCCGGACCCAAAAACAGCGACATTGCCAAACGCTGGCTGGAACTGGTGGGAGAGCTGCCGGATGTGGACAATTTCCGCGTTTCCGGCGAGCGGGGCGGCGGTGGAGGCCGCGACGGCGAAGAGCTGGAATCCATCCGCATCGAAGTCCGCGGACCCGCCTCAGAGGAAAAAGACCTGGTGGTCGACGAGGTCGAAGCCGTGCTGGAAGCCTATGAGGGCATCCACAGCGCGTGGAACAACGCCGGCGGAAACCGCGACGAACTCCTCATCTCCATCCGTCCGGAGGGCGAAGCACTCGGCCTCACCCAGCGCGAGTTGGCCAACCAGGTCCGCGCCGCCTTTTTCGGACAACAGGCGCAGCGGGTCCAGCGGGATCGCGATGACATCCGCGTGATGATTCGGATGCCACTCGCCCAACGGCAATCGCTCAACACCCTCGATCACCTCCGCATCCGCACCCCCGCGGGCGGCGAGGCACCCTTCCACTCCGTCGCCACCGCCAATTTCGAACGTGCCCGCTCCGACATCGAACGCATCGATGGCGCCCAGGTCGTCGGAGTCTCCGCGCAACCGGTCGATGAGACGGTCGATGTCGTGATGATCGCCCGCAATCTCGCACCCCGCATTGATGAGATCCTCAACCAATATCCCGGCCTCTCATGGCGCTATACCGGCTATGTGGCCGAGCACGAGGAAACCCGTCAGCGCTCGATCATCGGCGGCACGGCGTTGTTTTTCGCGCTCTATGCCCTGCTCGCCATCCCGTTCAAATCGCTTTACCAACCGATTTTCGTCATGCTCGCAGTGCCGTTCGGAGCGATTGGCGCACTTTTCGGCCATCTGATCATGGACATCACACCGTCCTATCTTTCGGTATTCGGCATTCTCGCACTCGCCGGAGTGGTGGTGAACGACTCACTGGTCATGGTGGATTTCATCAACCAGAGGGTCCGGGCCGGTGACGACCTCCATGAATCGGTGATACGCTCCGGGACCAAACGATTTCGTCCGATCCTGCTGACCTCGCTGACCACCTTTGTGGGCCTGATGCCACTGCTTTTCGATCGTTCGCTCCAGGCGCAGTTCCTGATCCCGATGGCGACATCGCTCGCTTTCGGCATTCTCTTCGCCACGGCCATCACACTCTATCTCATTCCCACGGCCTATTTGGCCGCGGAAGATATCCGGACTCATGTGGGGAGAGCATGGGCTTGGTACCGTCGGCCATTCCGGCGATCATCCCCTTCCCCATCCCCGGCCGCAGAGCCTGTCAGCGAGACCTGAAGCGCATTTTACTCAACTTAAGTGAAATATTTCGCTAGCTGAAGGATCGGGATTTGTTTAAAGGACAGGCTGTCGTTTATCCATTCCCCATCCTCCCATGGCCACACCCGCCGACCACACCCACCATATCAAGATCCGCTCCACCCAGATGGAAATGCAACCGGGTGGAAAATCCGAGCCTGCTGATGACTACGATCACAAGCTCAAGGCCGCTCAGGATGAGCTTGATCGGATCCAGTTGCAGCGTGAGGAACTGGAGCGGAAGAAGCGCGAACTGGAGGAGCTGACCGCCCGCAAACGCGCCTTCCTCGGCCAGCAGGTGGAGCTCTCCGAAAAGCTCTCGGCATCGCTCACTCATATCGACCGCGAACTATTCGACATGCGGCAGGAGGCCGAAGATCTTGAACAATGTCGCGTTTGTTTCGCCGCCCACCTCGACAAGCTCCAGAAGTTCAACCCGGAGACATGGACCCGGGAAAACCTGTCCGACAAGCTCGACCGGGCGACCATGGCGCTCGACATCGCCACCGACGAATATGACCAGGCCGCCTCCCATTTCGAGGGAACCCGAAGCGGTGGCATCTTCGGCCGCGCTTCCAAGCGAAGCCGCACTTCAGGTCGCCAAACCGGCGGGGATTTCATGGTTAACCTGCGCAATGGCTTTGCATTCAACCTCCCCATCGTTGTTCTCGGCGGCATCGCGCTGCTGATTTACCTCCTCAATTGAACCCCTTTCCCGATGACCCGAGGATCTCTGTTTAAGGAAGACCAGGAGCTTGACGAAATCCGCCAAACCGAGCGGCAATTGCAACTCCGACACAAGGAATTCGCCGACCTCCCGAAGAAACTCGAGCGGGAGAAAAAAGAGCGCGATTGCACGATGCCGCCGCTCGACGACATCCAGGAGCGGGAGCGCCGAAAGCGCTACGAAGAGAGTGTCACTCGCGGTGAAATCGCCAATTTGCAGCGCACGCAGCGCCGCAGCCTTGCCTTGCTTTTCCTCCTTGTCGCCGCCACCGCTTCCCTGGTCATGTGGGGCATGAAACTCATGGAAGGCTGATTCAATTCCGACAGGCGGAGTTAGATCGAACGGGAGCCGATGATCCGATCGCGGGGTGTGGCAAACACAACCTCGGGAACGCCGCGGATCTGAAAGTGAGCGCCGACTCCCCCTCCATTTCGGATAGGTCGCGCTTTTTTCCGCCTGTCCTTTCCAGCCCGGTGCACCCAGAATCTTCCAGACTAACGATCGCCCGGCAGCCTGCGGCAGCGGGTACCGCGCCCTTCTCCATTCCCGGACCAATCCCTTTCCCTCTCGACTTCATGAGCCAACCCACATTCGAAGACCTCGGTGTCGCCCCCGACTTGATCGAAGGACTCCGCGAGCTCGGAATCATCAGCCCAACGGAAATCCAGAAAAGCGCGATTCCATTTTTAATGAAGGACGGCGGCGATCTGGTCGCTCAGGCCCAGACCGGGACGGGCAAAACGGCGGCTTTCGGACTGCCATTGCTCAGCAAGATCGATCCCCGGTCGAAGGAGATCCAAGCTCTGGTCCTCGCACCCACGCGGGAACTCGCAAAGCAGATCGGCAAGCAGCTTTTCCGCTATACGAAGTTCTCGGAGAAGATTTTCGTCGAGGTAATCAGCGGCGGGGACAACATCGACCGGCAGGTGGCCGCCCTCCGGCGACCGACCCAGATCGTCGTCGCGACACCGGGCCGACTGCTCGACCTGATCAAGCGCAAGGCGCTCACCCTGGCCTCCGTCCGCTATCTGGTCCTCGATGAAGCGGACGAGATGTTGAGCATGGGATTTAAAAAAGAACTCGGATCCCTCTTTCAACTGACGCGGGGACGCCGCAGCACCTGGCTGTTTTCCGCAACCTTTCCGGATGCGATCCAAGCGCTTGTGAAAGACTGCATGCGCGGGAAACCGCACCTGGTGAAGGTCGACAAGGGGCATGTGGTCAACCGCGACATCGACCACCGATTTGTCGTCTGCGGGCCACGCGACGAGAAAATCGAGTTCATCGCGGAGTTTCTCGAAAGCCGCGCCGAAGAACGCGGCCTCATCTTCTGCCGCACCAAGGAAGGCGCGATCGCCCTCACCCGTCAACTGATGAAGCGAGGCTTCCCCGTCGATGTCATTCAGGGCGACCTGACGCAGAAGGAGCGGGATAAGGTGATGAGATCGTTCAAGAAGGAGCGGATCCGCTTCCTCATCGCCACCGACGTCGCGGCCCGCGGCATCGATGTCGAGGGGCTCTCCTTCGTGATCCAGCACCAGCTCCCCGACCAGACCGAATACTACACCCATCGTAGCGGCCGCACGGCACGGGCCGGAAAGAAGGGACTGTCGCTCACCCTCATCGACGCGCGGGAGCATCCGAAGTTGAAAAAGCTGGAGAACGAACTGGGCATTTCGTTCCAAGAAGGCGGCTGAGCCGCAACTCAACTTCGCTATTTTCTCCGGAAACCGCTACCGCGACTGACGCCGGCATGGCAGCCTGCGTCAAACCCGGCGTCTGGCATACTGGAATCATCGAGATGGTCCGAAGACCTTTTACTCACCGAGAATTATCCGTGAAGAGTGGAACATCTGGGCTCGGCCCGGAAGAACTCGAAGCCTTGCTGCTCGCCAACTGGATCTATTCCCGCCCGGCGGCCTGTCAGACCATCGAGGACCGGGTCGCATGGATGCCATAGCCGCCAGACAACTCGCTAGAATGCAGGAGGTGCTCTATTGGGCGCTTACTCCGTGCTGGATGAAGGCCGGGATAGGGAAACCGTGGATGGTGATGAATTTCATGGAAAGCGGGAATCAGGTAGACGGCAAACCCACGCGCGGCGGCGCTTGGGACCACGCTTACGCTGATCAGGGCAAGTTGCTCATAGCGAACGCTACCACTGCTATGAGAATCGAAATACTGACCGCGGCCGATGCCATGATCCAAAACCCGATTGCAACGCCCCCTGAGAGCAGCTTTTGGGCGCCCACCATGAGACTCGCTCCGACAAGGAGCAGCGGTGAACAATAAAAGCCGAAAAGTTCCAAGCCGAAAGGGATCGGCCAATCTGCAGAGTTACTTATTACCGCCAAGGGTGAGATAATTCCACCAACAGCGAATGTCAAGGCCGCCCACCTCGAATGCCGTGCCAATAGCACAGCCGAGGCTACCGCCAGAATGACAAAAAGAGCGAGTATGGTTAGAGTGGTATGCATTCTCTTTGCGGCCTAGCGATTTGATCGTTGGCCGAAATCCGCCCCCGGATACTCAATTCGCAACGGCCTTGCCATGTCCGATTTCCCGACAAAGGCCACCCTCCCGTCAACGCCAAAATGTGAGGACCGCCCCATTCAGTCCCCATCCCCATTCATGTGATGCCCGACCCCACTCAAGCGGCACGGTGATTTCGCGGAGGGCGAGGCATCGCACACCGCTTGCCCCCTCCAGCAGGACCATCAACTTCTTGGAACTTCCTCCTTCCCGCATGATTGCGAGCCGTTAGCATCGGCAAGCCTTGACTCGCGAATGCCCGCTTCCGACTCCCAATCCTTCTTCCGCGAACTCGACAAAAAGCTCTGGACCGCCGCCGACCGGCTTCGCTCCAATCTCGATGCCGCCGTTTACAAGCATGCGGTGCTCGGCCTGATCTTCCTCAAATACGTTTCCGACTCCTTCGCCCAGCGGCAGGCGGAGATTCACGAGCGGCTCCGCGATCCGAAGAGCGACTGGTTCCTCGATCCCAAGGACTACGGCAACGCCTTCTCTGACGAATACAATGCTGCCATCGAGGCGGAGCTGGAGCAGCGCGATTACTACCTCGAGAAAAATGTCTTCTGGGTGCCGGCGCTGGCGCGGTGGAAGACGGTGCAGGATTCGGCCAAACTGCCGCCCGGGACGAAAATCTTTCCAGGGAAAGGGGCACAGGCGTCTCGCCTGTCTCTTCAGAATGGAAAAGACACAGGCTCTGGAAAAGACACAGGCAAGATGCCTGTGCTCCCTTACAAGATCACCTCGACCGGCAAGCTCATCGATGACGCGCTGGAGGCCATCGAGAAGAACCCGAAGCTCAAGGGCGTGCTCGACCGCCGCTACACCCAGCTCCAGATCGATCCTGTGAACCGAGCGGAGCGAGTTAGACTGCCTGCCAAGGCAGCCCGCAGGGGACGCGCGGCGGCGCGGATCAATCTCAGCAGCCTCATCGACCTCATCGCCAGCATCCCGTTCCAGCACGCGGATTGGAACTCGTCCCGGCAACGCACAGCGGCGACGGACGCGAAGGACCTCCGCTCCCACTCGAATT
>JBBSJY010000158.1:0-11053 GCA_038256845.1 Verrucomicrobiales bacterium | reverse complement strand
AGCCGCAAAGGCAGGGACCGATCTCCGAGCGGTCCGGCGCGTGGCGCGAGAATTAAAAAGCGAACGTGCGGCGCGCTGGCTCCATTCATTCGCGGATCATTCGCATCCCACGCGCCGGACGCCCCGGAGGTGCGTCCCTGCCATCATCGCAGGATCGGTGTGGAAAACTCTTAACTTTTCAGGAGCCAGAGTTCGCGCAGGCGGGCCAGGGATTCGCTCCAGGGAGTTCGTTGATACATCCGGCCCATATGATGAGGGACGCAAAAATCATCTTTGAGGGCAACGGCAATCTTCGCGCAAACAATTTCTGTCAGAATATGGCAGCAGGGTCGCGTGGCTACCCATTCGAATGCCGTGCGGCAGCATCAAGGCGCCAAATCGGTGAAACGCTTATCGCAGGATGCCGACGTGACTCACGGCAAACGTGCTGATGTCGTAAGCGACCTGGCGGTTTACAGCTGCAAGACTTCACCTGCTGGTGTCAAAAGCGCCATCATGGACGGAAGCGGACAATTATCAGCTGATGGAGGAGCAATCGCACAAGCTACCTTCAAAATGAGACCGGATCAAAACCTTACGTTTTTTCTTGTTCCTGCAGGAGACCTCAATGAAGTCATCACGGCATTCGATCTACTCAATACCGAATTGGCCAGAATCGGAGCCACTTCCCGCATGTCAGTCGCATCCAACATCAAAATCGTAGCGCTTCAATAACATGGCCGGTCTAGGAACAGACATTCATTTTCTTTGGAATTCTCCCTGCGAGAAAGAGGAACTTCTTGGATCACTTAAACATATACTAAGTGTTGACCCCCGGTTCAAGAAACCGGAGAACTGAGCTGGATCCATGATTTTTTCGGAAAATTTCACGCGGGGTCAGCGGGGTCAGCGGGGTCAGTCCTTGGGGTTTAACAATTGGGCTGATGTTTGGGTTTGGGGAGGACCTTGGGGAAGTGGGGGGAGACGGATTGGGCGGGGGGGGGCGGAGGTGCATGTGCACGGGCTGGCGGAGGCTAGGTGCACCTGGAGTGCGGCGGGAAGCGATAGCGCCATGCCGCTTTGGATCCAGCGGGGGAAGCGGACCCGCCGGAGCGCATCCAAAGCGGTGTCGCCGCTGCGCTCTGCCACCGCACTCCAAGCGGCACTTATGTCTTGGCGGCGAGGACGCGGGCGGATTGGAGGGTGTCGATCTCGGCGGGGGATTTGTCCCGCCGGATTGACTTGATGCGGGGGAAACGGAGCGCCAGGCCCGAATCGTGGCGGGCGGAGGGGCGGATGGCGTCGAAGGCGATTTCCAGGACGAGGTTTGGCTCGACGTGGTGCTTGCGGCGCTCCTTGCGGATCGTGTGTTTCCGGAAATGCTCCGTGAGGTCCTCGATTTCCTCATCGGTGAGGCCGGAATAGGCCTTTCCAAGGACTCGGAGCTGGCCGGATTCCTCGTCGCGGACGGCGAAGGTGTAGTCGGAGAGCACGTCGGAGCGTTTGCCGTGACCTTGCTCGGCGATGACGACGACGCAGTCGAGCGTGGGCATGACACCTTTGAGCTTGAGCCATGATTTGCCGCGGCGGCCGGGGCTGTAGTGGCTGGCGGGGTCCTTGGCGATGAGGCCCTCGTGACGGTCCTGAAGGGCCATCTTGAAGGCGGCTTCGATTTCCGCCGGATTGCCGGCGTCGAGAACGGTGATGGTTTCGAATGGGGATGGGAGGGCGAGGGATTCGAGGCGGGTGCGGCGCTCGATGAGCGGCCGATCGATGAGGTCCTCACCTGCGTGCCAGAGGAGATCGAATGCAATGAAGCGGAGGGGGACGGAGCTGTCGTGGCCTTCGTCTGTTAGAAAGAGGTCGCCGTCGGCCATCTTGCGGCCGAGGCGTTTCTGGAGGTCGGCGAAGCCGAGCTTGCGGCCCTCGGCGAAGGCGATGAGTTCGCCATCGAGGATGAAATCGCCGGAAAGCCGGCGCGCGGCTGTGAGGAGCTCGGGAAACTCGGCGTCGAGCGGCCGGAGGTCGCGGGAGAAGAGGGCGACGTCATCGCCGGATTTGTGGAGCTGGGCGCGGATGCCATCGTATTTCGGTTCCAGCCAGACGGGCGGGGCAAAGGGGAGGGACTCGAAGAGCGGCAGGTCGTTCTCGGCGCGTTCGAGCGGCGAGGCGAGCATGCATTTGACGGCGACGAGCGGGCGGAGGGTTGCTTCGGAGAGTTGCTGGTTGCGGGCGAGGACGGCGGTCTGGCCGATGTCGCCGGTGAGCATGTGGGCGTGGCGGACTTCGGCGGGATCGGCCTGGAAGGCGGCGGCGATGGCGTCCTCGACGAGCCCTTCCTTGAGGCCGATGCGGAGATCGCCGGTGAGGAGCTTGACGACGGTTTCGCCTTCCATCGGGTGGAGGGTGGCCAGCCGGGCGGTGAGGCGCCCGATGCGGTCGAGCGAGCCTTTCGCCCCGGCGAGATCGAGGAAGAATTGTTCGAGACCGGCGAGGTCGAGCGGATGGGGCTTGAGGGGGATTTCCTGAAGGACGAGGCGCGCCGTCCGGGCGGCGTCGTTCTGGCTGGCGGAAATTTCGCGGTAGCGTTGCTCGCGGACGCCGGGAAGGGCGAGGAGCGCGCGGCGCAGGGCGGCGGAGCCGACGTGGAGCGAGCGGCGGCCGGCCAGGCGGGGGAGCGGCTCGCCGGTGAGCCAGACGGCGGCGAGGCGGAGATCGTTTTCCGTCTGGAGGCCTTTGAGGTAGTTGGCGAGGAACTCGGATTTGGCGACGCGGCTGTTGGTTTCTCCAACGAGCCGGCAGAGGTCGCTGAAATCCGCGAGGGCGCAGATGGCGCGGGCATGGCGTGGGACGCTCGATCCGGTGCGGGCGCCGGGCTGCTGGATGGAGAGTTCGAGCTGGTCGCCGCCCATGGCGCACCAGGCGTCGATGCGGCGGGTGCGCAGTTCGGCGGCGAATTCCTTGGCGTAGCCGTGGACGGTGAGGACGCGTTTCGGCCGGACGCGCTGGACGCATTCGAGCAGGCCGGGGTGATCGGCGTGGTCGGAGAGCGGGATGACCTCATCGACCCGATACCGAAATTTCGCGCCCGGCTGCATGGCCCACCCGGTGAGCATGGCGACCCGCTTGTTTTTGAGGCCGCGGAGGACGCGCGAGCGGACGGCATTCGGCGGGGCGATGACCGCGTAGCCGGGCAGGGCGTGGCCTTCGAAGACGACGGGCTCCGGCAGCTCGACGCCGGTGGCGCGGCAGGCGACGGTCATTTCCGCGACGGCGGGGTGGAGCAAGGTGGGGATGCCGTGCTCGGTGAGAAGGGCCAGCGCTTCCTGTGCCTTTCCAAGCGAGTAGCCGAGCAGGACGGGCGTCTCGCCATCGGCGATGGCATCGTGGACGAAGCGGAGGACGGCCGATTCGATTTCCATGGGATTTGGAAATTCGAACTGGGGCAGGCCGAAGGTGGTTTCGAGGATCAGCGTGTCCGCCGCTAGGAAATTGACCGCCTCCGAGGTACGGCCGCGGCGGGTCTTGAAATCGCCGGTGTAGAGGAGGCTGGAGTTGTCCTTGATGCGCGTGACGTGGAGCATCGCGGAGCCGGTGATGTGGCCGGCCGGGAGCATGCGGAGGCGGAAACCATCCCGCACGACCGGCACATGAAAAGGGACGGCCTCGATGCGGCTTTCGGCGAGGTGGTAGCGGGCGCGCACGAGGCTGGCGGTGACATCCGAGCAGAACGCGGACTCGTGGCGGGCGAAGTGATCGGCATGGGCGTGGGAGACGAACGCGCGTGGTTTCGCTTCCCATGGGTCGAGCCACAGGTCGAGCTCGGGGAGGTGCAGGCCGCGTTGGAATCTAACTTCGATCAAGCCGCCCCATGGCTACGGGAGTTCCCGCGACGCGCCAAGGGAAACCGGGTTCCCGCGCAGCTTTGGGCGGACTCACAGGCCGCGGACGAATTCGTCCGGCGAGCCCGCCTGGATGGCGGCCTTGTGCAGGGAGGAGAGCCGGGACTGGTCGAGGTTGGCTACGATAGCTTCCTTCAGCCCGGCGGGGACTTCGCCAAAACGGATCTCCAAAGTGTCAATGACAGGGGGAACTTCAATAAACCGGAGCGCCGTAGGGGTCGCTATAGGGGTCGGTGTAAGTCTCTCCCTGGGTCTGGGCAGCTCCCCGCTGGTTCGACTCCTGGACCTTCTGTCTGGTCCACTGGTATCCCTCCTTGGTATCACGGCCGAGGCCGATCATGGTGTTACAGGAAGCGAGCGAGAGAGTGGCGGCGAGCAGGGCGAGCGCTTTCATAAAACCGCTGTAGCGCGGAAATTTAGTTAACAAAAGCTAAATTTCGGCCGAATTCCGACTTATTTTGCAACCTGGCCGGCGATGAGGAGACTGAGCCCGTCGATGCTTGCGGGCTTGATCAAGTGGTGGTCCGACGCCGGCGTTGCGTGACCGCAGGCGGTCGTCGTCCTGGCACCGCCGGAGATGCCGATGATCAGGATGAAAGGGGTGTCGGCCCGCAGTTTCCTGGCAACTTCGACGCCGGCGATTCCCGGAAGGCCGATATCGAGCAGGACGACGTCCGGATGGAATTCCGCGGCTGCGGCAAAGGCGCCTGCGGCATCGTGGCCAACCTTTCAGATTCGCGTTCGGAGGTATGACATGGACGTGGTTGGGTTCCACCTTTCATCGGATCCGGAGAGTGTGGCGTCCGCCGCGGGCGCGGGCGATCCAGCCGTTCAATTCCTCGAAGTCCACGGGTTTGACCAGATGATGGTCGAAGCCGGAGGATTTTGAGCGGGGTTCCTCGACGTGGCCGGAAATGGCGATGATGAGAATGTCGCGGAAGCCTTCGTTCCGCAGGCTGGCAACCACCTCGAAGCCGTCCATTTCCGGCAGGCCGATATCGAGAAGGATCACGTCCGGCTGGTGGTTGCGGGCCGCTTCGAGGGCTGTCGGACCATCGTGCACGACCTCGGTCCGGTGGCCGGAGAGATCGAGCAACTGGGCGAGGGATTCCGCGGTATCGACGTTGTCGTCCACCACCAGGATGTGGCGCGGCTGGGGATCCGCTTCCCGCAGGGCCGGGGTTTTCGAGGCCTCCGGAGGCATCGCCTTCACCGGAAGCATCACGGTCAGGCAGGTGCCCTGGTTGGTTCCCGCGCTTTCCGCCCGGACCGTTCCTCCATGCATTCTCACGAGCGAGCGCACCAGGGTAAGGCCAATTCCCAATCCGCCTTCCGACCGGGCGATGGCCCGGTCCCCCTGGGCGAACAACTCGAAGGCGGCCGTCTGAAGCTCCGGCGACATGCCGATCCCGTTGTCCCTCACCTTCACCTCCAGGTGGCCGTCAAGTCGCCGGCTGGTCAGTGAAATCTCGCCTCCGGGCTCCGTGTACTTCGCCGCGTTATTCAGCAGGTTTACGAAAATCTGCTCAATCCGCGTCGGGTCTCCGTTTGCCTCGAGCGGGCCCTCTGCCAGCCTCAGTCTGAATCGGTGCCGCCTCTCCTCGATGAACGGACGTGCGGAATCCGCGGCGGAGAGGATCGCTCGCGTGAGGTCGAGATCCTGCTTTCTCAAGGTGACCTTCCCGCGGGTGATCCGGGACACGTCGAGCAGATCGTTTCTTTATGACGGAGATGGCTTGGCGGACCTCGCCCCCGGCTTCGAAAAAGCGGAGAAGCACCACCGTGTCGGCCAGGTAGCTCTCGCTTGCATGCGCGGGTGGTGAAAGTTTGTAAAGGCAGGGTCTGTGCCGCTTCCGAAACCTAGCCAAGGCCCCGCGCCTGACAAGCAGCCGCGCTGCGCGCTTTCCCCATCATCCCGGAAGAAATGAATGGCTGGAACGGATCCGGATTCGCGCTGGGAAGCACGGCCCGGAGGTTCCAGTATCCGGGGCGTGGATCTCTTTTCGAAACCGAAACCGGCGGGCCCCGCCGCACTGAGCGTGACGCAGTTGCTGCGGCGGATGAAGAATCTGCTGGAGATGCAGGTGGGCGAGGTGTGGGTCGAGGGGGAGGTGTCCAATCTGAAGAAACAAGGGAGCGGGCACTGGTATTTCTCGCTGAAAGACCAAGGGGCCCAGATCCAATGCGCCATGTTCGGGGCGCGGAAGCGGCCGGGCTCCGAGGCGCTTGAGGAGGGGGCGAATGTCCGGGTGTTCGCGGAAGCGAGCGTTTACGAGGCCCGCGGCCAGCTTCAGATCATCGTGCTGAAGGCGGAGCGGGCCGGGGCGGGCGATCTGGCGGCGAGATTCGAGGCGCTGAAGCGGAAATTGCAGGCGGAGGGGCTTTTCGATGCCGCGCGGAAAATGGCGATCCCGGCATTTCCCCGTGTGATCGGCATCGTGACCTCGCCGACGGGGGCGGCCTTGCAGGACATTCTGAACGTGTTGCGACGGCGTGCGCCATGGGTGCGGCCGGTGCTTTTCCCGGTCCGGGTGCAGGGGCGCGGGGCGGAGCTGGAAATCGCGCGGGCCATCGGGAAGCTGGGGCGGCCGGAAGCGTTCGGCTATCCGCGCTGCGACGTGCTCATCGTCGGCCGCGGCGGTGGCTCGATCGAGGACCTGTGGTGCTTCAACGAGGAGGTGGTCGCGCGGGCGATCGCGGCCTGCCCGATTCCGGTGATCGCGGCGGTGGGGCATGAGATCGATTTCACGATTGCGGATTTCGTGGCCGATCTGCGCGCACCCACCCCGAGCGCGGCAGCCGAGCTGGCGGTAGCGGATGGC
Organism: Verrucomicrobiales bacterium; assembly: GCA_038256845.1. Classification (GTDB taxonomy): domain Bacteria; phylum Verrucomicrobiota; class Verrucomicrobiia; order Verrucomicrobiales; family Akkermansiaceae; genus Luteolibacter. Next base: position 4,350 of record JBBSJY010000158.1, on the reverse strand, counting down.
GCGGAGGTGCTGGAACGGCTCGGGCAAATCCGCCGGCGGATGGATCGGGTGACGCGGCAGCGGCTGGCGACCGCGCAAGCGGCGGTGGCTGCGATGAAACGGGGGCCGTTGCAGCGCGGCGGCGAGAAACTTTTGCGCGAGCCGATGATGCGGCTCGACACCCTCCGCGGCCGCCTTCAGCGGGCGGTCCGCGGGGGCCTGCGTGATGCGGAGGCGCGGCTGGCGGAAGCGCGGACGGCGCACCGGGCGCGTCATCCGACGAGAATCCTGGACCGTCGGCTGGAATGGCTGGCCGACCGGCGTCGCCGGATCGAGGACATCGCGCGGGACCGGCTCGCCCGCCGGGAAGCGCGGCTGGCGCGGGCCAAGGCGCTGTTGCGGACGCTGGGCCCCGAGTCGGCGTTCCAACGCGGCTTTTCGATCACCTACGGGCCGGACGGGCGGATTCTGAGATCGGCGGATGAGGTGAAACCGGGAGATCCGTTGCGGACCAGGCTGGCGGCGGGAGAGGTGCGGAGCCGGGTGGATCGCCCGAGCAATGATGCGCATCTCTGAAGCTTCGGAGGAGTGGGAGACAGGGGGATTCCAAGTGAAATTTTTGGCAATTGCGGAAACAAATCGATTGACCGGAGCGCCTGAATTTTGAAAAGTTGTCTCGTTAGATTGACCGTGTCGGTTTTCCTCCTACCCAACCCCCTATGAAAATCCAATCGCAATTCATTCGCTCCGTCCTCGCTGCCACAGCCGTGCTGGGAGCCTCGGTCGCTTCGTCCCAGGCGGCGATCACCTTCACCATCGGAGCCCAAGCGGTCGCCAATCCGGGTGGCGGCAATTTCCCGAACGTATGGCCTTCGTCCGGTGGTGAAAACCCGGCGAATGCGATCGACGGAAACCTCACGAACAAATATCTTAACTTCGCCAAGAATGATACCGGATACATTTATACATTGCCCGGCCAAACCACCGCCACGGTCACGGGAATCAACTTTGTATCCGGCGGCGATGCTCCCCTCCGGGATCCGACTACCTACCTCCTCTATGGCAGCAATACCGCGGTCGCCAGTACCGTGCCCGGCACGATCTTCGACGTCACCGCGGACTTCACGCTGATCTCCAGCGGAGATGTGTCGCTTCCCGATGGACCCCGCGGCGGCGCGGATCGGACCACATTCAACACGACCTTTGCCGGCACGGTGGACTATAACACGTTCCTGCTGGTTTTTCCGACGGTGAAAGGCTCGGCGGATCCTGCTGTAAACAGCATGCAGATCGGCGAGGCCCGGTTGCAAACCGCGACGGGCGGTCTTGACAATTCGGGAGTCATCGGCGGCGGTCAAATGGTGATCCCTGAGCCCGGTTCGGCCGCCTTGCTGGCAGTGTTGGGCCTCGGCCTGCTCGCCCGCAGAAGGCGCAGCGTCTGACCGGCGGATCCGGCAGCCGCCGCATCAGTTGGAGGAAAGCCCGCGGGCTGAATCCGGAGATCACTCTTCCTTTCCTTTCCTTTCCTTTCCGTATCGGACTGCAAATTAGCAAGCCACGAGAATGCCCTCGAAATCGCCGTGCCGGTCCAGGCTTCGAAAAATGATTTAAAAAATAGCTTGCCCGGAAATTCCCGCTCCCTAACATCCGCCAATCGGCCCGAAATCCTTTCCTTCGGTGCCTCAAAATCCCCGACAAAAATCCCCGACAAAAATCCATGAAAACGAGAATCCTAACCTGCGTGGCGGCCTCCGCCCTCTCCCTCGCCACGACCCACGCCGCGATTGTCAGCGTGAACTTCGCCGGTCGCGCCCCCGATGGCGGCAGTGGCGGCGTTATCGCTCCCGGTGATGCCGCCGGCGTGATGAATGTCGCCAACTTCAACAACATCACCCGGGCCACCTATTCACCGCCGGACAACAGCCAGGGTGGCGTGACCTTCACCTCGACCGCTCTGAACGACAGCACGGGCGCGGCCACGGCCGTTACCTTCGACATCAATGCCAACGACAGTTGGAACAGCAACAGCGGCACCTCCACGCCGAACCACACCCTGCTCAACGGGATCATCAAGGCACAAAGCGCTGGCGACGGCCGCCAGACCACCGTTCCTCTCAACATCTTCGGGCTGGCCGCGGGAACTCTCTACACGCTCCAAGTTTACACGATGGAGAACGATGCTAACGTTGGCGGCCAGTACAACATCACGGACGGGATCTCCACCTTCTTTCAGACTTCCCAGTTGGGTCAAAATTTTGATGGCTCTTTCATTCGGGGCAGCAACACCGACGCCACTGTCGGCGGAAGTCCGACCGCCAACTACGTCGAGTTCTCCGGCACTGTCGGAGCCGGCGGCCAGATCAACGTTATCTACAACTGGGAAGCCGGATCGGACGGAACCGGCATTGCCGGGTTCCAGCTCAACGCCACCCCGGTCCCCGAGCCCTCCTCGCTGCTGCTGCTCGGATTCGCCGGTGCCGGCATGTTCCTCCGCCGCCGCCGTTGATCCGGCCGCGATGAGCCCCGTGATCTGATATCTCACAGCCCCTGTCCGACATCGTTCGGCCGGGGGTTTTCTTTGACATCAAGCCGGCTTGATTCTCCGATCCCCACCTTCCAGCATCCCAAAGAATGAAAAACCCATCGGCCGCGCGGATCCTCCGCGCCCTCATTGTCCTGCTTTCCCCCGGTCTGCTGCTCGGGGAAACCGGCTTTACCCTGCTCGATCCCGCAGCCACCGGCATCGGGTTCGTCAACGAACTCGATGACCGTGACGGAGCAAAGAACCGGACCCTCTACAACGGCTCGGGCGTGGCTGCCGCGGACGTGGACGGTGACGGCCTGATCGACCTCTACTTCTGCGGGCTCGGCAACGGCAACGTGCTCTACAAGAACCTCGGCGGATTCAAGTTCAAAGACATCACCTCGCAGGCCGGGGTCGATTGCGCCTTCGAACTCTCCCGCGCCGCGGTATTCGCCGATATCGATGGCGATGGTGACGCCGACCTGCTTGTCGGCACCAGCGGCAACGGGGTGAAAGTCTTCCTCAACGACGGCAAGGGCGTCTTCAGCGACGTGTCCTTAAAGAGCGGCCTCACCTCGCTGCGGGCCAGCGTGGCGCTCGCGCTGGCCGATGTGGACGGCGATGGCGACCTCGACCTCTATGTCGGCAACAACCGTTTCGAGGACTACCGCGACAGCGGCCAGGTGACCCTGATGGTCAACCCCGACGGCAGCCGCTTTGTCCCGGATTCGCACAAGGACCGCTTCCTGCTCGACGAGAACGGGAACGTCCAGGAGTACGGCGAACCCGACTACTTCTATCTCAACGACGGTAGCGGGGGCTTCAGCCCGCTGTCATGGACCGACGGCGCTTTTCTCGACGAGGATGGCGAATCGCTCGACGGCCCGCCGCTCGACTGGACGTTGACCGCGACCTTCCGCGACATCGACAACGACGGCGATCCCGACCTCTACTCCTGCTCCGACTACTGGACGCCAGACCGGCTGTGGATCAACCGCGGCGACGGAAAATTCCAAGCCGCCCCGGCCCTCGCCCTGCGCTCCACCTCGAACTCGTCGATGGGCGTGGATTTCGGCGATGTGGATCGCGACGGCCATCCGGACTTTCTGGTGGTGGACATGCTTTCGCGCGACCACCAACGGCAGAAGATGCAGATGGGCGCGATGCAGCCCACGCCGTTGGCGATCGGCGAGATCGCCAACCGCCCGCAGATCATGCGCAACACCTTCTTCCACAACCGGGGTGACGGCAGCTTCGCGGAGATCGCCAACTTCGCCGGCCTGTCCGCCTCCGAATGGTCGTGGCAGCCGGTCTTCTTGGATGTGGATCTGGATGGCTACGAGGATCTCCTCGTCACCGCAGGTCATTTCCGCGACGTCCAGGACACGGACAGCTCGAACAAGATCAAGGAGCTGCAGGAGAAGAACGAACTCCTGCCGCCGGAAATGCGCAACGATCCCGGCCTGTCCCGCCAGCAGCGCTTCACCGAGGAACTCTATCAGATGTCGCTGCTGCGGCCGATTCTCAACTCCCCCGTGGTGGCCTTCCGCAACAACGGCGGCGACCTGACCTTCACCGAAACCACCGACGACTGGGGCACCGATGGCGAAGCGGTCCATCACGGCATCGCCTTGGCCGATCTCGACAACGACGGCGACCTAGACTTCGTGGTGAACAACCTCAACAGCGCGGCGGGCGTATACCGGAACAATGCCGTGGCGCCCCGTCTCGCGGTCCGGCTGGAAGGCAAGACTCCGAATACCGAAGGAATCGGAGCGCTGATCACCGTGACTGCGGAAAAGGACGGCAAGCTGCCCGTGCACTCGCGCGAGATGGTCGCCGGCGGT
>JBBSJY010000157.1:0-11091 GCA_038256845.1 Verrucomicrobiales bacterium | reverse complement strand
GAGACGGCTGTGCGGGCCGTTTTTCAACGCCGCCTCCTCCTCCACATTGACTAGGCTGAGGACCACCTGCTTGAGTTCATCCTTGGTCTCGGACTCGACCTGCGCGATGTTGCCGAGGAAAACGGAGCGGGTGCCGCCGGTGCTTTTCAGCGCGGCGTTGAGTTGGTTGACGAGGAGCTGGAGCGCGTCGTGGATCATGATTCGGATGCGGTTGAAGCCGCGATTCCGGATCGGGGGGAGGTGGAGTCCGCATGGCCTTCCGCTAGAAAGGCACACGTTCTCCTATCCGGGGACGGCGGCCTTTCCGGGGGGAGAACGGCAGCCGAAAGCAAATTTTCGTTAGATCCGAGGTTTCTAGGGAGATGCCGCGGTGATGGCAAGATCGTTCGTAAGGTATATTCATTGGGAACATGATCCCATGTGCCGCCCGGTTGGCCCCTTTGGTTTCGCAAGTGGATAACCGTAGCGTGATTGGGACGGAACGAGCTTTCAGCTCGCGGGGGCGTTGGGCGGATGGGCTGAAGCCGATCCGGCCGCAGCCGCCTCTTAGCTCGACCAGCAGATTTCGGTCGTGGTCCGAGGGGGGTATGAGCGGGTGGGAAAGTTTTTACAAGAGATCGACCCCACCCCGGGCGAGCGCACCGCAGTCGTGGAGACGGCGGTCACCAACCGGGTGCTGCAGCAGCTGTGGCAGAAGGGGGTGAAGCGGGAAGATATTGACAGGGTGCGGGAGTGGGTCGCGAAGAAGGCGCCGGGATCCGAGGATCACGCGGCGGCAGCCCCGTTCACCTACCGCTGATTCGTCACGCGAAAAGTTCCGCCACCACGTGTCCGTGGACGTTGGTCAGGCGGCGCTGGATGCCGTTGTGATAGAAGGTGAGCTGCTCGTGATCGATTCCGAGGAGATGAAGAACCGTCGCGTGGAAATCCGGCGTGGTGACGACGTCTTTCACGGCATGGTAGCCGATGTCATCGGTTTCACCGTAGGCGAAGCCGCGCTTGAGGCCGGCGCCGCAGAGGATGTTGGTGAACGCTTCCGGATGGTGATCGCGCCCGGCGCTGAGGGTGCCCGCGGTCGCCTGGGCATAAGGAGTGCGCCCGAATTCGGTGGTGATCATCACCAGCGTGTCCTCGAGCATGCCCCGATCCTTGAGATCCCGGATCAGTCCGGCGACCGGTCGATCAACACGCAGCGCCTCGCCGCTATGCGATTTGTAGCCATTGCCAAGGATGTTGTCGTGGGCATCCCAGGAAACGCCGTCGCCGGTCCATAACTGGACCATCCGCACTCCGCGCTCGACCAGACGGCGGGCGGCGAGGCAATTGCGGGCGGTGTCGGAGCATTCCTTGCGGTCGAGGCCATAGAGTTCGCGGACGTGCTGCGGCTCGCCGGCGAAGTCCATCGCCTCGGGGATCGCGAGCTGCATCTGCGCGGCCAGTTCATAGGAGCGGATGCGGGCGATGAGCGGATCGGCGGCGGATTCCTCGATTTCCGCCGCGTGGCGGTGGTTGAGGGTTTCCAACAACGACAACCGCGCCTTCGCTGTTTCATCGCCAATGGATTTGGCCGGTTTCAGATTGGCGACCGGCTCGCCTCCGCGAGCTTGGAAGGCGACGCCCTGATGACGCGCCGGAAGAAAACCGGAGGACCAGTTGAACGTGCCGCCGGCGGAATTCGGAATGCCCCGCGCGTCCGGCAGAACGACGAATGCGGGCAGGTTCTCATTTTCACTGCCGAGGCCGTAGGAAAGCCACGATCCCATCGAGGGGAAACCCATCTGGCGGAAGCCCGTGTTGGCTTGGAAGATGCCGGGAATGTGGTTGGCGGTCTCCGCTTTCATGGAACGGATCAAGGTCAGTTCGTCCGCAACGGCCGCGAGCTGAGGGAAAAGGTCGGACATCACGAGGCCGCTTTTGCCTCGCGGTTTGAACTCGTAGTGCGGCCGGTGCATCCGGCCGATCTTGCCGAAAAACGCGTCCGCGCCGAAGGATCCGGGCAGGTCCTTGTCGTGGTATTTGATGAGGTCCGGCTTGAAATCGAATGAATCGAGATGGCTCAACCCGCCCCCCAGGAAGATATGGATCACCCGTTTCGCCCGCGGCGGAAAGTGCAATCCGATCTTCGGCGTATCGGCCAACAGGCCTTGGCGTCCCAGGATTCCGGCAAGAGCGATGCCGCCCATGCCAAAAACAGAGTCACGCAGGAAGTCGCGGCGGGTGAAGGGGGCGGCGCTCATCGGAGGAAAAGGAATTCGTTCGCGTTGAAAAGAACCAAGCAGGTTTGCTCCAGTCCGTGGGCTTCAAGGAAAGCGGCGGATTCATTCAGCTCGATCTCGATGGGGCTGCGGCCGAAGGCGAGCGCCCAGCCGCGGCGGATTTGCGCGCGCGGATCGTCGCCGGCTTCCGCCCGCAGCCGTTTGGCGAAGTTTTCCGCGGCGAAGATACAAAGCGGATCGTTCATCAGCGAAAGCGCTTGAAGCGGCGTGATGGTCGAGGCGCGGCGCGGCAGCGTCACACCGGGGGCCGCGGCATCGAGACATTCGAGGAGCGGGTGCCCGCCGGAACTCGCCCACAGCCGGTAGAGGGTGCGCCGCCGGTTCTCCGGCGGAACTCCGGCGATGGCATCCGTGAATTCGTGGTTATTCTCCAGTTTCACCTTCACATCGCGGAAACTCGGACCGCCGGGCCTGCGGTCCAGAGTGCCTGAAACGGCCAGCATCGAGTCGCGGGCTTGCTCGGCGCTGAGACGCTTCAACGGCGCGCGCCAGACCAGACGATTGCCGGAATCAACCGCCATCGCCGCCTCGTTCTCCGCTCCGCTCCGCTGGCGATAGGTCGTGGAGGTCACCAACCGACGGATCATAGGCTTCATCCGCCATTCATCATCGACCAGAGTTCCTGCGAGCCAGTCGAGAAGTTCCGGATGGCTCGGCTGACCGCCGTTGAATCCGAAATCGCTCGGTGTATCGACCAGTCCGGCGCCGAACAGATAATGCCACAAACGGTTGGCAATGACGCGCGACGTCAGCGGATGGTCCGCGCGAGTGATCCAATCGGCGAGCCGTCTGCGACGCTCGGCCTCCGGCGCGTCCTCTTGCAACTCGAAATCGGGCTCCGGAACCCGAAGCCCGGTCAGCCCGCCCGGGGTCACCACTTCGCCGGGCTCGGTGAAGTTTCCGCGGTTCAGGACATGGAAAACATCCGGCTGTCGGAAATGAGGAACGTGGGCGGCTCCCGAAAACCCCGGCTGCTGCTCGGAAGCCTTCAATCCGATTCCACCCCGTTCCTTTTCCTGCTGGTGCACGCCACCGATCAGCGCGGCCATGCGGAAATAGTCCTTCTGCGGAATGGGATCGAACTTGTGGTCGTGGCAACGCGCGCACTGGACCGTCAGGCCGAGAAAGGTCTGGCTGAGCGTGCCAACCAAGTCCTCGAGATGCTCCTCGCGGACGACCTGGCGCATCGCTTGGGAGCCTTCGTTATGGCCCACCTGATCCCAGGTGCCGGCGACGTGATAACCGGTGGCGACGAGCGTATCGAGATCGTCCGGACGAAGTACATCGCCGGCGAGCTGTAACCGGACGAACTCGTCATAGGGCATGTCCGAGTTGAACGCCCGCACCACCCAATCGCGGAAACGCCAGGCATTTTCGCGGATGCGGTTGCGCTCGAACCCCTGGGTTTCACCAAAGCGGATCACATCCAGCCAGTGCCTCGCCCAATGCTCGCCGAAAGCCGGTGAAGCGAGCAGCCCGTCGACATAGCGTTCATACCCATCCGGCCGTTCGTCGCGGATCAGATCCTCCAGCGACTGCGGTTCGGGCGGCAGTCCGGTCAGATCGAAACTCACCCGCCGCGCCAGGGTCCGCAGATCGGCCTCCGCCCCAGGCTGCAGTGACGCGTTCTCAAGCTTCTGCAAGATGAACCGATCGACCTCGTTGCGCGGCCATTCCGTATTCCCGGTCTCCGGCAACGGCTGGGGTTTCACCGGCTGCAGCGACCACCAGTCATAGCCGGCCCGATGGCTGCTGGTCGCGAGATAGGGGTCCACCGGCTCGTCGCTCCATTCCGCACCACCATCGATCCATTCCTCGAGGAGCCTTTGCTCCGCGTCCGTGAGCGGCGGACGTTTTTTCGGCATCTCGCCGTCGTCCACCTGCACCCACAACTCGCTGCGAGCCGCGATTCCGGCAACGATCGCCTCGGCGGCACCTCGGGCGGTCGTGAGATCGAGTTCGCCTTTTGCGTCCGATGGATTGTGGCACTCGACGCAGTGACGCGAGAGGATCGGAGCGATGACTTCTTTGAAATGAATCTGGCCGGCGGTGGCTTCCTTCGGCGGCTCCACCGGAAGATCGGACGGATGCATCTCGATCCGCCCGGGCCAGATTTCCAGGCCCGACCAGTTCGCGGCGCCGCCCGTACTGGTGAGCTCGATCGCGCCTTCCCGCGGGAGAGTGTGCCACGGCCCCAGACGGTGCCAGGTGCCGCCGGGCCCGCTGTCATGATTGGCGATGGTTTCCCTGCCGTTCAGGAAACCCGACCAGGTGGTGCGGTTGTTGTCCTCCCACACATATAGGAAAACGGTGAGATCGCCTTCGGGCAGGCCGTCAATGCGAAGATGGTTCCTGCCCCCGCCATTCCACAAGCTGCTGCGGATCATCCTCGCAATCCCACCTGACACGGGGGGAGTCAGTGGAACCGCTTGGTTCTCAAACTGGCTGAGTTCCTTACCGAGCGAAGTCGGACCTGCTTCCCAGCTCCGACCGCCGATTTGATGGGCCGGCCCGCCGAGATCGATGAGACGCAAAGGCTCGGCGTCCGCCGCAGCAACGAATGCGGACAACGAATGCGCGGCAAAAAGACAGGCGGCGCGGAGAGGATTCATGCGATAACCGGGAGTTACGGAGTTCTTCCGGCTAAATTTACAAAAACAATTCCGGATATTGATTTGGGGGTCGGGCACGGCGTCGCGTGCCATGAGGGTGGCGACGGTTCCGAAGGTCATTCCGTTTCCTCGAACGCCAGCACGACCTTCTCTGACGCGCTTCAATGCCTGAGGCGGGCGATGTGCCTCGGCGGCAGGCCGAGGTGGTAAGCGGCGAGGATCATCTGATGGCGGAGGAACGTCTGCGCCGTGCCGCCGTTCTGCCAGCGGCGGGCGGAAGTTTGTGCGGCTTCCGGCGCCATCCGGACCGGCCCGAGGCGCTTGAGCTGGCGCACGAAGTGGAGATCCTCCAGCACCGGCCAGTCGGGGAAACCGCCCAGGTGGCGGAAAATCCGTCGGCGGAGAAAAAGACCCTGGTCGCCGTAGGGCGTGCCCCACAGGCGGCAGCGGAGATGGACGAGAGGCTCGATAAGCGGCGCGGCTGCTAGATTTCCGGCGAGTTCGAAGCGGAAAGCGCCCGCGCTGGTGGCAGGCATTTGCAGCATGCGGCTGATGATTTGAGGATAGCCGGGGGGAGGCAGGGTGTCGGCGTGGAGAAACAGCAGGAACTCGCCGCTGGCCAGGGCGGCGGCGAGGTTCATCTGCCCCGCCCGTCCTTTCGGAGCGGAAACGACCCGCACTCCCGCGTTTTCGGCGGTTTCAAGGGTTCGGTCATTACTGCCGCCATCCGCGACGATGATTTCATGGGCTTGGGATCGCTTCAGATGTTCGATCAGCTCCGCGAGCCGCGCTTCCTCGTTGAGTGTGGGGATGATCACGGAGAGCGTCGCGGCAGCGGCGAGCACCGCTTTCGCGGCGGGCAGGTCTTCCGGAAGATCGACATCCGGGCGGACTTCCAGCAGCACCGCATGCAGGCCCGCGTGCCCGGCGGCGGCGAGGGATTGCCGGAGAACCTGCGACCCGCCCCACCCGATGTTAGAGAAAAGTTCCGGACAACGCCGGGTCAGGCCGACCAGGTAGTAGCCCCCGTCCGCCGCGGGGCCGAATACCAGATCCGCGCGGTCGAGCGAGTCGAAGGCGTCGGCTAACAGCGACTCGTCCAGCGACGGGCAATCGGTTCCCATCACCACCACGCGCCGCGCGCCTTCGGAAAATGCCTGCTCCACGGCGGCCTCCATCCGCTGCCCGAGATCGCCGTCGCTTTGAGTATGGATTTCAATTTCGCCGAGCCAGTCGCGGCCATCGCGAGGGGATCCGCCATCAAGATGCACCCGCAGTTTCGTTCCCGGATGCATCATGAGATAAGAGGAAGCGCGGCCCACCGCGTGGCGGGCTAGCTCATCATGAAAGGCAGTGGCACCGGCCGCACCGAGGGCGGGAATCAGACGGGTTTTGTTCCTGCCCTCGCTTGGCAGGCGGGTCATGATGATTAAAAAATCGTTTCGGGCGCGGGACATCGTTTCAGGGTTTCCAAACGGAAGTCTCGGGATGGAAGGTCTGCCAGGCGAACGAGAAAACCGCTGATTTCAGATAAACTCCCGGTCATCCTCTGCCCCTCTACCCCGGACGGCAAACGCATCGCCAGCACCACCGACCGGCTCCATTTTCTTGCCCGCGAATGGCCGAAGTATCGCCAAGCCGTGGCGAAGAAGTTCCCCGGGGACGCTTGGCGCTGGGACTCCCGATCAGGAGAGGGATGGGTGGTGCGTCGAGGTGCTGGCGGGAAATCCAAAGTTGAGGAATGGACTGATTCAGCCGAGGTCAAAGCAATACTTGTGGCCGATTTCAAGGGCTGAGCCCATCGACGCATTCCCGGCAGTCCGGAACTTCGTTATGAAATCGACCGGGTCAAAAGCTGGGGCGGATCATGGGATGAATCCTTCTCATGCTTCTTTCCACTTTTGGAGAACGGAAGTTGTTCCGGATAGGTCTATTCGAGGTGCCACGGGTATGACGGGTGCTCCATCTCCGGACAACTCCCGGGTAGTTCCGGACTTCCGTTTGACTCCCCCGGACCAGAGCACTGGATAAAGGTGGTCGCATTGAAACGACGATCAACACCATGACCCAAACTATGAAACCACCAGCATCCTCCCGCCGGAGTTCCCTGCCCGCCAATCAACCCATCAACCTGTCTTCCGCGGGAAATCCGGCCGCAAGCACGATCTCAAGCGCCGCCCGCCGCTGGCTCGCCGGAGCCACCGCGTGCGCTGCCTTGTCCGCGGCGCTGCCATCGACCGCTTGGGCCGAGCAAGTAGAGGCCAAGTTCGAGCTTGGCACCGCGACTCTGGAAGAAGTCCAACAGGCGATGGACTCCGGAGCCCTGACCAGCGTCCAATTGGTCAACCTCTACCTCCGACGCATCGAACTCTACGACCAAGGCGGGGCACCGTTTTTCAACTCCGTGATGTTCCTCAGCCCGGACCTCATGGAAGACGCCCGCAAGGCGGACAAACTTCGCGCGGCTGGGAAAAAGCTCGGGCCGCTTCACGGCATTCCCTGCCTCGTGAAAGGCTCCTACAGCATCAAGGGAATGGCCACCTCCGCCGGGACCACCGCCTGGAAGGATCTCATCGCGCCTGCGGATTGCTACCTCGTCGCGAAACTCCGCGAGGCCGGCGCGGTCATCATGGGACACGCCAACATGGACACCTGGGCGAACTCGGGCCAAAGCTCGACCTCACAACTCAAGGGCGCGGTGAAAAACGCATACGTGCTCGGCACCACCGCCGGCGGCAGCAGCGGCGGCTCCGGCGTGGCCGCGGCCGCGAACTTCGCGTTCTTCACCTTCGGCGGCGAGACCGGCGCCTCCATCCGCGGCCCCTCGGACCGCAATGGCGTCGCCGGCCAGCGTCCGACCGCCGGAGCCATGCCTTCCAATCACATCGTCAACCTGAGCCCGGAGCGCGATGTCGTCGGCCCGATGGCCCGCAACGTCGGAGACATCGCGGCCATCCGTGACGCGGTCTCCTTCCAGGATCCAGAAGATCCCTGGGCTCCGGTCCTCCCGCTGTTCCAGGACGGGCGGCCATTTCCCAAAGGCTTCCGCAGCTCATTGGCCAAGGCCACGCTCGCAGGGAAAAAGCTCGGCATCGTCGGCACATACGTCGGCCTCACCCACCCGAATCCCGGAGTGGGCGCGACCATCAGCACCACCGCGGTCACGGTGACCCGCCCGGAAATTTTCGCCAATCTTGAGAAATCAAAGGCCGAGATGGAAGCCGCCGGCGCCACGGTCGAATTCGTGTTCCTGCCCCCGCAAGCGAGCACGACCTTCAACCGCGGCGCCGGAGCGCCGCAGCGGGTGCTTTCCTCCCAGCCTACCAGCGGCCGCTTCACGGCAAACGCGCACAAGGGCATGGTCGAGTTCCTGGTGAAAACCCCCGATGACACGCCGGAAACCTTGGCGGCGAAAGTCATGTCGACGGCCGCGCTGCCCACCAACAACGCGGGCAACCGCACGATCACCGACACCACGATCAGCTACATGTACACCTTTGGAGCTGACAACAAGGTCACCGGCACCAACGCGCTCTCGTTCGCTTCTTCCGAGGCGACCGAGCACTACACCGCGCTCCGCGATATCCGCCGGGCCACCGAGGCGTGGATGGATGCCGAAGGGCTCGACGCACTCGTATTCCCGGTGGACTCCGTGAAAACGGCGACGATCGGTTCGGTCAACGGCCGCGACCCGATCAACGGGACTCACATCCCCGGAACAGTCGTTCCCAACGGATCACTACCGGATGGCGAGCCGACCTGTCTGATCTTTGTCGGCCGCGGCTATGACGACGTGGAGATCTTCAAGCTGGCCTACGCTTTCGAGCAGGTTTCCAAGGACCGGTATTCCACGCCGCTGGCTCCGGCCCTGCCCGAGGAAAGCTTTACTTACACCGTGAAGACGAATCAGGTGGCAAGCCCTGGCGTCTCGCCGATCATCACGATTGCGGGAAATCCAGCGGTGGTCGGCACCGGACCTGCTGCCAAGATCGTCATCAGGGGCAAAATCCTGAAATCGGCGGATTTGGACTACGTCTCGGTGTTCTTGAACGGCAAGCGCGTCCCGATTTCCTTCGTGCTGGCAGCCAATGGAAAAGATTGGACCGCGAGCTTCCCATATTCCGCCGCGGAGTCCGTGCTCGGCGGCTCCGGTTCCACATCCGTATCCATCACCGTTGAAGCGGTGGATGCCGACGGGAACTCGGACATCAAGATCAAGAAGCTGAAACTTGATCTCGGGATCTAACTTCCCCCCCGGCTCGTTTCCAAAGGAGCGGAGAGTGATCGCCCTCCGCTCCTTTGGTCTCTCGCGGCTCAAACCCTAATCCCCCAGATCCATCCAGATGCCTATCTCTTCCAGATCCCGCACACGGGCCATTGCCTACTTCGCGCTCGTTTTCGCCGTCTTCGCCATCATTTTCATCTCTCGCCCCAACTCCGGTCCTGATGCTAACACAAGTGCGGCCGATACAGCGAAACCTACAACTTCCACAGCCCGCGCCGCGGCTGATAGATCTCCGCTTTCCGCGGCCGACTGGATGGACAGGATCAGCCGTACGCCGCAGTCAGGACGGCCCGGGCTGATGCGTGAAATCCTCGCAATCCAAGACGATGCTCTGAGAAATGAAATCGCCACCGCGCTCGCGCTTGAATGGATCTCCAGCGACCTTGAAGGCTATCTCGCGTTCCTGGATTCTCAGATCGTCGAGGAAGGGCTGGTGTCGGAAACCATGAAACGTCTTTCGGTGGCACTCATGCGAAGCTTCGAAACGAGCTCTGCAAAAACTGAATTGAAGGGAAAAATGCGCTACGTCGCGGAAGCCATCGTGAGCTACCTGATCGCGAACGATCTTGATGGAGCGGAATTGTGGACGCGGGAATTCCTCGTCGGCTTGGACATGGACACGGCGCTTGCCAGGATCGCCCCGGCGATGGCCGTGCTGTCCCCGGAAAAGGCGATGGAGATTTTCGCCGGGATCAGATCCGTGATGCCGCGCCTCACCGGCGCCTCCGAACTCGGTGCCGCGCTCGCGAGACGCGACCCCGCCGGCGCTTTGCTCTGGGCCAACTCGATCCGCGGCCATAGCGAGCGGACTCTCGCCATGGGAGGCGTGGCGCTCACCCTCTCGGAAACGGATCCCACGCTTGCGGCATCGAGTTTGAAGGCATTCCTCGAAAAAATTCAGGACGAATACAGCCAGCTCCGCGAAAAGGACCGGGCCAAATCCGGCGTGAACGCAGCGGATGAATTCCAAACCCCGGAGCTCTATCAGGAATACCTCGACACCCACGGCTACGTGCTGATGCAGCCGGACACACCCGAGGCCGATTACCTTCTAAAAGCCGCCGAACAGATCGCGCTCCAACTCGCGAGAACCGACCCGCCCGGAGCACTTGCCTGGGCGGAATCCCTCGCGGTCGGCATCGCCCGGGCTCATTCTATCAGCGGCGCGCTTTCCGGATGGAGCCTCACCGCACCGCGCGAAGCCGTGGATTACTATCTGGCAAACTACGGCTACGATCCGATGATCCCGCTCTTTCTCTTCGAAAACTGGGCCGTGAAGGATCCGGCAGCCGCCGTGGGCGCGCTCGACGGGTTGCAACATCCCGGACAAAAATCCTCCGCCATCGAAGGCGTGACAAACGGCTGGCTCGGATCAAAAAACGATTTGTCCGGCTTGGTGAAATGGGTCGGCCAATTGCCCGCGGGAAATGATAGGGACTCGGCCACCGCCGAAATCATCTCCCGCACCGGCGATGCCGATCCCGTGGCCGCCTGGCAACTCGCGATGCAAATTTCCAACCAGGATGCCCGCAGGCGCGCCGCCAACGAGGTTTTCACCTTGCTCGCCGCGGACCAACCGGAATTAGCCGGCACCATGCTCGCCCAATACCAGGCACCCGCCGAGGAAATCGAAAATCTCAGCCGCATCCTTTCCATCGCCAGCTCGCCGAACTAACCGCGAGTCTGATCCCTTCGGCGGGAGCACGCGCTGGCAAAAAGATCGTGTGGTTCTAGACTGTTCAGGGGACACGGAAAATCTGCTTGTTCGACGGATCGCGCGCGAGCTGGCCGGATTTGAATCCCGCCACGTCGATCACGTTATAGGGAGCGTACGGACTGAGCACCTGATCGGGATCGGCCGTGCGGGTGGCGGTGGGATAACCGCCGGTCGCCGTGGGCGGCGGCGGTGCCGGCCGGT
>JBBSJY010000156.1:0-11143 GCA_038256845.1 Verrucomicrobiales bacterium | reverse complement strand
TCTACCACTGCGTTTCGCGGGTGGTCGATTGACTGCTCTCCGCTCCGTCCATGCGGGAAGCAACTTCCTCCTCCGGAAGTTGAGGTTGGGAATGGTTGCCAAGGCAACCGGGCGTTGGCGCTTCGTTTTCGGGGACGCGGAGCGGGAGCATTTCAGGATGTTCCTGCGGATGCAGGAGAATTTTTGATTCGTCATGCGGGGCATCGCGGGAAACCGGGGGGAAACCGGGGTCAGGGTGCAAATCTTGACAGAAAGAGACCCGCCGGCGATCCAGCTCATGCAGCAAGAGCTGGGCTTGAATGTGCTGAATCCTGAATCGCTACCGGAGTGGAGCCTTCTCCGCCAAACACTCATCGTCGATCCTACGAATATCAGAGGCTACGAAGGCCAAGGCGGCGGTGTGAGCGATCTGGGTCGGGATGGGAAGCGGGAGGTGGTTCTCACGGGGGCGGTTGAAGCCGGCGCGGCTTCGCTTGAATCCGGATCTGCCGATGGAGGCGATTGATGGGGCGGTGGAGGATCGGGACAAAGGGTCGAGCGTGGCCGAGGCTGCCAAACAGATTCTGGTCGAGATGGCAAAGGACTGGAGGTGGCTCCATGATCCGCTACCCGGTCACACGGTCGGCACTGGAAGCCCCGATCACCAAACAGAGCGCTGATTGGCTGACGCGGGCGGCCGATCGGACCAAGGAGTTCAAAAAGCTGGGCCGATTCGACGAAAAGAGTTCCATCTGGAGCGATGCTGGATTCCGGATTGCCGGATGAATTCACGGCGGAGCTTTACGAGCAGAATGCGGGGTGCTGTTCCAGCATGTGCTGGAGAAATATTCCGACGAGGGGGCGAGTGTGCATGAGGACCCAGTTAGATAAATGAACCGAAACCCGAATGCGGCGCGCAGCCGGAAACCGGACGCCTGACCGAGGTGCAATTTCCAAGACTCCGCGGTTCGTTGCGTTACGACAGCCCTTCGATGCCGCCGGTGCTGTCGCCGAACTGCCGGACCTCCTCGCCGAGCTGCATGCGGTTGAGCAACTCCACCAGCAGGTTGGCCATCGGCGTGTTGTCCGGCAGCTTCAGGTGGCGTCCGGTTTCCAAGGTTCCACCAGCTCCCCCTGCGACGAGGATCGGCAAGTTGTGGACGATGTGGCTGCCGCCCTGGCCGAGTTCCGAGCCGAACAGGAGCATCGAGTTGTCCAGCAAGGTGCCATCGCCTTCCGGGATCGATTTGAGCTTCTTGATCAGATAGCCGAAACAGGCGGCGTGGTAGCGGTTGATCGAGGTATAAATTTCGCCCTTCCCGTCGTGGTCCGGGTAATGGGAAATCGTGTGGTGCTGCTCGCGCACGCCGCTTTCCGGATAAACATTCCACGACGCGCCGTAGCCGAACATCATTGTCGCGATGCGGGTATTGTCCGTCTGGAAGGCGAGGGCGATGAGGTCCATCATCGTGCGAATGTGCTCGTGGATGCTTTGCGGCGTCGCCGGGGCCTCCAGGCGCTGCGGCATGCCGGGCTTCCACGCGCCCCGGTGGCTTTCCGGAACGATGACCTGGTTGATGCGTTTCTCGACCTCGCGGACCGACTCGAGATATTGGTCGAGCTTGTGGCGGTCCGCCTCGCTGACCTTGTTGCGCAGGCTTTTCGCATCCTCGAGCACGTGGTCGAGCACGCTCTTGTCATCCAGCGATCGGGTGCCGCGCGGCAGCTCGTCGTTGCCGGCCTGCGGTTGCGGCCGCAGGTGGCGGAACAAGCGATCGAAGGCGTTGCGCGGATTGATTTCCTTCGGCACCACCGTGGTAGGCGAGCTCCAGGCGATGTTGCGGGTATAGACGCAGGAAAATCCGTCGCAGCTTCCCTGCTGTTGGATCGTTTCCGGCAAGCCGAGTTCCAGCGATGGCAGACGGGTGTGCCGGCCGATGCGCCGGGCGGCATACTGGTCCGCGGAAATGCCGACATAGGGGCTGCCTTCCTTCGGGTAAGCTCCTGTTAGATAGCCGGCGATGGCGCGGTGGTGCGGCGCCTCCTTGCACTGATTGTTGGCCAGGCCGGAAAACACCAGCAGGTCCTGCTTCACCTCCTCCAGCGGCTTCAAGGCCTCCGGGAGGATCTCCAGCGCCCCGGCAGCCTGCGGAAACCAGGTGGCGGGACGCACGCCGTTGGGAACCATGATCGCCGCCATCCGCGTGGGAGCAAGCGAGCCGCCACGGGTGGCCGCGCGGGCCGACGGTGCCATGACTTCGAGCAGCGGGAGCGCCACGACGGCGCCCGCGCCGCGCAGGAACGAGCGCCGGGAGATTTGCCAGGAGGGAGTTTTCATTTGCTTGTGTGGGTGCCTCCGGTTGGCCCGGAGGAATTGGTTTTTATTTGGTTTCCGGGGATCCTCCGGTTGGTGTGGAGACCGTCCCGGCGGCCGGATCCTGACGAAATTGGAAGGGATAACTTTGCACGATACCGACCACCGCCGCGCTGAAGTGGCTGTCGTTTTGCCTGAGGGCGGCCATGATTTCGCGCAGCGCACCCTCGTCGTAGAAGTCCAGCCCGCGGCGCAGCGCGTAGGTGAGCAGGCGTGTCGAGAAGGCGCGCTCGAAGGCGTCGCGCTTTTCGGTGAGGAGGAATTTCCGCAGCTCCAGCGGACCGTTGATCTTCGCCCCGCCCGGCATCTCGCCGGAAACATCCAGCGGCTTGCCATTCTCCTTGTCGCGCCACCGGCCGTTCTGGTCGTAGTTTTCCAAGGCGAATCCGATCGGGTCGATCTTCCGATGGCAGGCCGCACAGCTCGGGTCATCGCTGTGGATCGCCATGCGTTCGCGCAGCGTGAGGTTCTTGTCATCGCCGCCCTTCGGCAGCGGCGGCACATCGGGCGGCGGCGGCGGAGGAGGAGTGCCTAACAGTGTGTCCAACACCCATTTGCCGCGCCCGGATGGGTTGGTGTCGTTCGGATGCGAAATCGAAAGATACACTCCGGCCATGCCCAGCACCCCGCCACGGCGGGCCGCGTGCTCCCCGCCCAGATCCACCTTGCGGAACTCCTGGCCCTCGACCTCGGGCAGCCCGTAGTGCTTGGCGAGCCAGTCGTTGACGATGGCGTAGTCCGAGGAAATCAAGTCGTGGATCGGCCGGTCTTCCCGCACCACGTGGTCGAAAAACCTCACCACCTCCTGATGGAGAAAATGCCGCTCGCGCAGGTTGTTCGGGTGCAGGTCGCCGTCGCGGTGCACCGCGAAAAGACTTCCGAGCCCGAGCCATTGCGGGGCGAAATTTTCCGCCAGCGAGCGCGCTTTCGGGTCCTTCAGCATCCGCCGCGTCTGCGCCTCCAGCACCGCCGGATCATGCAGGCTGCCGTCATTCGCCGCCGCACGGAGTTCGTCGTCGGGCATCGAGCTCCAAAGGAAATACGAAAGCCGGTTCGCCAGTTCGAAAGGCGTCACCCGATGCGGCTCGCCGCCTGCCTCCTCACGCTCGATGTGCATGAGGAAATGCGGCGAAACCAGCACCGCCTTCAGCGCGAGTTTCATCGACTCGTCAAAGCCGCGTTCCTCAACGGCCGCCCGGTCATAAAACGCCAGCAAGCGCTCGACCTCCCGATCCGCCACCGGACGCCGGAACGCCCGTGCGGCGAATTGCCCGAGCGACCGCCGCGCCGCCTCGCGCGGAGCCACGCCCTCACCCGGCTCCACCGGAATCAGCCGCTCGCGGGTCGCGGCCGCCTTCTCCTCGGGCTCCTTGATCGGCCCGATGATCTCGATGAAATCCAGTGCCGCCACGTTGAAGCGCATCGTCGGATCGGCGGCGTCCATGTTCACCGCCATCCCCTCCATGTCCAACTTGATATCGCGCATGCCGCCGCGAACGATCACCCGGCTCGAAGGGGTCTCCGCCCGGTCCGGTCCATGGGAGGGAATCCCCATGCCGGCCACCGTGTGGGCGTCGAGCTTCAGTTTCAGCCCCGGCCTGCGGTCCACTCCCTCGGCGCGCCGGCCCCACAGACGCACACGGAATTCATACAGCCCCGTCTGCGGA
Source organism: Verrucomicrobiales bacterium (assembly GCA_038256845.1). Lineage (GTDB taxonomy): Bacteria > Verrucomicrobiota > Verrucomicrobiia > Verrucomicrobiales > Akkermansiaceae > Luteolibacter. Next base: position 7,123 of record JBBSJY010000156.1, on the reverse strand, counting down.
AACTCATGGGTGAGCGTCACGCCGCCGGTGTGATAGATGCGGTGGGCGCCGTCGGTCACTTCGTGCTCCGCCGCTCCCTGCGGGAAATTCACCTTCTCGTCCTCGCCAGTCATGCCGAACTGGCGCAGATAGGGAAGCTCCTCCGCCTCGAATTTCACCGTCCGGCTCTCGATCGGAAACGCCCGGTCCAACACGTAATTCGCGGCATCCAGATAGCGCTCCAGATGCGCCGCGGACATGTCCTGGATTTCCCCGATCACATCAAACCCATGGCTCGGCTCATCCGTCGGCAAATCATCCGCCACCTCCATGCCCATCCCCACCAGGTCGCGGAGCGTGTGACGGTACAGGGTGCGCGTCAGCCGATGGGACGCCAGATGGCCCGGGTGCTTGAATTCCTCCGGATCGAAATGATCCAGCTTCCAACGGAGCCACCCGGCCATCTTCTCGCGCACCTCCGCCGACGGCTGGCGGGGCGCATCCTCCGGCGGCATCGCCACGTGCTCCAAGGCCTCGATCACCTCCTCCGCGCGCTGCCGGTGGCGATAGAAATCCGCTTCCGTGGCGAACATCTCCAGATTGATCCCCCCGCGGGTGCGCTCTCCGTTGTGGCAGCGCGAACAATAGCGGCTCAGGAAGGGTTTCGCCCCGTCCTCAAATCCGAACCCTGCTCCGGTCTCCGCGTATCCCGATGAACCACCCGCCGCCAACGCCGCACCTACGGTCAGCAACCATCGGTGCGGTCGGAGTTTTGAACGGAAGCGGTTTGGGATCGTGGCAGACATCGGATGGTCTTCTGTAACGGCGGGATGGGTTCGGTGCTTTCGTTTGCCAAGCATCGCGTCCTGCAAAAATGCGATCGATTTGAGCGGGCTCCTTCTACCCCCATCATTTTCGCAGGCCGCCCGCGGTGCCCACCCCGGAAAGGTTATCCACGTTAAAACCCACTCGTGACGCTCGTCGGGCCAACGGGCCGCCCGCGGTGGGCGGGGCCTTGTGCCACCGCTTCAATCCGGCGCCGATCTCCGCCATCCCGCAGCCGCCGGGCTACTGCGGCGCTCGGGCGGCCCCGTCTCCTGCGGGAACGAACCCGAACGGCGGGGGCAGCTTGCCCGACTTCACCACCGGGTCCGGACCGAGGTCCACGGGAGTGTAGTCCTTGCGACGGGCGAGCAGAATCTTGTCCAGCGCGGTGCCGTCTTCGCGCATTGACACCTCGATGACGTGCTCACCCGCGCCCGGGACCTCGAGCGTCAGGATGCCGGGCACGCCGGTGTGAACTTCATTGGTGCGTTGGGCCGATTTCCAGTGCCACTGGTCGCGGGTGACGGTTTGCCATTTCTTCGCGGTGTCGGGCCATTCGCCGTTGATGCCGAAGTGCAGGCCGTTGTCCTCGCTGGTGGTGGAGAACGCGCGCGCCCACAGCCAGTAGGTCCCGGGGGTATTGAAATGCACCTTGTAGGAGAGGATCGCCATCTTCCCGGGTTCGTCGGAGAAGTTCACACCGGGGATCAGCTTGTCGCCATGGTTGCGGCGGGTATCCGGGAGCACTTCCACGTAGGCCCCGCCGGAGGCGCCGGCGATGTGGCTCGGATCGCCGTCGGGCTCGACGTCCGGCGTCTGCTCCCGGGTGGTGATGTGCCAGGCCCGCTCGCCGGCAAGTCTCTGCTTGTGGAAATGCTCCGCCTCGATGGCGACGATGCCGTCCTTTTCCTCGAAAACGAGGGATGACGGCGCGATGGGCGACGTGGTCTCCGAGCGTCGGGTCTCCGCTGGGTGATTCTGCCCATCCAACCCGGCGAGTTTCCGGATTTCCTCTGGAAAGCCATTGATCGGCCGAATTTCGATGTCCCGGTAGTCGCACCCGGCCGCCTCGGACTGGAGCTGGAGTTGCCCTTTCGTCAGCGGCTTTCCCGCCGCATCACGTGTCTCCTCGACCACCATCACGACCTCGCCATTCACGACGTGGACCGCGGTGTCGCCCACCGTGTAGAGCTCGATCCCGTTCCACTCTCCTTGCGGCTTGTCCGGCTCCGCGCTGGCGTGGTAGTAGCCGCGGCGTCGCAGGGAGCGGTCGCTGTCGGGATCGAAAACCCAGTCCCGGCCGCGCTCGACGCCGCGAACGAGCGCCGAGGGCCCCGTGGCGGGAGGTAGCGGGATGAAGTCGCCGAGGTCGCCTTCCTGGATCTGAAGCTCGAGACAACTCTTCCATACCTTCCAAAACGCACCGTGCTCGCCGTGGCAATGATAGAGCAACCCGGTGTCGCGCTTTCGGTCGAGACGCGGCTCCCATTTCTTTTCGCCCCAGCGGACCTTGAACCGGAGATGATAGTTTCCGAATGACTCCTTGCTGGTCAGTCCGCCGTAGATCTCGCCGGTGACTTTGAGGATGGGCACGCCGTTTTCCTCGATGACGGAAAACACCCGCTTCGGGTCCTGGCCGAGTCCCATCGGAGTGCCTTCCTGGACATTCCCGGACTGGTAGGTTCCCACGGGCAGGCCTTCGACCGACGCGTGCGGCACGCCCATGAAGACTTCGAAGTTCGACAGGTCCTTGTCGAGAAGCGGACGCCACTGGGCGCATACGGTCGATGAGAGAGGAAGGAGCAAAAGGAGGGAGAGCAATCGTTCCATGGCGTTTCGGGAGGGTCGGTCCGGCGGTTATATCCTCTGGGCGGGCGCTGCAATAGACCATATTAGTTGTCTTCGAAATTTTTCGCCTCGACACTCCGGTTCGGATCTTGAGCTGGGAGTGACCGGAGGACCGGGATTTCGTCACCAGAATCTCCGCAACCTTCCGAGCGAAAGCAGGTTGGCAGCCCATCGTCCTGAAGGTAAATTCCCGCAAGACCCATGCGACCGGCCTCCGTCCCTGCAAACAACCGCAATCTCCCGTTCCAAGCCGCCCTCCTGCTTTGTCTGGCAGGGGCGGCCGTCACGCCTGCCCGGGCCGACCTCGTCCATCGCTGGTCATTCGACCCGCCGGGCGGAGGCGCCCCGGATGGTACCAAACTTTTCGATAGCATTTCAGCCGCCGTGGCCACCGTCCGCGGCCAAGGATCGACCTTTGGCGACGGCGCGCTGATCCTCCCCGGCTGGTCGCGCCCGTTCGATTTCGGTCGCGTCACCGGTTCCGGTTCGGGCGGCGGCGCTCCCGGGAAAATCATCGATCTCGAAGGAACCGCGCCCGGAACGACCACGCCGTTCGACAACCTGGCCATGTCGTTCTGCCGGGGGAATGACATCGACCAAAACGCCAACACTGCCTTCCACGAGCTCCGGATATACGACCACCCCTTGAGCGCCGCCGAAATCGCCGCCAATCTTGCCGCCGGACCCGAGACCCTCGGCGAGCCGCTTGAACCGGTCGATCCACCCGTCACCGACCACCGCTGGACCTTCAACACCCCGGCCGCCGCCGAAGCCTCCTCCGGCACTTCGTTCCCCGACGACCTCGGCGGCGCGACCGCTACGCTGCAAGGCAACGGCGGTTCGCTCAGCGGTAGCTCGTTAGTGCTGCCCGGCACCACCAACCCCAACCAGCCGGCCTCGACCATTTCCGCTTATCTCGACCTGCCAAACGGGTTCATCTCCTCGCGCACCGATGTCACCATCGAGGCATGGATCACACCGCTCTCCTCGCAGAATTGGCAGCGGGTCTTCGATTTCGGAAACTCCTCGGTCACTTATGGACCCGGCGCGCTCCCCGGCGAACACCGCCTTGAGGGCAAACTCAACGGCGGGTCCACCACCACCGTCGATACCGACCTGTCCTCGATCACCGAGACTGACACCGAGCATCACTTCGTCCTCACTGCCGAGGACGGCGCCGTTTCCTTCGGCTCCAACGGACGCCGGGTGAGATGGTTTCGCGATTCCGTCCTCCAGGGTTCCCTTGATCTCGGATTCCGCCTGCCGGATCTCGACGACGTCAACAACTGGATCGGCCGCTCGCTGTGGTCCGACGACCGGAATTCCCACATGTCGATCAACGAGCTCCGGGTCTATGACCGTGCCATCTCCGCTGGCGAGATCTCCGCGTCCTTCGATGCCGGTGCCGATTCAACCTTCCCCCCGCCCGTTGCCGTCGCAGATGCGGTCACCATCCATCCCCGCAGCAAGGTGATGATCGACGTCCTCACCAACGACACCGGCGAGCCCCTTCCTTCCTCGGTCGAAATCGTCACCCCGCCCGCAGCCGGCACCGCAACCGTCCAGCCCACGGGGAAAATCCTCTATGTCCACGATGGCTCCGACACTTCGGAAATCACCTTCACTTACCGCGCTTCGGGCATCGGCGGGCTCTCGGAGCCTGGCACCGTCTCTGTCTCGGTTTCCCATCTCCTGCGCATCCCCTCCCCGGAATTCAATGTGCCCGTGTCACCGCCTGAAACCGAGATCGCGCTGGTCGATGCTTTCCCCGGCGTCACATTCGTCAATGCCCTGTGCTTCGCCAGTCCGCCGGACGACATCCAGCGCCTGTTCGTCTGCGAAATCGACGGCGTGCTGAAGGTTATCCCCGACACCACCGCCGCCAATCCGACCTCATCGGTGGTCCTCGATCTCAATGGTGCCATTTCCAACCCGCCCCGAAGTCCGGCGGAGAGCATCCAGCGCGGCGACTACGGTGAGTGCGGGCTTCTCAGCGTCGCCTTCCATCCCGATTTTGCCGCCAACGGCCACTTCTACGTCTTCTACTCGGTCGTCAAATCCGGCACCGCCAGCTTCTTCCAGCGGGTCTCCCGCTTCACCATCCCCGCGGCACAGATCGACGATCCCTCACCTGTCGCCGACCCTGCTTCCGAGCTGATCCTGATCGACCAATACGACAGCGGCTCGAATCACCAGGGAGGCGACATGCATTTCGGGCCGGACGGCTACCTCTACATCTCGGTCGGAGATGAGCAGAACCCCTACGACGTCTATCTCAACAGCCAGCGGATCGACAGGAACCTCTTCGCCGGGCTGCTCCGGATTGATGTCGACAAGCTGCCCGACAATCCCGAGCCCAACGACCATCCCGCGGTGCCGAAAGACGGCGGCGTCGCCCGCTACTCGATTCCGGCCGACAACCCGTGGATCGGTGCCACCGAATTCATCAGCCAGCCGGTCGATCCCGCCGACGTCCGCACCGAATTCTTCGCCGTCGGACTGCGCAGCCCGTGGCGCTTCTGGATCGACCCCGAGACCGAGGACATCTGGCTCGGTGATGTCGGCCAGGACCGCTACGAGGAACTCAATCTCATCGAAAGCGGCGGCAACTACGGCTGGGTCTTCCGTGAAGGAGCACACGACATCAACACCTTTCGCGATGGCTGGCCCGACAAACCCGTAGACTTCAACTCGCTCGCCATCGACCCGGTCTATGAATACGTCCACACCGGGATGAGCGGCGATCCCGCGTTCAAGGGCAACAGCATCATCGGTGGCCGCGTCTACCGCGGCGCGCGCATCTCCTCGCTGTCGGGTTCCTATATCTTCGGCGACCAGGTCTCCGGCCATATCTGGGCCATGAACCGCAGCGGCGAAAATTTCAGCATCACCCGCATCGGTGGCCAGCCATGGCTCTCGAACTTCGGCGCCGACCCTGCCAACGGTGACATCCTCGTCTCCGATTTCTTCGGTGGCCGGATCATGCGCCTGGTTTCGACCACCGCGGCCGGGACCTTCCCGACCACCCTGGGTGATACCGGGCTGTTCGCCGACCTGTCCGATCTCTCGCCCTCCCCCGGCGTGCTTCCCTATCAGCCGAACGTCACGTTCTGGAGCGACCACGCCACCAAACAACGCTGGTTCACGATTCCCGATCCATCCGCCACCATGACTTATCACCAAGATGATCCATGGGACTACCCCGACGGCCAGATCTGGATCAAGCACTTCGATCTGGAAACCCGGCGCGGCGATCCGACCAGCAGCAAGCGCCTCGAAACCCGCCTGCTGGTCCGCAACGATGCCGGAGTCTACGGCGTCTCCTACCGTTGGAACGACGAGGAAACCGAAGCCACCCTGGTCGAGGATGCCGGCGTCTCGTTTCCCGTCGAGATTGATATCGACGGCACACCGAACACCCAGACCTGGCAGATTCCCAGCCGCGCCCAGTGCATCACCTGCCACAATCCGCAAGCCGGCCACGCCCTCTCTTTCAATACCCGCCAGCTCAATCGCGACCATTTCATCAACGGCTTCTCCGGCAACCAGATCGAACTCCTCGACCTTCACGGCTACATCACCAACGGCCCCGACACGCCCGCCGACCAGTTGCCGCGCCACGTCGATCCCGACGATACCACCCGGCCGCTCGAAGCACGGGCCCGCACCTATCTTGATGTCAACTGCGCCTACTGCCACCAGCCCGGGGGCGGTGGCGGCACCGGCTGGGACGGTCGCGCTTCACTGACGCTCGAGCAAAGCGGAATGATCTTCGGCGACGTGGCCGCCGCCAAACAGCCCGACGACAAGCTCGTCACTCCCGGCAACTCGCTCCGCTCCGTGATCCTCAGCCGCATCTCCCAAACCGACGGTTACACCCGGATGCCACCGCTCGCCACCAACATCCACGACGAGGAGGCCATCGCGTTGATCACCGCCTGGATCGAAGCCGAACTCCCCGGCCGCAAGCTCTACGAACAGTGGCGCGACACTCACTTCGCCGCCCTCGATCCCGATGGCGATCGCAACGCCGACCCGGATGGCGACGGCCACAGCAACCGGGATGAATACCTGCTCGGCAGCCCGCCGCTTTCCGCCAATCCGGCAGGCCAGCCGGCCATCACCGGTGATCCATCGCTCCGCTTCCTGCGCAAGGCCTTCCGGAAATATGACATACTCACCAGCTCGGATCTCGCTACCTGGGACCGCTGGGAGGTGCCGCAAAACCACAGCCAATATCTCACCGAGGACGCTTGGGAAGAAATTCCCGTCGACATCACCGATGACGACGCCCGTTTCTTCCGGATCGAGATTTCCGAACCCTGAGCGCCCGGCCCGGGCTCAGCCCCGGAGAACCCGGGACCCGACCCTTGAGGCTCGGTCATGAATAAACCGTCGGGCGATTTAGGGTTTGTCGGATAGGCGGCGCGGCAGCTCGAATCGATAGATGCCGGTGCGGGCGGTAATGGCG
>JBBSJY010000155.1:0-11176 GCA_038256845.1 Verrucomicrobiales bacterium | reverse complement strand
CATAAGGTGCTCACCGGCAAGCCCGCTCCCCGCGCTCCGGTCGCCCAGTGAGTTACTCCGCCGCCGCCCGGATCGCCGCGAACCGGTCCCGCATTTCCGCCGCCGTCCCGATCGTCAGCCACACCGTGTAGTCGCTGCGGTAGCCCGGCCCGATCGCTTCGGTCCGGATCGGAGCGAAGTAGGAGCAGCCCATCCCTTGCGGACCCTCCGGACCGTCGTGCCGGTAGCAGGTGACCTGTCCCGTCCCCGGAAAATACAAGCCCACCCCGCGGCCGTCTTTCCCCGTGAAGGCCGCCCACTCCTCCGGAATGTCCCGGTATTCGTTCGGCCAGCCCGGTTGTTCCTTTTTTAACTCCCCGCCGGTCCACGGCTTCTCCCCGTGATAGTAAATCAGATCCGGCAGCGCCGCGTCCACGAACACCGCCGGCAGCTCCTGATGGGTCGCCGGATGTTCCGTTTTCCCGTCGTAGGAAAACTTGAACCGCAGCTTCGCCACAGCCCCCTCCAGCGTGATCCACTCTTCCATCCGGCACTCGTCCAGCAATTCCGCAGTCGCCCAATGGACCGGCACGCTTTTCACGTAGAGCCAATCCGCGGTCCCTTTACTTGCCAGCACCTTCGCCGGCTTCCCCTCCCAATTGCCGCCCTGCACCGGGTTCCAGCGCCAAGGCTTTCCCGCCCAGTCCGAGCCGTCCGGCTCCCCGTAAAACGATTGCTGGATGAAACGCCCCCGGTCCGCGTGGTTCAGTAGGTTCGGCCCGTCCGGCATCTCGCTGAACCAGAAAACCGAGCCGCCCGAGCTCATGTCCACGCCGATCCTGATCCGCTCGTTGCTCAGGAAACGCACCTCCTTGCCCACCTCCAGCTCCGCCGCAGCCAGAAGCCCGCTGAGTCCGCAGTGAAGGGCGCAAAAAAAATACCGCATGCCCGATGGGGAGTGGTCGGGGTGAATGTGTCAAGCCGTCGCGGGGTGCCGAGCCGACGAGCCCAGCCGGTAAGGACACAGCCGCCGGTCGGCCGCACTCACCCGGACGGATGATTCAACAACTATCGGCCTTTTCGCGTTGCCGCCATCCGGACGGCCGTTCCTCATGGTCACGCGCGGGTCACCCCGCAGGTTCTCACCCTTGGTTCCGACTCCCATGAAAACTCCAATCAAGCCACTCCTCTTACTTGCCGTATTGCTCTATCAATCCGCGTTCGCCGGAGACCGTCCGCTCAACGTGGTCTTCATCCTGGCGGACGACCTGGGCTGGAGCGATTGCACCTTGTATGGAACCACCCGGCTCTATCAGACACCCAATCTCGAGCGCCTTGCCAAACGCGGGATGACATTTTCCCGCGCCTACTCCGACAGCCCGTTGTGCTCGCCGACGCGCGCCAGCGTGCTCACCGGCCTGTCGGTCTCCCGCCACGGCATCAGTGCCCCCACCGGCCACCTTGCCAAAGCGGTGCTCGAACCCACCGTCCCGGCCAGCGGGCCGCCGGGTCTCAAAACGCTGGTCCCGGAGTCCGTTTCGCGCTTGAAAACCGCCTACCACACGCTCGGCGAGGCATTCAAGGAAAGCGGCTACGCCACCGGCCACTTCGGGAAATGGCATCTCGGCACGCCGCCCTACAGCCCCTTCGAGCACGGCTTCGATATCGACATCCCGCACGATAGCGGCCCGGGACCGCGCAAGGGCTTTGTCGGAGTCTGGAATTACCCGAAGCTGAAACCCCGCGGCCCGCAGGAACACCTCGAGGACCGCATGGCCGGGGAAGCCGCGAAGTTTATCGATCAAAACAAGGATCGCCCGTTTTTCCTCAACTACTGGCAGTTCTCGGTTCACGCGCCTTTCGACGCAAAGAAGGAATTGATCGAAAAGTATCAGGAACGAATCGATCCGCAGGATCCGCAGCGCAGCCCCACCTACGCGGCGATGGTTGAGACCATGGATGATGCCGTGGGGACCTTGCTCGACGCCCTGGACCGCAACGGGCTCACGGACCGCACGGTCATCGTCTTCATCTCCGACAATGGCGGAAACATGTATGACAAGATCGATGGCACCAGCCCCACCGGCAACGCCCCGCTCCGGGGCGGCAAGGCGACGCTTTGGGAAGGCGGGATCCGCGTGCCCTGCGTGGTCGTCTGGCCGGGGTTGGCTGCACCGGAGTCCCGCTCGGACGAGCTCATCCAGACGGCGGATTTCTTCCCGACCTTTGTGGATCTGCTGGCGATAAAGACCGCGCCCGGGCAGGACTTCGATGGGATTTCCATCGCCCCGGCATTGAAGGGCGAACCGCTCGCCCGCGAATCATTGTTCAGCTTCTTCCCGCACAGTCCGCCGATCGTTCCGGACCAACTGCCGCCGGCCATTTCGGTGATTCAGAAAACCTGGAAGTTGATCCGCCTCTTCCACGACGGCGAAGACGGCGGCCACCGCCACCTGCTTTTCAACCTGCAGGATGACATCGGCGAAACCAACGATCTTTCCGAGCGGGAACCCGGACGGGTCCGGGCCATGGAGGCGCTGCTTGAAAAACACCTTGAAGATACCGCAGCCGTCGTCCCCAGACCCAACCCCACCTATCGAAAAGGAGCCCCGGCCGGCGGCTGGACTCGCGGTAAGGATCGCCGCCATCCGAATTGATCCCGGCACCGCCCCCGGCCGGCAAATCATCGAGGCCCTGCAACTCACCGCGGGGGGAGAGGCCCTTTTCCGCTGGCCCCCGGGAACTAGTTGGGCGGCGCGACCCGCGGGGTTGATTTCCGCGGTGTCCTCATGAAAACCTTTCCACGACCGCAGCCGGGATCAGGGCGCCGGATAGCGGTCGGCCAAAGCAGCGGGCATCGCCCGGGGCTGATAGAGAACCCCCGACCCATGGTCGCCCTGCGGTTTGTAGTGCGGGCCCGTGGCCGTGGAGACCGGCGTGTAGCCGACCTCACCGCTCTGGTTCTTCCACCACTCAAGCCACCGTCTGTCCAGATCCGCCACCACATCCGGATGATCCGTCGCAAGGTCGGTGACTTCGAGCGGATCCATCCTGACATCGAACAACTCCCAACCGGCACCATCCACCTCCGCCAATGTCCATTCCGACGTCCGGATCGCGCGGTTGTCCATGTACTGGAAGAATAATGGCTTTTCCCGGCTCCACTTCCCGCCCTTGAGCAAAGAAACAAATGATTTGCCGGCGGTCTCTTCGGGATCGATCTCTCCGCCGGCCATTTCAAGGCAGGTGGGCATCAGATCGATCAGATTCACCGATGCAAAATCGATATGACCCGGCTTGATCTTCCCACCGGGCCACCACGCCACCGCTCCGGTAATCACACCACCCGCATGCTGGCTGATTTTATATAATCTCCACGGCGTCACGCTCGCATAGGCCCATCCGGTTCCGGGCTGCCAGTTTGAGGCTCGCTCACCCGGCAGCTTGCCCAGCTTCAACATCACATCATCCACCACTGAGAACGGATCGGTGCCATTATCACTTAGAAAAAGAACCATGGTGTTATCCGCCTGACCGCTTGCCTCCAGTGCATTCATCACGCGGCCGATGCCCCGGTCCATCCGCTCCACCATGGCCGCATAAACCGCCATCCTCAGGTCTTCCAAATCACGCTGCGCTGCCGTGAGCGAATCCCATGCAGGAAGATTTTCCGGATAGGCTGGAAGAACCGCGTCCGCGCCGACGATTCCCATTTCCTGCTGTCGGCGGAACCTTTGATCGCGCACCGCCTGCCACCCCTCCGCATACTTGCCGCGGTACTTCATGAAATCCTCCTTCGGAGCCTGCAAGGGATTGTGCGGTGCCTGGTAACTCAGATAGAGAAAAAATGGCTTCTGTTTGTTCTCTTTGGAGGGCGACTCAATGAATTGAATCGCCCGCTCGCTGAATTGATCGCTGCTGTAATAGTCAGGACCAAACCGTGTGAAAGGCTCGCGGTCCAAACGATAGCTTCCCGAGCCGGTGAAGTGGTCGGTGAAGCCATTGAGAAAGCCAAAGAAATGGTCAAAACCCCGGTCCATCGGGTCCCCGTCCAAGTGCCACTTTCCGATCAGCCCCGTCCGGTAGCCCGCATCCTGAAGCCTCTCGGGCAACAAGCGCGTTTCCGCGAACTCGGGCAGAGCTCTGGGCCACCATTTCCCGGTCAGCATCGCAGCCCGTGAAATGACGCACATTCCTCCGTTGCTGAACCGCGGCAGCCGCAGACCCTCCTCCGCCAGCTTGTCGATGGCGGGCGTGGCGATCTCACCGCCGAAGCATCCCACGTCGCTGTAGCCCAGATCGTCCGCAAGGATGACAATGATGTTCGGCTTTTCCGCGGCCGCCGCACTGGCAAACACGATGGCCCACAGCACCGGAACAAATTGCGTGACATCATGGAATCGGTTCATCGGTGGGTTCGGTATCGGATTCAATTCGCTGGATCGCAGTCTCCAAACCCACCGTCGGCCAGTCAATCCGCACGTCGTTTCACGCGCGATTTCATCCTCGCGGGTGATCCCGGCGTCCCGTGGCGACCTACGACTCCAGATCACGTCTCCACAACTCCAGCGGGTTGCAACCGGCCCGTTGTCCATTCCAGTCAGACCGCCCATGGCCCCCTCCTCTTGCTGCCTGATCCCGGAATTCACCGACAAAGCTTCCCAATCTTCGAAGTCCCCGGCTACTCTGGCACCCCGGGCAATAATGCCATCACCGGCATCGTCCTCCTCTACACTCCGACCCACTGAAACTTCCAGAATCCGTCTCCGTTACCTTACGACTCCATGAAATTGACGGAATGCTGCCGAAGGCACCTCCCCTTGATTTTGCATCCACTCCCCAATCCGATCTCTTCACTTAAGGCCATGTCCTATTTCCGTATCTTATTGTTTGGCTTCTGCACCCTCCTTCCTGGCTCTGCCGAGATCGCCCTTCTTCTCTCGCGGCAGGATGGCCCTTCGGAAACGTTCCGGCACGATGCCAGTGGCGTGACCTCGATCCGGGGCCCGATGTCCATTCTCGCGGTCCCCGCCACGCCGCCCCCGGCAGCCGGCGGTCTCGTCATCGAGTTCGAGTATTTCTGCGTCGGCGGCGTGCCCGGTTTCGCCATCCTCCCCGGTCCGCCGTTCGAAGCGGAAACCGCATTTCAACTTCCCCCGATCTCCCACAGCGAAGCCTGGACCACCTATGTCGCCAAACTCGATATACCCGAAAGCCCGCTCCCCCCGGGATGGCGGCAGCTCCGGATTGACCTGCCGCTCGCCGACGACCGCACCCTTCAAATCCGCAACCCTCTCATCCGGCCCGCGAAGCACGAGGACTTCGCCCGGAAAACCTCGACCGCAGCCGATCCGGAAGCACTGGATGCTTATCTTTCGCAAAAGTTCGAGTCAGACATCACACGCGTTGCTGTCGGCTCCGATTCCATCCAAATCTCCGGTCGAGCCCAATCTCCAGTCCATCTAGCGGAAATCCCGATGGAATATCTCCTGACGGATCCGGCGCGCTTCGAATTCGCCACTCCCCTCACACTTGCCGCTGACGGTTCTTTTTCCATCGAGCTGCCCCGCAGCCGCGACCGCGGCGGCCGCTCCTACGACCGCCTCATCTCCCGCTGGCAACTCATCCGGCAAACGGAGACCGGCCCGCAGATCCAATCCCACGCCCGCTACGCCGATGAAATCGCCAGCCGTTCCCCCGATCTTCCGGCCGCGGAACCGGCGAGCAAAAAAGGGCTCGGCGGCTGGTCACACGGCCGGATCCCAGGGGAACTTGAAGAATTGGGCATTACCGCCGTCACCGTCAATCTCATGGTCCATTCCCTCATTTCCCTCGAACCGGAGCCCGGCACCACGCCCTATCAGTGGCAGGGGAAAACCTACCACGCCCGCAATGCCGCCGTCGCCCGACTCGACCGGACGTTCCGCGAGGCGGCGGAAAACAACGTCATGGTTTCCGCCATCCTGCTCATTGCCAATCCCGCGAAAGATCACGATCCGGTGGTCCAGCTCCTCGGCCATCCGGACGCTCACCGCGACGGCATTTTCGCCATGCCCAATGTCACGTCATCGGACGGTCTCGCCCTCTACGGCGGCATCCTCAACTTCATGGCGGAGCGCTGGTCGCGTCCCGACGGGGAGCTCGGCCGCGTCCACCATTGGATCATCCACAACGAGGTCGATGCCGGTTGGGTCTGGACCAATGCCGGCGAAAAGTCCGCCATCGACTACATGGATCTCTATCAACGCTCCATGCGCCTCAGCGATCTCATCGCGCGCCAATACGATCCGAACAGCCGCCCCTTCATCACTCTCACCCATCATTGGGCCCACCCCGGCGATTCCCGCTGGTACGGATCGAAGCAAATGACCGACCTCCTCGTCCGCTTTTGCCAGGCCGAAGGCGATTTTCCGTGGGCCATGGCCTATCATCCCTATCCGCAGAATCTCTTCAATCCCCGCGCATGGGAAGACGACCAGGCCACCTTCTCCTTTGACACCCACAAGATCACTCCCAGGAATCTCGAAGTCCTGGATTCCTATATGAAACAACCCGCCTTGTTATACAAAGGCGAAGTCCGCCCCGTCCACCTGTCGGAGAATGGCTTCAATTCGAAAGACTACTCCGGGGAAGAACTCGAGGACCAAGCCGCCGGCATGGCCATGGCATGGAAAAAGATATCGGAGCTCTCCTCCATCGAGTCATGGCAATACCACAACTGGATCGACAATCGTGGCGAAGGCGGACTCCGCATCGGCCTGCGGAAATTCCCCGATGAACCCGGCGACCCGCACGGCAAAAAGCCCATCTGGCACCTCTACCAAGCCCTCGCCACACGCGGTGAAAATGAGGCCAGCGCTCCGTATCTCAAAACCCTCGACATCGGGTCATGGGAAGAGATCATCCACCGCGAGCCGATCCGGTAACCATCCCAATTCCGCGTCTTGCCGGATTGGGGCGATCCACGAATTGAAAAAGCGGAGTCTCGGGGCTTCTCTAGGGTGCGCGCCTCATGCTAGGAACCTACGGCGGGCCCGGGCCGACCGGGCTCCGCTCACGAATTTCACCCGACCCGTCATGCTCCAGCTCAATCCCGCCATCGCCGATCTCTCATCAGACGCCGCCGCCGGCCTGCATGACCGCTTCGGTGGCACAGCCACGATCACCGCATCGGCCCCCGGCCGGGCGAATCTGATCGGTGAGCATACCGATTACTGCGACGGCGTCGTGATGCCCTTCGCCATCGACCGGCACATCGTGATCGCCGGCCGGGCCAACGATTCCGAAACCGCCCGCATCGCCACTGCCACCGCGGATGTCGCGGAATTCTCCTTGGGAAGTCCCGTCGAGCCGGCCGACGGGGGATGGGAAAACTACATTCGCGGAGTCGTCCGTGGCTTCCAAGACCGCGGCCATCACGTCCACGGATTCGATGCTTTCATCGTTTCCTCCATTCCCCCGGGTGCCGGCCTTTCCTCTTCCGCCGCTCTGGAATGCGCGATGGCGACATTTCTCGAGGGCTTGCTCGATACCGTTCTGGAAACCCGCGAAAAGGCCCTCCTCTGCCAGAAAGCCGAGAACGACTTCGCCGGCATGCCCTGCGGCATCATGGACCAATTCGCGTCCGCCTATGGAAAAGCCAACCGCATCGTGCTGATCGACTGTCAAACCGGCGAACCCGAGCTCGTCCCCTTCGAGAACCCCGATCTCACGTTCCTCATCGCCAACACCCTCGTCCACCACCAGCTCTCCGACAGCGCCTACGCCGATCGGCGTCGTGAAACGGCCGAGGCCCTCGAAATTCTCGGGAAAACCACCTGGCGCGACGTTTCCGAAGACGATGTCGCCGCCCATCGCGAAGCGCTCGGCCAAACCCTTCACCGGCGCGCCCGTCACGTCGCCGGCGAAATCGCCCGCGCGACCGCCGCCGCCGCGTTTCTCAACCGTAACGATTTCGAATCCCTCGGACCCCTGATGGCCGCCAGCCACGACTCGCTGCGGGATGATTTCGACGTTTCCTGCGAGGAACTGGATCTGCTCGTCGAGATCGCTAGCGGAATCGGCCGGCCCGGCGGTGTCCTTGGCACCCGCATGACCGGAGGCGGATTCGGAGGTTCCACGATCACACTTTGCGAGTCCAGCAAGGCAGCCGAGATTGCCGCGGCCCTCACGGCGGGTTATGAAATGGCCACCGGCAAAGCTCCCCAGATCTTCGCTTCACGGCCGGCCCAAGGAGCCGCGCCCGTGTCCTGAAATGCCTTACGCATCCCCCCACACCGCCTCATCGGCCGCATATTCTTCCAGAATCTGCGACCGTTGTTCCAACAGCTCCGCAATCTCGGGCCAGTCCTCCGGATTTCCCATGGCCATTGTCGGGTGTTCCTCGCCCCGGCGCATATAACCCGCCATCTCCATCCACTCTGCCGCAAAATATCTGAGAGCATCCTGCGGGTGCTCCCCGTCGCTGCTGCTCATATAATCGGTCGGCACGTCTCCGCTGATCACCCACCATCCGACTCTCCCCGCGTGCCGTGTCGATTCCACCGCCCACAGCGCCAGGTGCAAATCCACATGGAATGCCGGCCACTCCGCGACTCCCCCATGTTTGCAGTCTTCCGCCGCCAGATAATCGATCGCCTTCCGGCGCTCTTCCTCCATCCACACCGTCTCCGGACTACTCTCTATTTTCGCCTTACGGCCGCGCTCGCTCATGATTCTCAAATCTCTAACCCGTCTGGCCGCGGGAAGCAATGGAACTACGATGCGGAGGATCACTCGATCCGGATGAAATATCCCGGACCTTTCCAATCTCCACGAGCGCCACCGCACCCCGCGGAGCCATTCCCTATCCAAAGCGATTACGCCAAACTCGCCCAAAGATAAGCCGCTGCCATCGACCGGTACGGAGCATACTCCGCGAGAATCTCCCGCAACTCAGCCGCTCCCAATCGATTCGCCGACCCTGTAAGCCGCTGCACCGCCGCTCGGATCGCGGCATCGCCATGCAACGAGCAGTCCGGAAAGCCGAAGCCGCGCATCAACGCATAATTCACCGTCCACGGGCCGATGCCCTTGATTGCAAGCAGGTGTTCTTCCAACCTGGCCGCCGGCCCATCCTGCCAATCATCGAGCGGCAGCCTCCCCTCATCCACCAAACTCGCGAGTCGCACGATCGTCTCCGCTTTCGCGCGGGAGAACGACTGCCTCATCAGGTCGGCGGGGTCGATCTTCGCCACATCGGCCGCCTCCGGGTAGCACCAGATTCCATCCGGGTGAGGACGTCCCGCGATCCTGATCAGCGACCGCCGCAAGGTGACTGCAAAGGCCAGGTTGATCTGCTGGCCGGTGATCGCCCACGTCAGCGCTTCGAACGGCGTCGCCGTCTGGGGAATCCGCAGGTACGGATTTCGTTTCACCAGATCACCCAGCAGCGGATCGCCTTGGGCCAGATTCCCGAATGGCTCCGGATCGATATTCAACGCCAGAATATTGCGAGCCGCCCGTTTCAGCAGTCCTGCGACATCCTTCCCGGGCTGGCCATCGGACAACGCCACGCACTTCGCCCGCCCACCGTTCAGAATCACGCTCAAAACCCAAGGCACGCCGCCCAATACCAGCCCCTTCCTGATCCCCTCCGGCCCCGCGCTTTCCGCGAAGCCCTCCCGATCCCGCCCATGGAAAGCGAGGATCTCGCGAACCCGATAGCAAGCGGGAAGATCCAGCTCGAAGCGCACCCGAACTGCCTGCCCGCCCGTTCCGTGTTCACTTGTCATCTCCCGACACTACCACATCGAAAAAGTACAGGTGAACCGACGCCGCCGTATCGCAGCGGATCCCGGCCGGGGACCTTCCGTTCTTCCTCTTGATTCTTCCTTCCTGAATCTCTCTCCTTCCTTCATGCGCGTCCTCCTCTCCACCTGCAGCTACCAAGACACTCCCGGTCCCCATCACTTGCTCATGGAATCCCAAAATTGGGAGATCGTCCGCGAACGCGGCCCGCTCAGCGAGACCCGGATGCTCGAACTCGCCGGAGACATCGACGCGTTCCTTTGTGGGGATGATGCCATCACCCGTGCCGTTCTCGAAAAATCGCTGCCGCGCCTCAAGGTCATTTCCAAATACGGCATCGGGCTCGACAAGATCGACATCCCCGCCACCAAGGAACTCAAGATCCCCGTCCTCTTCACTCCGGGCGTCAACCACGACACGGTCGCCGAACACACCTTCCTCCTCCTCCTCGCCCTTGCGAAAAATTTCCCATACGCCATCGATAGCACCCGCGCCGGCCGCTGGGACCGGAAGACGGGCCACGAGCTTTTCGAGAAGCGCATCGGTCTCATCGGGCTCGGCCGCATCGGCCAGGAAGTGGCCAAACGCGCCCGCGCCTTCGGCATGGAAGTCCACGCGTTCGGAAACTACTGGCCCGAGGATGTCGCATCGGATTGCCGCATCACCCGGCATGCCTCCCTCGATTCCTTGTTCGGCTCCGTGGAGATCATCAGCCCGCATACCAAGCTCGGCCCCGATACCCTTCACTGCATCAACACCGACCGCCTGAACCGTCTGCCCGATGGCTCATGGCTTATCAACACCGGCCGCGGCGAACTCATCGACCAGGCCGCCGTGATCGCCGCCCTCGATTCCGGAAAACTTGCCGGATACGCCGCCGATGTTCTCGATGAGGAGCCTCCCCCCCCCGACCACCCGTTGCTCCGCCACCCGAAAGCGATCATTACCCCCCATATCGGATCGCGGACTTTCGAAAGTGTCCCCCGCCAGGCGATGAAATCGCTCACCAACCTGATCAACGCCCTCAGCGGCGAAGGAGAGACCCATTGCGCAAATGGCGTGATTTGAGAAGTCCCACCGGAATGGTCTTCCTCCTGTTCGCTTCGTGGCCGACTTTCAAAACAGCGCCCTCAGCATCGCCTGACAGCGCTCTCCCGGCATCACGCTCAATTCCATCCGGTTCATCGTGTAGGCACATGATATGCCCGTCTCCGGATCCCCGTAGGCCTGGCTTCCTCCCGCCCCGGGATGGCCGAATGCCGTGATTGCGGGTCCGTAGAGTTCCCGCACTTTCTTCCCGTCCGGGCCGAGCGGATCCCGCTGGCAGCCACATGTGAAAACCGTGGGCATCAACAAAACCCGGTCGAGCCCCGCCGATTGCACATTCCCCAGCGCCGTCCGCACCTGT
>JBBSJY010000154.1:0-11195 GCA_038256845.1 Verrucomicrobiales bacterium | reverse complement strand
TCCCGCATCAAGTTTCGCGCGTCTCCGTCCCAAGATTCCGCCTGGGCCTGGCTGCGGCTGATGGATTGCATGGTGGTGTTCCTGGTGGTGTCGGGCCAGACCGGCGTGAGCGTCACGCTTGTGCCGAAGGCGGAATAGGTTCCCGCCGTGAACTCCGCAATCACCTCGTGATTCGCATGGTAGGATGAGAAACCGGATTGGTTATGCGCGGCGGCGGAGCTCTGCGGATCGGCGCCGACGGAGGTAAGGCCGTCGGCCTGATTGGAATTGAAATCCACCCACAGCTCCGTCGCGATGTCCGCGGCGGGAAAGCTGGCCGGGTCGGTGGGCGACGTTCCGGCGGCGATTTCCGTGGCGTTGGACCAGCCGTCGCCATCTGTGTCGGGACCGGAGGCGGGATCGGTCGGCGAAGAACCGCCGAGGACTTCATGGTTGTCGGCGAAGCCATCGCCATCGGTGTCCACCACATTCGGATTCGAGCCGTGAATGTTCACCTCGTCGCCATCGCTCAGGCCGTCGCCATCGGAATCGGCGGCAAAAGGATTCGTGCCGAAGCCCTCCGCCGTTCCCGCCTCCACTACGAAGAACGCCTTCGGCGCGCCCGCCAGCGGAGCGGCGAGTGCCTGCGTCAGTGGCGGGAAAACATCATCCGCGACCAACTCCGGAAAACCGAGCAGATCCAGACTTCCCCGCACGTCGCCCATCACGGCCGGCGTCCAGTCGAGGGTGATTTCCCGGGTGACCGCATCGTAGCTGAAGTCGGAAATCTCCACGTTTGTCACAGAGAACACGCCGGTGTCTGTCTCCAGACCGTCGGGGATCCCGTCGCCATCGGTATCGTCGGAATTCGGGTCCAAGCCGCGCAGCACCTCAGCCAGATCGCTCAGTCCGTCTCCGTCCCGATCGTCGCCGGGACCGAAATTGCTAACCGTGATGCCTCCGAAAACCTCGATTTCGATGAAATCGGGCACGCCGTCATTGTCCGAATCGACGGTTTCCAGGATCTCGAAGCCGTTAATCGCAAGGATCGACCGGTCCGGAGCCTGTTCGCTGATTGAGAACTCCACGATCACGGGATCGGTCCCGTTGGAGGTGATCAGTTGCCGGAGCGAGGTCCGCAGCTCGGCGGGGTCCGCGCCCGCAGCGGGCCGGATGCGGTTGGAACCCGCCCCCGATGACTGCCGGAACGGTCCGGGCAAAAGCTCCGCCGTTGAATCCGCGTCGGTCACCCTCACGTCGAACGAAGGCGACTGGTTCGACAGATCGTGGTGGTAGGTTCGCAGCAGATAATCCCCCGCCGGCAGGCCGGCAAAAGTCATCCGCAACGAGGTGGGCGCGCCAGGACCGTTTCCACCGGACCCGAGCCTCGCGTCCACGCCGATCCAATCGCGAATCAGCTCCGCCTTGGTCCCGGCATAGTTGATGTTCCCGCGGTCGAGCATCCGCTTCGGCGAAGTGGCGGCCGGATCGCTCAAATCCGGAAAGTCAATCGACAAGGTCACGGTCGAGGGGACCGAGTAGAAGGTTGCCTCGTAATTCGCCTCCGGCCGGTCCGACATGTCCAATCCCATGTAGGATTGATAGAAGACCTCATGCACGGCGGAAGGCTCCGCCGTCCCCGATTGCGAGAAATCCACCTGAAGGTGATCCACCCTCGGGGTGCTGTCCGGGTTCAACGGATCGGTTCCGTTGGCGACTTCCTCGAAATCATTCGCAAGGTCGCCATCGCTATCGACGATCAGGGGATCCGAGGGGAACACCGGATCGTTGACTTCTTCACCATCCGTCCTGCCATCGCCATCGGTGTCGGGGTTGCCGGTATCCGTTCCCAACCCGAGTTCCACGCCGTTGGTCAGACCGTCCCCATCCAGATCTCCGTCCGAATCATCCATCGTCGGATCGAGTCCCAATTGGATTTCCTCTCCATCGGTGAATCCGTCGCCATCGGTGTCCGGGTTGTTGGGATCGGAGGAATGGACCAGAACTTCATCGCCATCGCTGAGACCGTCGAAATCGGAATCGGGCAATGTGGGGTCGGTCGGGTCGCCCGGAGGCTCGGTGAGGTTGAAGTTGCTCCACGGGTTGCGGGAGCCCGAGGTTTCCTCGCCGTCGAGCAAGCCGTCGCCGTCGGTGTCGGAATTGAGCGGGTCGGTGATGAAGCCGTCGGTCCCCGGGACCAGCTCCTCGCCGTCATCAATGCCATCGCTGTCGGTATCCGCTTCCGTCGGGTCGGTTCCCTCCTCTTGCTCCTCCAGGTTGGTGAGGCCGTCGCCGTCCGGGTCGCCGCCGCCATCCTGCGGGGTCAAATCCGAGGGCTGGATGATGCCGTCGTTGTTTCCGAAGTATCGGTCTTCGAAAAAGTCGTCCAAACCATCACCGTCCGAGTCGGAGAGCACGAAAAGCGGACCCGCGTCGAACAACCCGGTCACCTCGGATTGGGTGAGTTCGTGATTGTAAATCCGGGCGTCGTCCAGCGAACCGTCGAAAAAACGACTCGGCACGGTCGACATCGACGAGCCCACGATCCAGTTGTTGGTGAATGTGTAGCTCGCTGCCCTTGCTGCCAGCGATGTCACGTTGGTCTGCAAGACACCGTCGACATACATTCTCAATTCTCCCAGCGCGGTGAAGGTCAGCACCACGTGCTGCCAGGTCTGGAGCGGCGGCGGACTGACGTTGCTGACCACCTGCACACGCACCACCCCATCGTCGAGATCCCCCCGCCAGTTCTTGTGCAGTGTCATGTACTGAGTGGTCCCGCCACCGGATTCCCCGACGGAGAATGCCGCGCTCTCGGCATTGGCGAAGCTGTCCGCCGCCACCCAGATCGACATCGACCCCGCGGTGAACGCCGCCTGCGTGGCCTGCATCAGGAAATAATCGGTCGAGCCGTTGAAAGCGACCGCGCCGCCCGAAAAGCCATTCTTGTCGGGCACCGGCGTCGGGCTGCCGAAGGCTTGGCCGTCCGGTCCAACCAGCGCGTTCGCATCCCCGTCCAGTGCGGAATGCCATATCAGTTCGGCCGGGCAGGCCGCCGTTCCCGCCAACAGGGCGAGTGCCATCAGATTCCTGGGTTTCATGAGCGTCTGGGATTTTTACAATGGGTTTGGAAAAGCGCGGGACGTTCGCCAACCTATCCGAAGATCCCACTCAAACAATTCGTCCACCGCGGCGCAAGCTCGAAACTCGCAGAGCGTCCGCGCGGCAGACGGGGAGCGGTCCGAAACGACCGAACCACGTTTTGTTAGAAGAGCGACCGGCCTTGTCCTACGCCGGGATGAGAGCCGCGAGGGCGGATTCGAGAGTGGAGTGACGGAACCGGAACCCATCGGCCTCCAAGGCGGTGGGCAAGGCCCGCTGGCTCGCCAGCAACGCGGTGGCGAATTCGCCCAAGACCAGTTTCAACGCAATTCCGGGCACCGGAAAAATGGCAGGCCGATGGAGGGCACCTGCGAGTTTCGCGGTGAAATCCGCATTCCGCTCGGGAACCGGCGCGCTGCCATTGACCGGCCCGCTGAGGTTTTCGGAAAGGGCGGCATGGATGATCGCCGCACGCAAATCGTCGATGTGGATCCAAGGCATCCACTGGCGCCCGGAGCCGAGCTTGCCGCCGATGCCCGCTTTGAAAACCTTGGCAAGTTTTTCAAAAGCCGCGCCGCCCTCGCCGAGGACGACACCGGTGCGGAGGAGCACGACGCGGACGCCGAGCGGCTCGGCCTCGCGGGCGGCGCTTTCCCACTCGGCGCAAAGATCGGCCAGGAATCCGTCGCCAGCCGGGGCGTCTTCTTGGAGGACATCATCGCCGCGATCCCCGTAGATGCCGACGGCGGATCCGTTGAGCAGGAACCGAGGTCGCCCGCCTTCCGGGAGGCGGGCGATGGCGGAGACCAAGTCGCGGGTGACCCCGACGCGGCTCTGGTGAAACGCGCGTCGGGCGGCTTGGGTCCAGCGGCGGTCGATGGGTTCGCCGGCGAGGTTGACGACCATGTCATGGCCGGCGAGATCAAGAGTCTCGGGCGTCTGCCACCGATCGATGTGAGGGGTGGGCTTGCCGCCCGACCGGCTGATGCCTGTCACGGAGACCCCCCGTTCCGCAAGGAGCTCCGGCAGTCCCCTGCCAATGAATCCGGTGACTCCGAGAACCGCCGCTTTCCGTGTTTCCGTCATGCAAGCAAGATGCGCCCGATCCGCCGCGCGTAAAACGCATTTCACGAATCCGCCGGGCGGCTTTCCCCCTTTACTTCAAAGGCACGGCCCCGTCTTATCGCCGGGATGTCGAAGATCGGTGCGTGGGTCCTTTCGCCGGTGCTGTTCCTCGCCGTGGTGGCTCTGGACGCGCAGATCCTTCCGGATGCCGAATCCATGCCGGAGGTCGATACGATCACGCCGGTGCCGCCACCGGAGATTCCGTTCGGGGGCGGGGAAGCGCTCATGCCCGGCCTCCCGGAGAATCTGAAAATCAACAATTTCGGCCGGGAGATCTCCTATGATTCCGCCACCGGGCTATTCCGCTGGGGAGGACCGGTGAAGGTGACGGGCGACAACGGGCTGGAGATTTTCGCCGACTCGGCGGTGGTGGATACCAAGGAGGAAAAAGTCACCCTGGAGGGCGACGTCAGCATCTATCAGGGAAACATCCTCCAGCGCGGCGACCGGGCGGTGTATTTCTATGAAAGGAATTTCCTCGATACCGCCGGACTGCGGGTTTCGCTCGATCCGATTCTGCTGGAGGCGGGGCAATTCACGGTGGAGGAGCGCGGGGGGAAGCGGGTCTATGTCGGCCAGGACGCAGGCATCACCACCCACGACGTGGAAAACCCGAATTACTGGGTCCGGGCCGCGGAAACGACGATCTATCCGGATGACCGGATCGTTTTCAAGAATCTCAAGCTGTACGCGGGCGGCATCCCGATCTTCTGGCTGCCCTACCTGAGCCAGCCGCTGGATTCGGAACTGGGCTACCACTTCGTCCCCGGCTCCCGCACGAGCTGGGGCCCCTATCTGCTCAATTCCTACGGGATCATGCTCGGAGGAAAGCGGAATCCGGAAACGGGCGAAAACGAGGACGCCTGGCTCCTTTCCCAGTGGAGATTCGACATCATGAGCCGGCGCGGCACCGGACTGGGCGTGGATCTGAGGGACACGCGGCAGGATGTGCCGTCGTTTTTCAGCGGATTGGGCCTTTATTACCTTAACGATCTCGAGCCGAACCTGGAGCGGGCCGCGGAACGCCCGTTTCCCGTAAACGAGGACCGCTACGGCATCGCCTTGAAAACTCGGACGCCCCTCGGTCTCAACGACGGCGGCAAATGGCGGCTGGACTCGAACCTCAACCTGTTGAGCGACGAATACTATCTGGAGGACTTCGATCCCACCCGCTACCGCAACGACCCCGCGCCGGACAACACCCTGGGACTTTACCGCCGGGACGACCGCTCCCTCCTCTCGTTCCTCGCCCGGCTCCGGCTGAACGATTTCTATCGGACGGACACGCGTCTGCCGGAAATCGCCTTCGACATGGCGCGGGCACCCGTTCTCGGCAGCCCGCTGCTTCACGAGGGCAGCTCCTCCTTTGGAATCCTCGGTGCGAGGACCTCGGATCGGACGCGCAGGGATATCATCGACCCGCTCCTTTCGCTGCCTGCGGGCGATCCGCGGGCGCGCCGTCTGCTCAACGAGCTGAGGGGGTACGAGCGGGAAATCGCGGCACGCATCCTCTCGCTCTCTCCGGGCGATCCGCGGCGGGAGGCCTTGCGGACCCAGCTGGTGGATCCCGGCTTCGCGCGCTTTCACACCTATCAGGAACTTTCGCTGCCGATGACTCTGGGTGGGTTTCTCAATTTCACTCCGCAGGCGGGAGCCGGCTACACCCGCTATGAAGCTGTCGACGGGCCGGTCGATGCCTTCGACCGGTCGCTCCTGCATGTGGGCACGGAAACGTCGCTGAAGTTTTCCAAGGACCTGGGCGCCTTTGAAGAACCGGGCATCGGCCTCGACGGACTGATTCATGTGTTGCAACCCTACGCGAGCTGGTCGGTCGTCTCCACCGATGGCTCGGAGAGCGACTTCCGCGGGGTGGACCGGTTGACCGTCACCACCCGGCCGCGGACGCTCGACCCGGTCCGTTACACCGCGATCGACGATTTCCGGAGCTGGAACACGATACGTCTGGGGACCCGCAACCGCCTGCTGACCCGGCGCGACGGACAGAGTTTCGAGTGGCTCTACATGAACACCTTCATCGATCACTTCATCGATGATCCGGAAGGAAACCGGAACTTCTCGAATCTTTACAACGACATCCGCTGGTCGCCTCTGCCGTGGATGGCGGTCGATCTGGAAACACAGTTTCCAATGGTGAGCGGCGGCTCGGACTTCAACGAATTCAACGCCCGCCTGCGCTTCCTGCCGACCCCGAACATGGATGTCTCCGTGGGCTACCGCTTTCTCGACGATCATCCGGTGCTGCTGGATTCGAATCGCGTCGATCTCCGCTTTTACACCCGGCTCACGGAAAACTGGGGGGTGGGAACCCAGCATATCGTGGAATTGGACGACGGCACGCTCGAATTGCAGCAATACACCGTGCACCGCGACTTCGGAAACTGGGTCGCCGGCCTCGGCATCACCCAGCGCGACAACCGGATCCGCAACGAATACGGCGTGGTCCTCAGTTTCACTCTCAAGGATTTCCCGTCGGCCACCTTGCCTTTCAAGATCGACGCGGAATAGTCGGGCCGATGACGATGGCCCCTGATCAGCTTCTCGACTCCCTCCGCTGGCGCTACGCGACCAAACATTTCGACCCGGCGCGCGAAATCCCGGGGGAAACCTGGGACGCGCTGGAGAAGTCGCTCGTCCTCACGCCCTCGTCCTTCGGATTGCAACCATGGAAATTCCTGGTGGTCCTCGATCGGGAGATCCGGCGCGATCTGGCGGCCGCCTCCTGGGGCCAGGCACAGGTCACCCAGGCCTCCCACTACGTCGTGCTGACCGCTCGCACGGAAATCGATTCCGGTGACATTGACGCGTGGATCGACCGGCTGTCGGAAGTGCAGGGCACGCCGCTGGAGAAATTCGCGCCCCTCCGCAGCGTCATCGAGGCGTTCATCCTGCCGATGGAGCGTGAGGTCCTCTCCGGCTGGAACGCCCGCCAGGTCTACATCGCCCTGGGCCAGTTCATGGCCGCCGCCGCCGTGATCGGCGTCGACACCTGCCCGATGGAAGGCCTGGATCCCGCCCGCTATGACGACATCCTCGGCTTGGAAGGCAGCGGCTACACCACGGTGGTGGCCTGTGCGGCCGGCTACCGGGCTGATCACGACAAATCCGCGAAAATGCCAAAGGTCCGCTTCGCTGCCGACCGCGTGATCACCCGCATCGGCTGATTCCTAAAACTCGTCCGGTGGCGGCGGCTGCGCTGCCACCTCGATGATCTCCTTCACGTCCTCGACAAGTCGCGTCGCCGTTTTCCCCAACATGTCCCGCTCGCTCCGCTTGCCCGAAACGCCGATGTGGAGCGCGGGAACCACCCCTCCGGGACTCTCCGCTTCGCCGACCGTCACGAAAATTCGCCGCTCCAGCTCGCGGACCGCAGCGTCTTCCGAGGCGGCCCGCAGCGCCTTCACCAGATCGACATCGCGCACCACCGCTTTCAAGCGCTCCGGCGTGAGAAGCTGGTCCTTGAGCTCCTCCGCGGCCTGTTCGCGCTTTTCCTCCGGCAGTTCCGGGTTCAAAAGCAGAGGCACCCATTGGCGGTCCGGTTGGTTCAGCTTGTAGCCGACGTATCCCGCCCCGCTGCCAATCACCAATACGACCGCAATCACCGCACTCACCACCATCCATCTGCGCATGGAACATTGGTAGCGGACCCGCCCCCTCCCATCCAAGCCGGAAATTCATGGAATACCCCCTCACCACCGCCACCGTCGAAACCCTGCCAAACGGCCTCACCCTCATTCTCGATCCCGATCCCGCGGCCCCCGTCGTCAGCGCCCAGTTCTGGGTCGCCACCGGCAGCATGCACGAGGACGAACAGCTCGGCGCCGGGCTTTCGCATTTCCTGGAGCACATGGTCTTCAAGGGCACCCGCGACTATGATTCGGAAAACCTCGCCGATGTCGTCCAGGCCGCCGGCGGCCACTGGAACGCCTACACTTCCTTCGACCGCACGGTCTATTACATCGACGGCCCGTCCGACTCGCTGCCGGTTTTCCTGAAAACCCTCACCGGCATCGTCTTCTTCCCGATCATTCCCGAATCGGAGTTCGAGAAAGAAAAGGACGTCATCCGCCGCGAGATCGACATGGGCCTCGACGATCCCGACAACGTCTCGACCCAACTTCTGCTCTCGACCGTTTTTGCCAGCGACCCGCGCCGCCATCCGGTGATCGGCCACCGGCATCTTTTCAGCGCCACCCGCTACGACGACCTCACCGGCTACCACCGCCGCCGCTACACCGCCGACCGCTCCACCGTCGTCATCTCGGGGGATTTCGATCCCGACGAGGCGCGCAAGGCCGTCACGGCCCTGACGGAAGAATGCCTGCCCGGCTGCGGCCGCGATCCGCTGGTTGCGGAAGATCCCAAACAGCTCGGGCCCCGCCGTGCCCGCGCGACCTTTGAGATCCCCACCAGCCGCATCTCGCTCGCCTGGAAAACCCCTTCGCTCGATCACCCGGACGCGCCCGCCTTCGACGTGCTCGCCGCCATCCTCGGCCGCGGCCGCGCCTCTCGCCTCCACCTCAGCCTGCGCGAGGAAAGGGAACTCGCCCTCGAGATTTCCGCCTTCTCTTGGACCGGCCCCGGCCGCGATGGCCTGCTCGCCGTCTCCGCCGAAGCCGATCCCGCCAAGCGCGACGCGCTCGTGGATGCCATCCTCGCGGAAATCCCCGCCGTCGCCGCCTCGCCGCTCGATGACGATCTCGCGAAAGCCAAACGCCAGATCGCCGCCAGCCAGTTCCGCGGCCTCACCACCGCCTCCGGCCGCGCTTCCGATCTCGCCTCGAACTGGCACGAAGCCCGCGATCTCGATTTCACCCGCCGTTACCTCGCCGCAATCCAGTCCGTCACTCCGGCCGATCTCCGCCGCGCCGCCGCTTCCCTCACCGAGCGGAATCTCACCCTCACCATCCTCGATCCGCACGCCGCCCCACCGCCCGCACGGGGCGCGAATGCCGCCCGCAAGGCCGGAGATATCGAGACCCACGTTCTGCCCAACGGCCTCCGCCTCGCCCTGTTGCCGGACCGCCGCGTGCCCCTAGTCCACATGCAGGCCGCCATCCTTGCCGGGCTCCCCTCCGAGATCCCGGAAAACAACGGCCTCAACCAGCTCCTCGCCTCCACCCTCCCCCAGGGCACCACCCGCCGCGACTCCCGCGAGCTGGCGATGGCTCTCGAATCCCTCGGAGCCTCCATCAGCGCCAGGACCGGCAACAACGCCCTGCTCGTCCAGGCCGCCGGCCTTGCACCGGATTTCGAAACCATCGCCGACGTGTTCGCCGAGATCATCCATTCCCCATCCCTGCCGGACGACGCCATCGCCCGCGAAAAGGCCAGCCAGCTCGCATCACTCGAAGAGGCCTTGCAGGATCCGCTCCACGCCTGCTTCAGCGGGCTGCGGCGCGAGGTTTTCCACGGCACCGGCTACGGCCTCGATCCGCTGGGCTCGCTCGCCTCGCTGCCCGGCCTCGAGCGTCTCTCGCTCCACGCCCACCACGCCCGCCATTTCAACGCCTCCAACATGACCCTCGCCATCGCCGGCGACTTCGAGCCCGCGGCCATGCTCGATATTCTGTCGGAAAAATTCGCCGCCCTCCCCGCCGGCAATCCGTGGGCCCCTCCCGGCAGCGTCCTCCGCATGGGCGGAGACGGGCGGATCCGGCTGCCCAAGATGCAGGCCGTTCTCGCCATCGGCTTCCCCGGAGTCCACGTCAGCAGCCCGCAGCGCCACGCCCTCGCCATGATCCAGGAGCACGCCTCGGACATGGCCGGCCCGCTCTTCACCCGCCTCCGCGAGGAACTCGGCCTCGCCTACCGCGTCGGAGCCAGCCAGTTCCTCGGCCTCGATCACGGCCTCTTCACCTTTTACATCGCCACCTCACCCGAACAGGTCGATCTCGCCCGCAGCGAACTGCTTTCCGAGATTGGAAAAATCGCCGCCCAGGGCATCCCCGATGACACCTTCGACCGCGTCCGTTCCACCGTCCTCAGCGGTCTCGCCATCCAGCAGCAATCGCCCTCCTCCGTCGCACGCCACACCGCGCTCGACCTCCTCTTCGGCCACCCCGCCGACGAACACCGCCGCCTCCGCGAAATCTATATCTCCCTCCGTCCGCAGGATGTCCGCGCGGTCGCAGCGGAAATGTTCACCCGCCCGCCCACCTTCCTCACCGTCCTGCCCGATTCATGAGCGAGCTGGAAAACACCGCGAAATCCATCGGCATCGGCAATCTGGAAAGACATATCTTCCTCTGCGCCGACCAGACCGAACCGAAATGCTGCGCCAAGGAAGCGGGCCTCCAATCCTGGGAATTCCTCAAGCGCCGTCTCAAGGAACTCGGCCTCGCCTCCGGCCCGAAATCCAAAGTCTTCCGCACCAAGGCCAACTGCCTCCGCATCTGCCTCCGCGGCCCGATCGCCGTCGTCTATCCCGATGGCACTTGGTATCACTCCTGCACTCCCGAGGTCCTGGAAAAAATCATCCAACAACACCTCATCGAAGGCCGCGTGCTCGAAGAATACGCCTTCGCAAACTCGTCTGAAACCTGTTAGCGAAAGTAGCGGCGATCACCGGTCGCCTACAACCCAGCGAAGGCACACGCATCCCCGGCCCCGTGGCGGCGGTTTGCAACCGCCTCTGTTCCTCCTTTTTGAATCGTTGAGCCTCCGCAGGAAGAGAATGTGACAAAACCGTCACCTGTACTTTTTCCAGGAATGTTGTGAGTGGCCGTGTGCCGAATCGCCCGCCCCCGTCATCGCCCCTCGTCCCGGCAGCGTCGCAGGGAGAAGAACCTTGTGACGTCGATTTCAATCTCATCGATAGGGCCGGAGCCTTGTTTGAGGCTGCTTATCCCGCGACGGCCCTGCCCGCCACCTGGAGTCATGGCAACCGCACCTTCTCGATCCATGACCACCTCGGGTTCATGCTGTTAGGGCTTTACGTCCCCACCTGCGGTTCGCTGCGCGGCTTGTGC
>JBBSJY010000153.1:0-11236 GCA_038256845.1 Verrucomicrobiales bacterium | reverse complement strand
AAGCTCAACGACAGGCCGAGAAAATGCCTTGGCTGGAGAACCCCAAACGAGATACTCTCAAATCACGCCGCGATCGTTGCGCTTCCGAGTTGAAACCGCCGAGTGAAATGGTGCGATAGGTGTTTCATGATAGACAAATTATTTTTCGATACGAATTTTTTTTGGGAAAAAATAAAGACTTATACTTCTAAGAGCTTATTGGATGGTTTCTTACGAACACGCCGGAGCGAGAGGGCGATACCTGTCGAACCCAGCAACAGTAGAGAAGACGGCTCTGGAACGACGAATGCCGTAGGGTTTACGGCAATATAGGTCGGAAGGGAGCCTACTGCAAACGAGCTGATGAACTGACCATTGTTATCGAGGTCATAGATATTGATTTGACCTTGGTTGTGAGCAGCCACAAAAAGCTTGTTATCATCAATCAAAAGTCCGTATGGATCGAATCCGCTGACGAAGGAAGAATTAACCAAGTTTCCCGCCGAATCATATTTGACGACCACTTGATTCTGCCGACTGGACACGTAAAGGTTCCCAAACGCATCGGTGATGCTATCGTGCGGCTCGGCAAGATTCACCGTACTTCCAACCGTGGCAAGCAATGTCCCATCAAGCGCAAACTTTTCAACATTGTCTCCGCTGCCAGAATTTGCCACAAACACATTTCCATCCCCATCGAATTGGATACTCGTCGGCAATCCATTGGTCGTTACCCAATTGGGTAAAGTGTTCAACGCTGTCGTGTATCTCCGAATTAATGAACCATTGAGATCCGCCACAAAAAGGGTGCTGTTGATATCAAATCGCACACTATACGGCAGATAACCCAGACCGGATATTTCGGAGATGAATACTCCCGCCGAGCTATATTTCTGAATCGTGCCGTTTCCTCCGAACAGGGTTACATAAACATCGCCAGCTGGATCGACCGCAACGCCAACAGGATTGGCAAGACCTGTGAGAAAATCGGTGGAAACATAGGGTCCTTGGGTATCCCAGAGCGAAATGGTTCCTGAGCCATAGTTAGCACTGTAAACCGACACTGCGAAGACGGGTGAAGCGATCCAAGGAGCCACTGTCATTGCGCAGAGCCATCGTGTTATAATTGATTTGATTTTCATAATTTTTTGGAAATTTTAAAGGAAAAGCCTAGCTAGATTTTTAATTTTATCATCCACACCACACAACCTGATTATTCGGCGCTCCTGAAATAGCCATTCGCCGAACTGGAGGGCGGGGGAAAGTGGATTGTTTTTAACGAAAGCAAGTTTTTCATGGCATGGCAAACTTCGTGCCAGACCTTCGGATTTTCACATAACCTTGAAACTACGGTGATTCTAACCAATTTTCATAGGTCTCACGTGGTTCCTGGGTGAAGGAACCTGCAAATCTTTCATGAAGACGATTCATTCACTTGCAGGCGGGCAATTTCGGAAAACCTATATCAGCCCGTAGCGCGCGAATGAGTCTTCCATATGGACAAAGGGATTGATCGACCGGGTGGGGAGATTTCCGGGGCAAAAGGGGGGAACCGCCGCACCGGTTCGCCTGGCGGCGGTTCGAATCACAAGTTCCCAGACAAATAGTGGGCCTGAAATCCAGAGCCGCCGGGTAAATGGTAAGCGGTATTCCTCGGTAACGCTGTTCCGAAAAAAGCCGAGAAACATTGGGAGCAGCTCTGCTACACGCTGGACGAACTGAGTCTCGGCGGTGTTTTTTCCACTCCATCGGAAATGATCTTCAGCGTGCTTGAGGAAAACTACGACGATTACCTCAAGGACAGCTTCGAGAACTACGAATCGCGCCGCGCGGATATCGAACAACTTTCCCAATACGGCGGCACCTTCGAGGACGTGCTGGAGTTCCTCGCGCAGCTTTCCCTGATGAGCACCACCGACGGCGAACACCGGCGAAATCTTCTGCCGCCCCTCCCGTTTCCTCGATGATTTCCCCGAGGAGATGGTGGAAACCTGGAATGTCGGCAACGAGTGGGCTAGCGATGACGATCCATTCTGATGCCCGATCCTGACCGGTTTTATCAAATCTCCTCTTTGCTTGACTTTCCGGGACGGTGAATGTTAGTTGGAATCCTTAAAAGAGAGATTTCGAATGGAACATCATCCTTATCCGGGTGCCGTCCGCCGGGCGGTGCTACTGGCCTTACTGGCACCACTCCAGGGGTTTTACGCCCAGCAGATCGACGACAACGGCAACGGCCTGAGCGATGTGTGGGAAGCGGCGCACGGCAGCACCTTGGTGCCGGGTGTGGATCAGGACGGTGACGGTTTCACGAATCTCCAGGAGTCCTACTGCGGCACTGATCCCGCCAACAGCGCCTCCTACCCGTTCATACGCGAGATGCGCCTGGGAAACCCCGACCGGATCACCAATGTCTGGCCGACCGTGGCCGGCGTCAGATACCGCACCCTTGTCTCCACCGATATGCTCGCATGGCAGCCGGTCGGCACCCCGGTGACCGGCACGGGATCCGATGTGACCCAGGTTTTGGAAATGTCCGCGACGATCCTCACGGGAGATGCGAATTTTTCAAAATGGAACCTCACCGGTGGACTTTCGACCCTGAAACAATACGCCGCCAGCGGTTCGCCCGCCCCGGCCGTCACCGCAAAAACCTCGATCCTGAAAGTCGCCCAGAGCATTCCCGACGCCAACAACTTCGGCGAATATACCCGTGGATGGATCGTGCCCACCGAGACCGGAAACCATACGTTCTGGATCGCCGGGGACGATGCCTGTGAGTTCTGGCTTTCCACGGATGACAGCGCGGCGAACAAACGGCTCGTCGCTTCGGCGGAGAGCTGGACGCGGCCTGGCCAATGGGACCTTTTGCCCAGCCAGAAATCCGCAGGGATTCCGTTGCAAGCGGGAGTCCCATACTACTTTGAACTTTTTCACAAGGAATACGCGGGTGGCGATCATGTGGAAGTGGCGTGGACCCGTCCTGGAAAGCCCGTGAACACCCGCGAGACCGTCGGACGGGAGCATCTTTCATCATCCTCACGGACTCTCGCCGGGATCGAAGCCGGAGCGGCGGGTATGTTTTTCCGGTTGGTAGTCTCCCAGATGGACAGCGACGGGGACGGGGTGAGCGATTTTGAGGAAATGATGCTCGGCCTGGATCCCGCGAACCCCACTACCACCCCGAGGCTTGCGGATCTGGAAGCTTCGCGGCGTTCGCTCGCCAGCCCCAGCACGGTGAACGTCGGGGTCGCCACAGCGCGAGGCTACGAAGACGGCGGCCAGGCAGCGGAGTTCGTCGTTTTCCGCACCGGCGGCATCGGCCCGATCACGGTTCCCTACACGATTTCCGGGAGTGCTCTCGCGGGAGTCGATTTCGTCCCTCTGGCCGGCACGGTGAGTTTCCCTGCCGGGGCACGTTCGGTGAAAATTCCTGTGGTTCCGCTCGCCGACCAGGAGATCGAGCCGGCGGAATCCGTCACCCTTACCCTTTCCCCGGGGACGGGATACAGCCTGGGAAGCCCGCTTGTGGCGAGTGTCACCATCGACGACGCGCCGGACGTGTTGCACGTCGCCCGGCTGCGCGCAGTGCCGGGCATGTCTTCCGGTGGCTCGGGCACCGCCGCCGTGCGCAGGGGTGGGAATTCGCTGGGATCCACGGTCAGTCTCAGCTTCGGCGGTCTGGGCAGCGAGGAGGTTTCCGCGGAAATTTTCCACTCCCCCGATGGCACTGGCGGGCCGACCGTTTTCACATTCCCTTCCGATCAGGTGCAGGGGGCGGAATGGGATTTCAGCCCGGCGGGCAGTCTCAGCCGCGGGCAGATCCTGGCCGCGCTGGTGTCGGGCGAACTCTGGGTACGCATCAATACCACCGGAGCGGCCGGCGCGGAAATCAGCGGGCAGCTTCTCGCCACCCCGGCCTGGCAGACTGCGCCTGTGATCCCGCAGGCTCCGCCAGCCCCGACCATCGCTACCGACACGGCAGAGGCCGCGCGTTTCCTCACCCAGGCGAGCTTCGGCCCGACGGAAACATCAC
Source organism: Verrucomicrobiales bacterium (assembly GCA_038256845.1). GTDB lineage: Bacteria > Verrucomicrobiota > Verrucomicrobiia > Verrucomicrobiales > Akkermansiaceae > Luteolibacter. Next base: position 7,221 of record JBBSJY010000153.1, on the reverse strand, counting down.
TCGCGGAGCTGACCGGAAATTCCTACGCCCAGTGGATAGCCTCCCAGCTCGCACTCCCACCAACCCTCCATCAGCCCGGCTACATCGCCCGCCGTGACCAGCTCCTCGCCCGTAACCAGAGCGACGGCTGGCAGGGACCGCGCAACGAGGTCTGGTGGCAGCGCGCGCTCACCGCCCCGGACCAGCTTCGGCAGCGGATGGCTTTCGCTCTCAGCCAGATTTTTGTGATCTCGCAGTTCGGCGCACTCGATGCCAGCCACGAGGAGGTCACCCTTTACTACGACATGCTGCTGGAGAACTCCTTTGGCAGCTACCGCGACCTGCTGGAGGAAGTCACCCTCAGCCCGGTGATGGGCACCTACCTGAGCATGATTCGGAACCGCAAGCCGGATCCGCTGACCGGCCATGAGCCGGATGAAAACTACGCCCGCGAGATCATGCAGCTCCTGTCCGTGGGACTCAGCGAAACCCACATCGATGGCAGCCTGAAGCTGGATGCCGAGGGCATGCCGGTGCCCACCTACACGCAGGATGATACGGTCGGGCTGGCGCACATATTCACCGGCTGGGGTCCCCACTACGATCCCGCAAACCCGCCCCGGTGGGAAAACGGCGACACACCGACCCCCCGCGACTGGTTCCGCTACGGCTCGGACAGGAAGAACCCGATGACACTTTACGCACCCGAGCACGACACCTCAGAGAGAGTCATCCTCGGCGGAAATGTCATCCCTGCCGGAACCGATGGCAAACAGCGGCTCGGCCAGGCGCTGGATGTGATTTTCAATCATCCCAACGTCGGCCCTTTCATGGCGAAACACCTGATTCAGAAATTCGTCACCAGCAACCCGAGCCCAGGATACATTGCCAGGGTCGCGGCTGCTTTCAACGACGACGGCACGGGTGCCAGAGGGAATCTCGGCGCGACCTTGAAAGCGGTTCTGCTGGATTATGAAGCCCGCGATCCGGTGCCGCGTGCGGGTTTCAGCTACGGGAAATCCTCCGAACCGCTGCTCCGCATGGCCAGGATGTTCCGTGCGGTTCCCGGAATCCTGCCGCGTTCGGAATTCGGCGATCCGAACTATTATTTCAACACCCAGTACAGCCTCCCCGAGCAGGCGCCCCTGCTTTCGCCATCGGTTTTCAATTTCTTCCAACCCGGCTACTCGAATCCGGGACAGGTCGCGAGGAATGGCCTGCTCTCACCGGAGTTCCAGATTTTCGGTGAAACCAACGCCTTGCGCCAGGCAAACCAGATCTTCGGCGCGCTCCACTGGGGCGTCTGGACCAGCGAGCGGAATGCCAGCGGGGACAACCACCGGTTCAGGTTCGACTTCACCGCCCTGGTGGCGATCCTGGATACCCCCGGCATCACCCGGCCAGAGGCGCAGGGTCTTTTGCTCGACCACCTCGACGGGCGTCTCCTGTTCGGCAGGATGAGCACCGAACTCCGTGCTGAAATCCTCGCTGCCTATGCCTCACTTCCGGCCTGGTTCGATACCACCCCGGACCGCCAGAAAAGCCGGGTTCAGATGGCACTTTACCTGATCCTGAACTCACCCGAATTTTTCGTCCAGAGATAAGCCTATGAAACCGGATTCTAGGAAAACCAACCGCCGCGATTTCATCGGCCAGGCAGCATGTGCGGGTCTCGGAATGACGGGTGTGTTCTCCACGCTCGGCACGCTCCGGCTTTTTAACGCCACTCTCAGCGCCCAGGGAATCCCGCCTGGTGACGACAACAAGAGCCTGGTCTGCCTGTTCCTTTTCGGCGGCAATGACGCGAACAACCTGCTCGTCCCGCGCGACAACGCTTCATACGCAAAATATGCGTCCGACCGCGGCATTCTCGCGCTTTCGCAGGAGAGCCTGCTGCCGGTTTCCAACCCGGGCGGCGATGGCCGCGAGTTCGGCCTGCACCCGTCCATGGCCGCCCTGCACCCGCTCTACAACTCGGGGAAAATGGCAATGGTCTGCAACGTCGGCACTCTCGTCGCGCCCATCACCAAGGCGGAATACCTTTCCGGCGGCGCCGCGATCCCCCCGTATCTTTTCTCCCACAACGATCAGCAGGTGCAGTGGCAGACATCCGTCCCGGACTCGTCGAAAAAAATCGGCTGGGGCGGGCGCATCGCGGATCTGCTGAGCTATCACAATGCCGGGGCGGAACTTTCGATGAACATCTCCATCGCAGGGTCGAACTTTTTCCAGGTCGGCGAGCAGGTGCAGCAATACCACGTCACACCGAGCGGCAGCATCGGGCTGGACGGATCCGGCAATGAATGGACTCCGATGCCGCAGCTTTTCAACGCGAACTCGCAGATGCTTGGACGCAGCTACGGGCATGTCTTCGAGCAGGAATACGCCAACGTGATGAAACGCGGGATCAACAACGACATCCTGCTCAAAAGCGCCATTGCGGGAAACCCCCTTCCGGGCGAAACCGGCAGTTTCCCCAACAGCCAGGATGGAGCCGGCAACCTGAGCCGGGTGGCCGCGCAGCTCCGGATGATCCTAAGAATGATCCACGCCCGGAACGCGCTGGGGATGAAACGCCAGATCTTTTTCGCCGCGCTCGGCGGGTTCGACACCCACGACGCCCAGCTCACCGATCACGCGGCGCTGCTTTCCGAGCTGAGCAACGGCATCGCGGATTTCCAGCAACACACCGAGGAGCTTGGTATCGCCGACAAGGTGACTCTCTTCACTGCCTCGGATTTCAACCGGACCTACAACAGCAATGGCAAAGGTTCCGACCATGCCTGGGGCGGGCACCACATAATTGTCGGTGGTGCGGTAAAAGGCGGCCGGCTTTACGGACAGGTTCCAAGCCTGGAGATCCGCGGACCCGACGATACCGGCAGCCGGGGAAGCTGGATTCCGAAAGTCTCCACCGATGAAATGGCCGCAACACTCGCCCTCTGGTTCGGTGTCTCCGATGGGGAGCTTCCCATGGTCCTGCCAAACATCGGGCGCTTTGCCAGCCGCGACATGGGCTTCATGAATCCATGAAAAAGCATCCCGTGATCGCGGCCGTCATCCTTGCGGCGCTGGCACTCTTCGCTTATTATCTCGGCAAGCCCCGGAACGGTGCACCTGGTGAGTCCCCACCGTCCGCTTCTGAAAAGCCCTTCCAGAAAGGAGATTCCCGCATGGCTCCGGGCAGGATTCCGCTTTCAGTTCCCGCCCGCTCCGGACTCGCCGCAGTCACGCCGCATCCCGATGCGGTTGCCTTCGGCCGCGATCCGTCAGCGGCGGGGAAGGAGCCGCAACAACTCTTCCGGCTGTTTGAATTCTATCGCGAAACGTTCGGCGGCTTTCCCAGCGGCGAGGGCAACGCACATTTCATGAACGCCCTGAGAGGCGCAAACCCGGAACGTTTGCCGATTTTCCCTGAAAGTCATCCCCGCCTGAACCGCGAGGGCGAACTCCTCGACTTCTGGGGCAGCCCGTTTTTTTTCCACCAGATCTCCTCCGATCACATCGAGATCCGCTCCCCCGGCCCTGACCGTGAAATTTTTACCGAAGACGATATCACTGTCCCGAACCGGTGAGCCCGAGTCTTCGCGCATCGGTAAAGAATCACCCCCCGATCTCAGTGCGGCCGCAGAGCTGGGCGCCTTCCTCCATGGAGAACACCTTGGATTTGATGTCGCCGTTAATCTTGGACTTGTCCTGGGGAAATCATCGAGGAAACGGGAGGGGTGAACATGGTGGAAACATTGAACGTCGGCTGCCGCCCTCCGCCATGCAAGCCTGCTGCGAGCGGAGCCAGTAGAGGTTTCATCTCACATTTCCGTGCCAATGCCGCCGGGCCCATAGCAGGGCTGCATTGCCTCCAGCGACAGCAGGCTGTAGCAGTCCACGGTGCTCCGCACTCCCCCCCTAGCTCTTCTGAGACCCCAATTCTAACCATCACCAAATAACACCATGAGCAAATACATCGACGGGTTCGTCCTCCCGCTACCTAAGGACAAATTGACGGAATACACTGCAATCGCGAGCAAGGCCGCTGCGATCTGGAAGGAATACGGTGCGCTTGAATACATCGAGGCCGTCGGCGACGACTTCGTTGCGGAAAACATGACCCCTTTCACGAAGCTCGCCGGAGCCGGTCCCGAAGAAACCGTCGTCATCGCCTACATCGTTTACGAATCCCGGGAGCACCGCGATGCCGTCAATGCCAAGGTCATGGCCGATCCACGCATCAGGGAAATGTGCAATCCGGAAAACCCGCTTTTCGACTACACGCGCATGGCCTACGGAGGGTTCCGGCAGATCGTCGGTGCCTAATCCCCGGCCGGCCTACCGCCCCTTGAACCACGCCCGGAGCTTGCCCCAATGCTCGTGCCGTCCCTCCCGGTTGCCGGTGAAGAGGGATTCCGCCAGCTTGGCTGCAGTGCCCCGTGAACCAAGCCAGACGAGCTTGAGGCCGGTTCGCTTGGCGAGCTTGAAGGCATCGAGGCTCATTTCGAAATGACGGTCGTTACGCGACCTTTGGTAGTCAAACGGGAAATCCAACCTCCGGCAGACATGCCCGCGGCGGAGCTGCTCGACGGCCCAGGAATAATCCTCGCAAATATCCAGAGTTTCATCAAACGGGCAATCCAGCCAGCAGGCGCGGCGGATCATCCCCATACTATTGGAGTAAATGGAGCCGAATTTCATGCCGTCAGTCCGCAGCTTTGCCCAGTCCACCCGGTCACCGAAAAACGGGTCGGCATCCCATTTTCCGCTGACACAGGCAACCTTCGGATCGTCCATGGCCATGAGCATCCTCTCGAGGGTGTCCGGCGCCTGTAAAACCGTGTGGGAACTCAGCACCAGCACGAAATCCGACGAACAGTGGCGGATGCCGAAGTTCAGGACTTTCGGGTGGGAATAAGCGCCCTCCCAGTTGATGATGTCCGCGCCGCCCGCGCGCAGCAGGGCGGTGGAGCCGTCGGTGCTGCCGGTATCCACACCCAGGATGCGGAAGGAAGGGCCGGTCTGCCTGCCAAGCGCTTCCAACACCGCCGGCAGGGTCGCCTCGGAGTTTTTATAGCGGATGACAACATCCATGGGGGCTCTGGTGTCGGCGGGAGGAATTTCTTGTAATGCGGATTCCACAGGTGAGAGAATGAGTCTTCTGAAAGGGTGTTAGCAGGCATCCGCCGAGGAAAGAAGTTGGAAATCCGGCGCCGGCCATTTTCTCTACCCGCCGGTTTCCAAATTGTATGGATCCTCTTTATATTTCCATTCCCTTCCCCGCAAAAAAGTCTCCCACCCCCGCCCTCGCCCCGTTAGAAGAAAGCCGTGCAGGAACCCGCCGTCGCCTGCTACCAGCTCCACGCCCCCGCGCCTCGCCCCTCTGGCAAATCGTCCACCACGGCTGGGACGCCTTCCTCGCCCTCTACGAAAAATTTCACCGGAAAACCCTCGGCCCGCTCGATCCCGCCGCCGTCGCCACCGTCCAATCCTTCCTCCGCTGCGGCGACCTCGCCTCCGGCTTCACCCGCCTCCAGTGCTGCGGTCACGCGTCCGCGTTTCACTTGAAAGTCCCGCCTGGTTCCGTAGCGCGCGTGACACCGACATCTCGGACACGCCCGCCTCGTGGGCAATCTCTTTTAGCGAACAGCTCATAACGAAAGGTGCAAGGGGTGAATGGGTTAAACCAAGACGGCATGCGGAAACGGAAGACGGTCGGCATCCATCAGCGAAGCTTAAAGTTATACCACAAGCAAGTCCTCAACAGATGAACGTTACCTTAACTCTTCGAAACCATTGCCCACTCGATTCTGGGCGTCTTAGTTTCGGTCGTCATACCTGACACACCACAGAAAAACTCCCTCTAGAAAAAACAAAACTCCATCCGAATGAAAACAAATCCATCACTCCTCCTCACACTAGCCGTCATTGCCACTCTGCCCGTCTCTGCCGCAGTGCTCACCACCGAGAGCTTTGATTACACCGCATCTACCGCGATCACCGGCCAAACCGGCGGCACCGGTTGGCGCTCACCTGCGAACCCGGCTTGGCAAGGTGCTACGGGCGGCACAGTTGCTACCTCCGGCCTGAGCTATACCGGAATCAATGCCAGCTACACCGCCTTTTCCTCGTCCGGCCTTGCTGGCAACTACAGCGCAAACGTCCGAAATGACCGCTTCCTCGCCATCGATGCCGCTGGTGCCGGTATTAACAGCCAATATGCTGACGCTGGCCTTCGTGGCACTGGTAACTTCATCGGTGGCAGCACCGTGACGGGCACGCTGTGGGGTAGCTATTTGATGAGTTCGACCGACTTCTCGCTCACCCAGTCGATTTTCAATCTCGGTTCAAGCACGGGTGGCACCGCAGCAAGCCTCCGTCAAGCCGGCGGCGCCGGCTCCGCTCTTGAGCTCACGAACACCAGTGGCGGTGGCATCGGTGCCGTCGGCACTATCCCCAGAGCCAGCCTGAGCACCACCGTTCCGAATCTCATTGTGTTCCGCTATGAATTCAATGGTGCCTCCAACGACACCTTTAGCGTTTGGTTAAATCCGACCTCCGCGTCCGACCCCGCCAACATCACCACAAACACACAAGCCGATTTCGCCCTACAGTCAGTCGAGCTTCGTAACACACAAGCTGCGAACTTGATCTTCGACGAAGTCCGCTTCGGCACGGCTTTCGCTGATGTAGTTCCTGTTCCAGAGCCTTCGAGCTATGCGCTCGTCGGACTTGGTGCATTGGGCCTCGTTCTCCGTCGTCGCCGGGCTGCAAACTGAGTCTGGTTTTATTTAGTTTTTTCAACGTGTTGTCGCCTCCTGCATAGCAGCAAATGCTGTTATGCAGGAGGCCTTTCTACGCCGGGAGGAGATATGAATTTTCCTTGGATTGGAAAACAGCAACAATCGGCGTTGATTCAGCTCAGTTAATCTCCAATTCTACGGTGTTTACAATGACCCGCGCCCTCTTCCATTGATGCCTCTTACAATACGAAGTATAGAAACTGAATTTCTCGTGGCCGGCGGTGGCTTGGCGGGTGTTTGTGCAGCGCTTGCAGCGGCTCGCAATGGCTTGAACGTCGTCCTCGTGCAAAATCGCTCGGTGCTTGGCGGAAATGCTTCCTCGGAAATCCGCATGCACATCGTAGGTGCGGATGCTCATGGCCAAAAGCCCGGCGCGCGCGAAACTGGAATTCTCGAGGAAATCCGACTGCTTGATGCGGCGGAGAACCCGCAGCGCTCAGCCTCGGTGTTT
>JBBSJY010000152.1:0-11326 GCA_038256845.1 Verrucomicrobiales bacterium | reverse complement strand
CGGGGAACTCATTCCGGATGGCATCGAGGATTGAAAATCCGGCCCAGCCCGGCTTCGGAGTGGACAGCATGCGGCCGAAGGTCTCCGCCCGGGGATTCACGCCAAGCGGTCCGAACGCGGCGACGCCCACCGCCGCGGGGGTGCCCCGCTCGCGCAGCCAATCGGTGGCATTCCTCAATGTTTCGGCCGGTGTCGTCGTCGGATAGCGGATCTCCTCGATGACGGTGCCGTTCGTCTCACCGATGGCGACCACCGTTTTCGTCCCGCCCAGTTCAATGCCTGCGATCATGATCCGAACCTAAGCCACCGATCCGCTCGTGGCCAAGGACGGATCGTCCGCACGCGGATTCAAAGCTGGAACCGGTCTTCCGAAGGGGTGTCACCGAGCGACATCTGCACTTCTCCGTTTGCCGCGAGGTGGCTGAGGCAGTGATAGACATCCTCCGGATCCGCGTCGCATTCGAAGGCGACCTGGTCGGCGTTCTTCGCGTCCGCGGTGAGTTTCCCCCGAACATGGTTGAGCGTGGTGAGGAATTCACCGGCGGCCTTCTTACCCGCCTCCACACCCGGTTGGTGGTAGGCGTTGATATTGACCAGCGATGCATAGAACGAAACGGTCCGCTCGAACAACGCGATGAGAACTCCGAGCTGGAAGGGGGAAACCTCCGGGATGGAAAGGGTGAGGGAAGGCCGCCCCGAGTCGTGCAGCGCCTTGCGGGTGCCGCGGAGGAATCCTTGCAGGTAGTCCGCGCTGGTGGTGCCGGGATCGACCTCGATGTTCGGGCCCTCGCGACCCTTGCGGACCTCGATGAAGCTGACGAAAAAGTTCTTCACCCCGTCGCGGAGCTGCTGGACGTAGGCGTGTTGGTCGGTCGAGCCCTTGTTGCCGTAAACGGCGAGGCCCTGGTGGACCACTTTGCCATCGAGATCGTGCTCCTTGCCGAGTGACTCCATCACGAGTTGCTGGAGGTATTTCGAGAAAAGCACGAGCGAATCCTTGTAGGGCAGGACGACCATGTCCTTTTCTCCGCGGCCGTTCCCGGCATGGTGCCAGGCCAGCGCGAGTTGCATCGCGGCATTGGCGGAGGCATCGGTCTTGCGGGTTTCCCCGTCCATCGCAGCGGCTCCGGCAAGGAGCTGGTCGATATCGATGCCCTGCAATGCCGCGGGGACCAGTCCGACGGTGGAAAGCACGGAGGTGCGTCCGCCGACCCAGTCCTCCATCGGAAAGCGGGCGATGAAGCCGTGATCGATGGCGAAGCGCTCGAGTTTCGAGCCATTGCCGGTGATGGCGACCGCATGGGCGCCGAATTCGAGCCCGGCCGCTTCGAACGCCGCCTTCGCTTCCAACATGCCGTTGCGGGTTTCCGCGGTTCCGCCGGATTTGGAAATCACCAGCACCAAGGTCCGGCCGAGCCCGATTGCGCCAAGTCTCGCGATCACATGATCCATGCCGGCCGGATCGGTGTTGTCGAAAAAGTGAATGGGCATGGCCGACTCCTGCCCGATCGCTTCACTGACCAATTGCGGACCGAGCGCGGAGCCACCGATGCCGATGAGAAGGATCTGCCCGAATCGCGAGGCGGTCGGCGGCCGGACTCCGCCGGTGCGGACCTTTTCCGCGAATTCCTTGAGCTCCGCGATCGGCTCCGTGATCGCTTGACGCAGCTCGCCGGTCGGTGCCAACGATGCGTTTCGCAGCCAGTAATGGCCGACCATCCGCCCCTCGTCCGGATTGGCGATGGCTCCCGATTCGAGCGATTTCATGTCGGCAAACGCCTTGGAGATCTCCGCTGCGAGCTTCGCGGCATGGTCCGGAGCGATGTCCATCAGGGAAAGATCGAGGGAGAAGCCCAGTTTGGGATAGCGGAGAAGGGTCTGATTGTAGGTTTTCCAGGACATGTGAGCTGCGGTTGGTGGACGGCGGCGAGATTTTCGCATCGCGCCGCGGATGTCCAAGGATTTAGCCATGAAGCGGAGTCATGCGCTGCATGCCAACGACAAGAGCTTCGCAACTGCCGACGCCGAAGCCCTGTCCACCCACTTCGGCCGGAAGAACAAATAGCGCACCGAGCAGATCGAGGGGATTTTGGAGACGCTCAAGGGGCTGGGACAGCCTTAAGGATGCAGCACTAAGGAGGCACCACACTCCCGTTGTGCTGGTGGATGCGCAGCCTTTGGAAAGCACGAAGCTCTTAGCAATATCTCTCCATCCGCATCCACGACAGGATTGACGTGGCTCCTCAATCCAACTCGCACAAGCTCCCCAGATGCTCCGCGCTGCCGTCCCGTAGCCAGGCGTCGAGTTGGGACGGGTCCTTGAGCTGCTGGCCGCGGAGGCGGGGGACGGCGAGGTAGCGGGTTTCCAGCGAGGGAAGGTTGCTCATGTCCACCCAGAGCTTTTCGAACTGGCAGACGGGGAAGACGTCTTCCTGGCCGTGGCCCCAGCGCTTCTTGACGTCCTTGAGGGTGATGTAAGTGGGCATCTTGGCGGCGAGGGCGCGGATGGCGGCGGCTACTTTTTCCTCGCTGCGCAGATCGGCGCGGGTGAGCTGGAAGGCGGCGAGCAGGGAGTCGATGTCGATCCAGCAGGTATTGGAGTTGTAGTAGGTGAGATTGAACTCGTCTTCCTCGTGCGGCATGGCGAGGCCTTCGACGAGCTGGAGGCGGCCGTTGACGCGGGCGAGGCCGCCGCCACGGTCTTCGAGGCGGCGGGTGATGACCTCGAAGGTGAGGCCGGCGCGGCTGGCGAGGTGTTTTCCTAACAGCGATGGATCGACGCTCATGCCGACGGTGTCGATGTTATGTAGGACGAGGGTTTTGAGCTGCGGACGTATCTCTAGCAGATCGGCGAGAGTGCCGTTGCGCAGGAGGTTGGGTATTTCATACCAATGGCCGACGGGGTGGAGGCATTGCTGCGGGAGGTTGTCGGTGTAGTCGCTGGCCTCGCCGGTGGATTCGGCCCATTGGATGAGGGCGGTGCGGAGGGAGTCGCGGACCTTCTGCTGCTGGATATCGAGCACCTGCTGCTGCATTTCCTCCCAGGCGAAGCGGAGGTCGCGGACGGTGGGGACCATCCGCAGGCCGATGGATTTTCCTTGGGAAAGGAACAGCGGGCCGTCGTAGCCGAAGCGGTCGTATTGGTTGAGAAAACGCTCGGTGGGAGCGTGTGAGAAATAGCTGGTGGTGAAGATGTGGGGCAGCGGCGTGCCGGCGGCGCGGCCTGTCTTGCGGCTTTTGGCGAGGTGGGTTTCGACAAACGAACGGTGGCGGCCGCCGAGCTTGCAGAAGGGGTGCAGGGCTTTGACCACGCCCGCGCCCTGGGTCCAGCGCGAGCCAGCACCGGCGGCGAGGGTGACGACGGCGACTTCGCCATTTTCCAAGGCGGCCTGGCCGAGGGCGCGATCGGCGGCGTTGATGGATTCGGCGCGGGTGATGTCGCCTTCGCGGACGTCCTCAATGACGGCGTTTGCGGGAAGCCGGTTTTGCGCGAGACCGATGCGGCCGGCGCGGAGGTCCTCGCGGATTTGCTCGTGGGTGGCGCGGTCGAAGCCGTAGCGGGCGAGCAGGTCTGTTAGGGACTCGCGGCTGTCGTGTTTTCCCTGGCCTTTGGGAAAGATGGAATCGAAGAGCGTTTGCACCATGCCGCCGAGTTCGGGGTGGCTGCGGCAGGCGGTGGAGAAATGATCGAGCTCGGCGAGGCTGGCGGGGCTGAGTTCGTGGCGGCCTTTCCGCAGGAGCTGCGGTATGATGAAGCTGTAGTAGCCGGCGGGCATCAGCGCATCGGCGCCGGTGAGGAGGTCGGCCCAGGTGCCGCGCTCGTTGATAGAGAAATCGTAAACGACTGGCTCCATGGCGAAGGGCAGCGCGGAGCCTAACAGATCCTTGGTTTCGGACATGATCGCTTGCAGGCGCTGCTGGCCTTCGGCCTTGCGTTCGGGGGCGAAGATGAAGCCCATGCCGCCGCCGGCCATGCCGCCTAACATCCAAAATCCCCAGAAATCGCCGCCGAACTCGGCGCTTACTTTCTCGATGAGCGTCTCGGTGTAGAGGTTGGTGGCCCAGGGGATGATGGTTTGGATCGGCTGGCGGAAATTCTCGGTGGTGGCCGCGCCGATGGCGGCGATATCGCCGGCTTTGAGGGCTGTTAGGATCCGGTCGAGGATGCCGTGGGTTTGCTGGCGGGCGATCCATTCCGGGCCGCTGCGGAGGAGGTATTTCTCGGTAACCATTTCCAGGATGGGGCCGACATTTTGCGCCATGCCGCCGTGGACGAGGACAAGCGAGTCCTGGAGTTTTTGGCGGGACTCGGGTGGAACGTCGGTTTCGTCGAGGATGGTATGGGTGGGCATCAGGCGGCCGCGGCTGATGCCGTGCTCGGGATCGTCCTCGCCGGCGAGCGTGCCGCAGATGAGTTTCATGCCGGGCCAGACGCCGCCGGAATCCTGCCAGCCGCCGCCGGAACCGCCGATCCATTCGCCTAACAGGGCGCGGGCGAGGACGATGCGCCGTTCGCTCTCCTCCAGCGGGCCGGTGAGGGAGCGGGCCTGGCCGGTGGCGCGCATGCAGACGCCGATGAGCGCGGCGAGGAGATTGGTGGATACGGCGAGGCGCGAGCCTTTGGGGATGTTGTGGACGTTCGAGACGAGTTCGAGCCCGCGGCCGGGTCCGACCACTTCCTCTAACAGGTCGGCGAGGCTTTGGCCGGAACCTTCGATGCCGGGCGGGACGATGCCGCTGGCGATGACCGCGGCCTTGAGCAGGCCGAGGTAGTCTTTGGCGAAATCGAAGACTTCGTTGAGGCTGGAAATTTCCGCCGAGCAGGCGAGATCGACGCTGGTGAGGCGGAGGACAGGCTCGTCAATGATGCGCAGGCTGGCCTCCACGGGCGGGGCGGGCGATTGGTCGCGTCCGTGGACGGCGAGGTTGACGGAGATGTTGAGCACCTTCGCGCCCTCCGGATAATCCATGCCGAGGAAGAAGATGTCGCTCCAGCCGCAGTGGGTGAGGTCCATCCGGACCGGGGTGCGCTCTCGGAGGATCGGGTAGATGCCGGTGGTTTCGTCGCGGCGGGTCATTTCCTGGCGGACGCGCAGCGGGTGGTCGGACGGGTGGCCCATGCGGAACATCCATTGGTTTCCGCGCACGCTGCGGACACTGCGGCGGACCTGATCGGCGAGTGTCTGGAAGGCGAGACGCTGGTAGGCGGCGGCGAGCGCACTGGAGATCCCGTCGGACGGGCCGTCGGCGCGCTGGGTGTGGAGAAAGACGTCGATGGCTTCCTCGAAGCGGCGTTCGAGGAGGTTTTCGTAGCCGTGGAAGGGGATCGAGCCGGGGGATCGGGCGGACTTCGCGAGTCGCTCGGGCAGGTGGAAGCGGTGGATCGAGTAGAGGAAAAGCAGTGCCCGGACGCGCTGGTAGAGGTTGTCGCTGGAGCGGCGGAAGGCGTCGAGCGCTTCGGCTTCGGCGAGGAGGTCGGCGGCGGACATTTCCACGCAAGCGGCATCGAGCGAGCGGTTGCGGACCGAGTCGTCGGAGGAGGTGATGAGGTCGAGAAGCATCCTGCCCGCAGCGTGGGAGACGCCGCGGGGGATGACAATCCTTTGGAAACGGACGGTGGCCTTCCGCGTCCCCCGAAGGGCTGGAATGAGAGCCCTCTGAATTGCGCTCCTCTACGGCCAATATTCCAGCAGGGGGGTGTGGAACCTTGGAACTAACTGATCCGGGACCCGATTCTTCCTCGGTTGATCTCATGCCCGGAGGTGAGGTTGTCACGAGTGCGTCTGAATGCGAAAGGCAGGGTGGCCAGCAGGAATAGGAGCGTTGGTCCGGGTTCAGGTATTGTCTCAATCCGGGTGAGGCGGAAGCCTGCTCCTTCAGCGATTCTGTACGCGTCGAACGTAAGTTCAGTGACTTGGCTCAGATCGCCACCGTTGATTTCAGACAGCGGGACATCTACATGGAATGCACCGTCGTTATTTCTGAAAATATCTGTAAGGGCGAAGTTCCATGAATAGGATGCGGTGCCAGATGTGGTTGCGATGCGCAGGCTTGCAGGGAAGCTCCTTCCACCTTTCGCGTCCTCAAAGGAGAAACGAAGAACGGTCTGACCACCGCCTAAAAGAATCACTGGCGATGCGGAGCGGTAGCCAAACTGAAAATATCCACGTCCCTCCGGGCCAAGAGTGTATTCCAGAATCTGCTCACTTGTGGTCACCGTGAGGCTTTGTGGGCCACCGAATTTAAAGTGGAGAAACCGGGTGTCGAAAATACTCCCGGCGATTGGTGTCTCGTCGGTAATCGCGGCACCGCCCTGAGCAGGGGGCCATGAGATTCCTTGATTGCCGGTCGCAAAGGTGTCGATCACTGCCGCAGTCCCAACGTTGGCGAATGTGGCGAAGACCCAGACGAGAAGGGGAGTGCGCATGTATGGGCAATGCAATTACAGGGTCAGTTGGCAAGGATATTTATTGTCTGGTGGCGATCCCGCGGGGCTGGGGCGGGACGGATTGGCCGGGCGGGGTGCGGGGACACATGGACGAGGACCCGCGCGGTCGCGTGCGGTGTGCGACGCCCTCGTCGGAAACATGACTCGACTGGGCCGTGACGGCTGCATTCCGTTTGCACGTCCATCCTGCTGCGGAGCCATCGTCAGCGAGGGCGCTGACGATGGCACGCGAGGGCGCGTGCGCTCGCCGATGCGGCCTTCGGCGGAACTATGTGGGAGCAGTATTTGGCGTTGTCGGGTGAGCACACGCGCCCTCGCGTGTTGTTTTCGACGCCCTCGTCGGAAACATGGCTGTCGGAACCTGGACGGATGTATTGCACTTGAACGCCGATCCTGCTGCGGAGCCATCGCCAGCGGGGGCGCTAGTGTTGGCACGCGAGGGCGCGTGCGGTCCTCCTTGACGCGCCCTTCGGCGGCGGGGGGTGGGGAGGATGGATTGGGCTTGGCGGTTGAAAACCGCCGCCACGGTCGCCTTGCGGCGGGATGTGGGCGGGACGCCAACACTCCTTGAGCTTACGTCTGGGATTGGGCGAGGAGTTCGACGATGTGGGTGAGGACTTCGTCGCGGTCCTTGCCTGCGAGGCCGAGGGCGAGCTGGGCGGTTAGAAGTCCGCAGTGGAGGCCGATGTCGTGGCGGCGCCCGTGGAGTTCGTGGGCGAGGTAGCGTTGGCCGCGGCCTCGGTGGGGGTGGGCTGCCCGGTGGTTCTGGTGAGGTTCAGGGCGAAAGGATTTCCGGGTCACCCGGGCGATGGAAAGAGAGAAAGTCGCTGAGGTTGAGTGTGAAGAATTTTTTGGCGCCGGCTTTGCGGGCGGCGACGAGATGGAGGTAGTCGTAGATCGCTCCGCCGCGGATCCCGCGCACTTCGGCTTCCTCGAAGGCGGTGAGGAGATCGTCCGCGTCGAGCGGGATGTTTCGGAGTTTGGGCGCGATCTGTTGGCGGAGAAGTTGGGCGGCATCCGCTGAGGGGACGCGGATGCCGAGCCGTCCGCCGGTGAGAGTGCTAAAGGTTTCGGCGAAGGCGTGGGCGATGACTGAATGGCGGCCTGCGAGAAGGACTTTCCGGCAGGCGTCGTGGTCAGGATCTCCGGCGCAGAGCGCGGACACGATCACCGACGAATCAAGCGCGGATTTCATTTCCGTTTTGAGGGGGAAGCGACGCGTTCGTCGCGGGCATCACGGTCGGCCTTGATGGCGTTCACGATGGTTCCGCGTGTTAATGGCGCTCCACCTTGGATGACTGGAAATCCGTCCTTCAGATTGATCGTCACCGGATCCGGTTCGGGGACGGCGAGAAGTTTCCCACCCTGGATCTCCAGCTTCAAGCGGCTGCCTTCGTGGAGCCCGAGGCTGTCGCGAATCGCCTTGGGCACGACAAGGCGGCCGGCTTTGCCAAGTGTGATGGTAACGCTCATGGCAATCCTATTACCACGGACGGGGAATTTGGCAAGGACACGGAGGGGGAATCCACAGGGAGACTCACAGTTGGGTTTCTGACAGAGTTCGGCCGCTGAATGGATTGGGCTTGGCGGTTGAAAACCGCCGCCACGGTCGCCTTGCGGCGGGAGGTGGGCGGGAAGCTCACGTCTGCGACTGGGCGAGGAGTTCGACGATGTGGGTGAGGACTTCGTCGCGGTCCTTGCCGGCGAGGCCGAGGGCGAGCTGGGCGGTTAGGAGTCCGTAGTGGAGGCCGATGTCGTGGCGGCGGCCGTGGAGCTCGTGGGCGAGGTAGCGTTGGCCGCGGGCAAGATCCGAGAGGGCGAGCGAGAGGTCGGCGCGGCCGGAGTCGAGCTGGCGGCCGAGGTTTTCCATGACGGAGGGCGTGAGGACGTGGAGGCCGAAGAAGCAAAGGTAGTTTCCAGCGCGAAGGCCGGGGACGACGAGCTTTTGCTCGGCCTCGGTGGGAGTGGGTTTCTCGATGACGAGTTCGATTTCGTAAAGCCGGTCGCTGCCAGGGACGCGGGTGCCGCCGATGGCGCCGTAGAGCGGGAGCTTGCTCTCGTGGGTGGCCTGGACCGCGGAAACGGCGCAGGCGTTGGTGGCGGCCGACTCGATAAGCTGGGCGGCGCAAGATTGCTCGATGCGGCTGAGGTAGAGGTGGTCGCCGACCATGAGGAGAAACGGATCACTGCCGGTGAATGCGGCGGCGCAGTGGATGGCGTGGCCGTAGCCGAGCGGCTCGGGCTGCTCGATGAAGCGAATGCGGCGGGCGTATGGGCCGGCGGCGGCGGCATAGGCGGCTTCGTCGCCGGGGGAAATGATGACGGCGATTTCCTCGATGCCGGCGCTGGTGATTTCCTCGGCGAGGATGGCGAGGGCGGATTTGGTGACGCCGTCGCGATCGACGAGGGTCTGGAGCGGGAGGGTGCGCTGGTTCTTTCCGGCGGCAGTGATAACGGCTTTTTGAACTTTCACTGGGGAGAAGTTAGGAGGAGGAGAGGGCGGTTGGCAATGCCGGGGAGTGGAATAGGATGAGGAAGAGATAGGTCTTATGGGTCCTATGGGACCGATGGCCTGAGGGTGGTGGATCCCTCAGGCTGAGGATCTGTTGGAGTTATGGGGAAAACGCTTTCTCAAGGCAGGCGAGGAGGACGCGGCAGTCCTGTAGGCCTCGGTGTGCGCCGGCTCCGGGGATGCCGAGATCGCGTGCCATCTCGGCGAGCTTGTAGGTGCGCCGGCCGGGAAAACGACGCTTGAAATGCGGGATGGTGCATTCAAGAGGAAACTGGCGGGCGAGGGTCTCGCGGAGGCAGAAGTCGTTGAGAAACCTGCGGTCGAAGCTGGCGTTGTGGGCGAAGCCGGAGTGACCGGCGACGAAGCCGCCGATTTCATCGAGGACGGTGCGCAGGGGCAGGCCTCGGGCGCGGAGCAGGCGGTCATCGATGCCGGTTAGGCGGGTGATATGCCATGGGACGGTGCCGGATATGCGGACAAGATGACTCATCTCGGCGGTGATCTCAAAGCGTTCGTTGACCTGAATTGCGGAAACTTCGGTGATCTCGTGGAGGGCGGTGGAAAAGCCGGTGGTCTCGATATCGATGACGCAAAAGCTCTCTTGGCCGAAGTGGAAGGGAGGGGACTTCTTGGAGAGTTTCATGGTGGTTCAGGCGCCGGGGAGATTGGGTTGCTCGGCGGCTTCGGAGAGGTCGCCGTGGACGCCGCGGGTGATGATATCCCGGGTGGCCTCGGCGAGGTAGTCGTGAAGGAGTTTTGAGAGTTCCAAGTACTGCGGCCATAGGACCTGGTCGATCAGACTGCGGGTGGTGCGGAGCATGACGGTCGTCTGGCGCTGGCGCTGGTGGCGGTATGGGGTGAGACCGTGTCGGCGGACGAGCGCGAGGAAGAGGAGGCGCTTCCAAGGATCCGGCATGCTGAACCGGAATTCGGAAGTTTCCTCCGGAGCTGCGGCGAGTTGGGCATGGAGGCGGTCGAGCGCGCTGAGGGCGGCCTGCATTTCGCCGGGCGAGTCGGTGCCGGTGAAGAGGGCTTCGACCTTGCGGATCTTTTCGATGAGTTCGTCTCGGGTCATTTGTTATGCCAAGGGAGAAAGGAGATGCGAGAGTGTTTCGGCGTCGATCTTGAGCTTGGTGGTGTCTTCGGAGAGGAGGGCTTCGACGAGCGCGGATTTGTGTTTCTGGAGTTCGAGGATGCGGTCCTCGATGGTGCCTCGGCAGACGAGCTTGTGGACGAAGACGGGCTTGGTCTGGCCGATGCGGTGGGCGCGGTCGGTTGCCTGGTTCTCGGCGGCGGGATTCCACCAGGGGTCGTAGTGGATGACGGTGTCGGCCGCGGTGAGATTGAGGCCGGTGCCGCCGGCCTTGAGGGAAATCAGGAAAATGGGAATTTCGCCGGTTTGGAACTTCTTTACCAGTGTGGCGCGGTCTTTGGTCTGGCCGGTGAGCTTGAGGAAAGATATGTCATGCCGCACGAGGTGTTCCTCAATGAGTGCGAGCATGGAGGTGAAGCTGGAGAAAAGCAGAATGCGGCGGCCTTCTTCTAACAGAGTTGGGAGAAGCTCGTCGGTGAGATAAGCCAGTTTGGCGGACTCGGTGACTTTCTTCGCGGAGGGGGTGTTGAGGAGTTGGGGATGGCAGCAGATCTGGCGAAGCTTGAGGAGGGCGTCGAGGACGATGATATGGGATTTCGCGAGGCCCTTGGCGGCGATGGCATCCCGGACGCGCTTGTCCATGGCGGCGCGGACGGATTCGTAAAGGTCGGTTTGTTTTTTGGTGAGATCGATGTGATGGAGCAGCTCGGTCTTGGGCGGGAGTTCGGTGGCGACCTGGTCCTTGGTGCGGCGCAGGATAAGAGGTGAGACGCGGCGGTTGAGGGCGAGCTGGGCGTCGCCGGAGCGGTCGCGCTCGATCGGGCGGCGGATGTGGGTGTTGAAGGATTTCTCATCGCCGAGAAAGCCGGGCATGAGGAATCGCATGAGGCTCCATAACTCGCCGAGATGGTTTTCCATCGGGGTGCCGGAGAGGCAGATGCGGTGGGCGGACTTCAGTTTGCAGGCTGCCTGCGCGGTGATGGCTTTCGGGTTCTTGATATATTGAGCTTCGTCCAACACTACGGTGTGCCAGTCCTGTTTGTGGAGGATGGCGGAGTCGCGGGCGAGGAGCGGGTAGGAGGTGAGGACAATGTCGGCCTCCGGGATACTTGCGAAATCCTCGGCTCGGTCCTTGCCGTGGAGGGTGAGGAGTTTGAGGTGGGGAGTGAATTTTTCGGCTTCGGCGGCCCAGTTGGGGACGACGGAGGTGGGGGCGATGACGAGGGAAGGGAGGCCGGGCTTGGTTGCGTGGACGGCGGTTAGGTGGGCGAGG
>JBBSJY010000151.1:0-11341 GCA_038256845.1 Verrucomicrobiales bacterium | reverse complement strand
CCGCCAGGAATCGTTCACCCTGCTCCGCAGCAAGTCAGGCCAGAAAGCGGTCACGGAGAGCATCAGCGAATCCATCTACCCCACCGAATGGGAGGTTCCAGAACTACCCAACACGGTCGGGGTCGCTATCACGAGGGCGAAACCGGGCGAAGAAAAGGCCGCGGTTCTCGATTTCGATCTAACCAATGCACCGGATTTGTCGGCTATCTCGGGCATCCAGACTCCCGCGACGCCCAAGGCATTCGAAACCCGCAACGTCGGGGTCACATTGGAGATTGAACCGACGAGCAACCAGCAATCAACTGTGATTGATCTGAGATTGGTCCCCGAAATCGTCACTCTAGTCGGACGGTCCGGCTGGGGCCAAGGGGGTGCCCGGGCTGAGATGCCGACCTTTGAAAGCCAGCGGATCAATACCGCGGCGACCGTCCGCGTCGGCGAGCCCTACTTCCTCGGAACCATGAGCCGCCCCCCCGTCTCTGAAGTGGATCCAGACTCGGCAAATCGCGTCTGGTTTGCTTTTGTGACCGCAACGTTCGCGAAACCCTGATGCGCCCGGCGCTTGTCACCCTTGTTCCCATGCTCGCCGCCGCCATCCTTGTGATGGTCGGCGGAGAACGGATGGCACGGAAGCATGTGGAACACCGCACACCTTCGGACCGCGAGCGCCTGCTCGATCTGGGAGATACATTCCGGGAGGAATTGTCCCGCCTCGACTCGCTCTACCTCCGCCACATGGAAAGGCTCGCCAGCCGCGCCCTCCATGCGAAGCCCGCCGAGGCCACCGATGACGCCGCTGAAATTGCGGGCGTGCGCCTGATCCGTGTTTTCCGCGAGCATGGCAAGGACCTGACCCTGTCGCCTTCACGCGACGATCGGCGGCTGCCGGAAATCGAACTCGAAAAACGAAAACGCCCGCTTGATCCATCGACAGCGGTGATCATCGAACGTTCCCGGTTAGATAATCCCATCCCCGCGGAGGCGGCCTGGATGCCGACCACGGACCCGCATCTGCGCCTGCACTGCCGTCAGCCGCAGCCCGGGGTGCTGGTAGTTTTTCTCATCGACCTCGAGGTGGTCAGCGAGCGGATCTCCGGTCACCTCGGCACCTGGCTGCCCGGTCCCCTCACTCCACTGCGGGAAGCCGGCGAACGGGTGCAAGTGGAGCCGCCCGCGGGCCAGGCACTCGCAACCATCGGTCCCGAGAGGCACGGACCGGCTGCCTCAGTCATTCCCATCCGAACCCTTTTCGGTCATTGGCAGATCCGGGCTTGGGACGGTCTCGTCGTCAGCCGCACCCACGATCAGGTCACGTTCACTCGGCACCCCGCTCACCAATCTCTCGCTCAACCTCGATCTCGCCACCGAGATGCTCGCCTCCCGCCCCGATGAGTCCCGCCGCCGACTCGGAATCGTAGCCGAAGAAATCGAGCGCCTCTCACGGCTCGTCGCCAATGTCCTCACGTTTTCCCGCCGTGAGCACGACACGCTCGCACTGCACCCCAGCCGATGCGTGGCCGATGAAATCATCGGAAGCACTCTCGATAGCTTCCGACCGGCACTGGCGCGCCGCGGCATCGAGATTCATACCGAAATGTCGGCCGGCTCCCATGTCCTTCTCGACTGTGACGCGCTGAGCCAGATCACCGGAAATCTCATTTCCAATGTCGAGAAATACGCCGCAAGCGGGCATTGGCTGTGGCTCGGCTGCCACTTGGAATCGGGCCGGCTGATCATGGAAATCCGCGACCGCGGCCCCGGAATCCCGCCGAGGGCAAAGCACCGGGTATTCCTTCCCTTCGAACGCGTCCACGACACCACCCGGGAGGGTGCCAGCGGCACGGGGCTCGGGCTCTCGATCGCGTGGGATCTGGCCCGGCGCATGGGCGGCACGCTGGAATTGCTGGATCGGCCGGCGGGTGCCGCGTTCCGACTCAGCGTTCCCGCCCCGCCCGCACTTGCCATCGTTTCCGTAGCCACCGACGCCGCATGACCATCCTCATTGCCGAAGACGATCCGCTGACACTCGACGCGCTGGCGGCCTGCATGGAGAGCGAAGGATTCACCACCCTCCGCGCCCCGGACGGGCATCAGGCGATCGATCTCTGGCGCTCGGGAAACCCCGACCTCCTCTGCCTCGATATCATGATGCCCGGACTCAACGGATATGATGTATGCCGACGGGTGCGGGCGAGTGACCGGGAAATTCCCATTCTCTTTCTTTCCGCAAAGAACCAGGAGCTGGACGTGGTGGTCGGTTTGGATCTCGGGGCGGACGATTTCATCCGCAAGCCCTTCAATCGCCAGGAAGTCATGGCACGCATCCGTGCCGCCTTCCGCCGCAGTGCTCCGCGCGGCCGGGACGACCCATTCACATTCGGGGATCTCGCCGTCCACCCAGGCGCGCTGCTTGCGGAGCGCGGGGGAAAGTCCATCGACCTCACCCCTCGCGAGGTTTCCATCCTGCGTCTCCTCCATTTGCACCGTGGAGAACCGGTTTCACGCGATGCCTTCCTCGATACCTGCTGGGGCCTCGATTACTTCCCCAACTCGCGCACTCTCGACCAGCACATCTTCCTCCTCCGCAAGAAGATCGAGCCGGACCCGGCCCGGCCCACCCTTATCCAAAGCGTCCGGGCGATCGGCTACCGGCACCCGTTGTCATCGCATTGCGGAAGTCTCAAACGCGAAAGCGGTCCGACCGATCATTCCCCGGGGAAAACCCATTAACCCAAGGACATCTCGGTCGGACCGCCTGTCTCGCGACAAAGAAGATTACGCAAGCGGCGGGCCGGTTTTTCAGGAAATCCACATTAACAAGCGAAAGGGGCTGACCGACCTATCACCTCAGCGCGCCACGCTCCGCCGACTCCAACAGCCGGGTGTAGCGTCGCTCCAACTTTTCGGCGCGCGTTTCGTCACCAGCTTCGCGGTGGTAGGTGCAGATCATCTTGTAAATGGAGACTTCCGTATTGGCGCGGAACCAGTTTTTCGAGCCCGTCTCCACCACGCGGAGGAACGCCGATTCGATATCGCGGGCAGCTTTGGTCGCAGCGGCGGGGTCGTCACGCACCAAGCCGAAGTAGTCTTCCGCCATCCGCTTGAAGGCGGTGACGTTTTCGCCATAGCTGCGCATCCCGCGGCTGTAGAGCTGCCCGATCTTCTCGAGGGCGTCCGCGCTGCCGCCGGAGGCGATCAGGTCCGCTTCCGCCTTGATCGCGTCCGCCACCAGATCCTTCTGTTCGCCGGTCATGCGATCGATCTTGCGGCGGGCGCTGGCCAGAATGCGCCGTGCCTCATCCTCCGGCAGATGGGGCAGAATGAACTCCAGCTCCGCTTCCGATGCGAGCGACCCCATCCTTGGATTGTCCCGGAACTGCGAGCGCATTCCCGAGACGAAATCCACCCACTCCGGGACCAATTCTTTCTCGCTTCCCTCTCCGCCTTCACGGGTTTTTGCCACCAGCAGGCCGTGTAATCGAAGCCAGCTTTCCGGAAACGCCCGGCCGATGGAATTGGCGACGCGGATGGATTCGGCGGCGAGAGGTTTCTCCCCGTGCGGCTCGATAAAATCCGCAAGCCACAGCAAGCGAAACGTGCCAAGCCGCGTGGTCTGGCTTTTTTGCCCCCGATCATTCCACAGCCACACCTCCTGCTCGCTGATCCGGCCCCCGGTCTGCGGATGATATCCGCCGCCATCGGCCACGCCGCCAATCCGACCGATCGTGCTATCCCATTCATCCGGCTCCGTTTTCACGGCGGCCCAGGCATGGGGACCGAGGTCGGTCTCGCCGCTGAGCGAAATTGCGGGAATGCCTTGGGCGCGGGCGGTGTTCACACAAAAATATGCCTGGTCGCCGCAGATCCCGCCCTCTTTGAGGATCTCTGAAAAGCTATATTCCTGATAAGGATTGAGCCCGTTCACCGCCCGTTCCATCAGATACTCGACCATCCCGTACGCACTTCCCCAGTTCTGACGCCGCATCCGCATTTCGGCGAGCGCCCAATCCAACTCGATCTCCGGCACCGGCGCGGACACCACCCAGACAAGATCGCGGGCGGAACTCCGATCCACCGGAACGGCCAGTTTCTTGTTTTCCGATCGATCGACATACCAGTGAAAGCGGTCCATCCCATTCACCACCCGCTCCCCGAGATAGCGACCCGGCCCGTCATCGGCCTGGATTCGCAACGGCCGATCGAAAACCACCGCGCAAGCGATCGTGAGATTGATATATTTCCGCGCGAACTCGCTGGAAACGTAGTGGGCATTGGCAAGAAAGCCCAAAACCTTGGCCGGATCATCATCCGGATGCAGCGTTAGCAACAGCTCCTCCATCGGCTCGTTCGAACCAAGGAACCACCTCAAAAATTCGCCGCTTTTTTCGGTGGTGTTGACCACGGAAGCAGGGAACCGCGCCAGCACTTGCTGACGGAGGAAGGCCTGATAGAAAGCCGGCTCATTCCATAGCGAATCAAAGCGGCTGCCCGTCCGGACTTCCGGCAGCGGGGCGACCACGGGCAGGAGCGAGCGCTCGATGAACGCACGATATTCATCCCAGGATCCCTCCTCGGCCGTGGCTTCGAGCAGCTCACGGTCGCGGGCGATTTCCGGAGTGGCCGTGGCATCCGTCCCGGTGAGAATGAGTGCCGGCTCGGTTTCCAAACGATCTGAAATTTCCGCTTCGGGGGTCTCCTCCGGAACGGATTCGAGATCCCCGGGTTCCGCAGTCCGCAACATGTCCGCGGACCCGTTCGATTCCAGACGTGCTACCGTCGGTTCCCGGCCGGGCGCCAGCGGTTGCAGGGCTTCTGCCACTGCCGGCAGAATCGATGCCTTTTCCTGAGGCGGCTCGACACCCGTGAATTCGACAATCTCCACCACGTTTCCGGGACCGGCCCGGCGATTCTCTGTGGGCCCGCTGAACAACCACCATCCCCCGCCGGCAGCCACCAGCGCCAAAATCAGGATCAGAATCGGAGGGGGGCCTGCCCGTTTGGAGCGGCTGGCCAGCGGGACATGCTTGGGCGGAGTCCAGCGGGTTGGGGGAGTTAAAAGCGGGCGTCTGGGATGACTCATGGCGTTCCGGGGTTGGCGCGATACAAACGGGAATTGCTATGCAATCCTTGCGCGGATGCAATGTTTGAATTCCGTCCAAGGGAGGCGTTTCAATCGGGTTGCCGATTCCGCTCTTCCCCTGAAAACGGAAAACTGAAGACTCACCCCTGCATGCCGCTTCTCGACGTCCAGCACCTCACCACCCGCTTCCACACCCGGAATGGCATTGTCCACGCCGTCGAGGATGTCTCTTTCACTGTCGAAAAAGGTCAGACCCTCGGCATCGTAGGCGAATCCGGTTCCGGGAAATCGGTCACCTGCTACTCGCTGCTCGGCCTCATCCCGCAGCCGCCCGGACGCATCCATTCCGGCAAGGCGATCTTCGACGGCACCGACCTCATTGCCGCCAGCGAAAAACAGCTCCGGAAAATCCGCGGCAAACGTATTTCCATGATTTTCCAGGATCCCATGACCTCGCTCAATCCCTTCATGAAGGTGAGCGACCAGCTGACCGAGCCCCTGGCCCTTCACGAGAACGTCACCGGCAAGAAAGCGCTCACCCGCGCCATCGACGCGCTCGCCGAAGTCGGCATCCCCGAGCCGGAGAAGCGCATCCACTCCTTTCCCCACGAATTCTCCGGCGGCATGCGCCAGCGCGTCATGATCGCCATGGCCCTCATCACCCGGCCGGAACTCCTCATTTGCGACGAACCCACCACCGCCCTCGACGTGACCGTCCAGAAACAGGTTCTCGATCTCATTCGCGACCGCCAGCGCGATCTCGGCACCGCGGTCCTCTTCATCACCCACGATCTGGCCGTCGTCTCCGAGGTCTGCGACCAGATCAACGTCCTCTACGCCGGGCGGATCGTGGAAAGCGCCGACAAAGCCGAGCTTTTCCGCAACCCGCTTCACGCCTACACGCGTTCGCTTCTCAAATCCATTCCCGCCATCCAAGCCAAAGGCGAGCCGCTTTATACCATCCCCGGCCTCCCGCCCGACCTCACCCACCCTCCCGCCGGTTGTTCCTTCAAAGTCCGCAATCGAATTGGCAACCCGGATCTCTGCCCTACCGACCGCCAGCCACCCTTTGAAGAACTCGCCCCCGGCCACTTCGTCCAGAACTGTCCCGGCTGCCTCGCCCGCTCGCATCCCGAACCCGCGCTGAGCCGGTGAGGGAATCACCCCGGCATGGCGGCCCGCGTTGCGGCCTTGGAGACTCGAATCACCCCGATAAATCGGATGTTCTCCAGCCACACGGCGGAATTTAGGTTCCTGACAACGAAGGTTTGGAGGCTAAAGTTCCGTGTCCGATCATCGACGCAGAACCATCATGCGCCTCATTTCAATCCATTCTCTCGTTTCCCTCTTCGGTCTCCTCGGAATTCCCTCCGCGGAATCCGCAACGGGAAAGATCCAGTTCAACCGCGACATCCGCCCGATATTCACAACCCAATGCACGAGTTGCCATGGCGGAGTGAAGGAAGCGGGCGGGATCTCCTTCGTCTTCAGGGACAAGGCGCTCGCCAAGGGCGAATCCGGGAACCCGACCATCGTTCCGGGCCATCCCGAGCGTTCGGAACTGATCAAGCGCGTCACTTCGGGCGATCCGGACATGGTGATGCCGCAACCCGAGCACGGCCCGCCGCTGTCATCCACCGAGGTGGAAAATCTCCGCCAGTGGATCAAGGAAGGAGCCGAATGGAACGAGCATTGGGCCTTTGTGAAACCCGTCGTTCACCCCGTTCCCGCCGTCAGGGACGGGACTTGGCCCAAGAACGATATCGACCGCTTCATCCTCGCGAAGCTGGAGACCGGGCAATTGAAACCTTCACCGCAAGCGGAACCCGCCCTGCTTTTGCGCCGTCTCTCCGTCGATCTTGTCGGCTTGCCGCCCACTCTGGCGGAGCTCGATGCGTTTGAAACCGCCTTCAAAGAAGATCCCGAGCGAACCTATGCCGCAGCCGTCGATCGCCTGCTCGCCTCGCCCCATTTTGGCGAACGCTGGGCATCGACGTGGCTCGATCTCGCCCGTTATGCCGACACCGAGGGGCTCGGCCTTGATCGCCCGCGGCCCGCCTGGCCGTTCCGTGACTGGGTGATACGCGCTTACAATGAGGATATGCCATTCGATCAATTCACGATCAGACAACTTGCCGGTGATTTGTTAGATAAGCCGACTCTGGACGATCTGATCGCCACGAATTTCCACCGCCAGACGCAGTCGAATTCCGAGGGAGGCACCGACGACGAGGAATTCCGGACGGTGGCCGTGATGGATCGCGTGGCGACCACTTGGGAAACATGGCAGGGCGTTACCATGGGTTGCGTGCAATGCCACTCGCATCCCTACGACCCCATTGAACATCACGAATACTACCAGTCCGTCGCATTCTTCAACAACACGCGGGATCACGACCTTGACTCGCATTTTCCGAAGATTCCCGTACCGAAATCTTCCGATCGCAGCGCCGACTTCAGCCGCTGGCTCGCCGAGCGCTCGGACTTGGCAGCGGAGATCCATGAGGGACACGGACGCCTACGCGGTCTCAGCGAGTGGCGCGACCCGGTAGATCTGGCGGCAAAGTCGGACCAAATGAAAATGGAGAGCGAAGGCTCCGAATTCCGGACCGCCGGAAACGCCAGAACCAATACCGAGATCGATCTTACATTCCAAGCGGGTGACGGACCGGTCACCGCGCTGCGTTTCGAACTGTTGCCGGTCGATCCTGAAACCGCGATCCATACCCCCGAGTGGGGATCCGTCCTCTCCCGGATCCGGCTTTTCGCCACGACTCCGGGCAATGGAGAAACGGAGATTCCGCTGGCGGCCGTCATCGGCGACGAGGCCGGGCCGGTCTTGGATCCCAACGACAGTCTCAATGATGATCGCAACGGCTGGGGTGCCTATACCAAGATTGATCGTCCGCGCACCGCCGTGATCGTCCTCCGCGAGGCGCTCGCATCACCGCCGGGGACCCAACTGCGTCTGAACTTCAAAAACGGCATGATCGGTGGCGGCAGTTTCCCGCTGGTCACCAGGCGGGGCCGGATATCACTGGGTTCGGATATGCATTGGACTCAATATCCGGCGGATGCGGAGATCGGTCGCGCGAGGGCACGCATCGGCGAGATCGATGCGGCGCTCGCCCGCGACACCGCCGTTTCGTTGCCGGTGATGGCCGGACAACCGGCGGAACTCGAGCGACCCACCCGCTTGTTCATCCGCGGGAACTGGTTGGAAAAAGACGAAACTCCCCAACAGCCCGCGGTCCCCGTCCTGCTCGGCAGCCTGCCTGACAACGCGCCGCCGGACCGCCTCGGATTCGCCAGATGGCTGGTCTCCGAGGAGAATCCGCTCACCGCCCGCGTCGCCACCAACCGGTTCTGGGAACAACTCTTTGGAACCGGCCTTGTCGAAACGCTTGAGGATTTCGGTTCATCGGGTGCGAAACCGAGCCACCCGGAACTGCTGGATCATCTCGCGCTGCGTTTCCGCGATCACCACCGCTGGAGCAACAAGGCGATGTTGCGCGAGATCGTCAGCAGCGCTACCTACCGCCAATCCGCCGTGGTCTCGGCGGAGTTGCTCGCGCGGGATCCGCAAAACCGTCTCCATTCCCGCGGCCCGCGCGGCCGCCTCAGCGCGGAGGCCATCCGCGACCACGGCTTGGTTGCTTCAGGCCTTTTTGGACAAGAACTTTTCGGCAAGCCGGTTTTCCCACCCATGCCTCCGGGCGGCTGGACTCCATTCAAAAGCGGCGAAAAATGGGACACTCCGCCTCCCGGAAATCCCGACCGCTATCGCCGCGCGATCTATACCTACACCAAGCGATCGAACCCCTACCCGGGTTTCGCCACCTTCGACGCGCCACCGCGCGACCTTTGCACCAAGCGCCGCATTGTTTCCAACACACCATTGCAAGCGCTCGAATCCCTCAATAGCCCTGCCCATGTCGAGTTCGCGCAAGGTCTCGCCCGCCGGATGAAATATGATCTTTCCGGCGATCTGCAAGGCAAGCTCGCCGCTGGCCACCGCATTGCCACATCCCGCCTGCCATCGCCGGAACGGCTGGCACGGCTTCTGTCTCTGTTCCAAGAACTGGAGGCCGGATATCGCGAGCGACCGGAGACCATGGAGGGCATGGCCGGCACCTCCGACGGAGCCGCCTTCACCATCATCGCCTCGCTCCTTCTCAATCTCGACGAATCCGTGGTCCGCTGAAAACCCAAGAAATTCCTCCCATGTCTTCTCCGCTCATCAATCGCTTGCGAGGCGCCGCGCTTGAACACCATACCCGCCGCCACTTCCTGCGCGACTGCACCACCGGGCTCGGATCGATCTATCTCGCCTCGATGGGGCGGGCGCTCGGCCTCTCCGCGCCCGCTATCTCCCCGGATCCCGCGGCCCCCCTGCTTCCTTCCGCGCCCCCGTTGGATGCGAAAGTCAAACGTGTCATCTATCTGCACATGTTAGGCGCCCCGAGCACTCTAGATTTGTTTCATTACAAACCGGAGCTTGAGAAATATCATGGCAGGGAATGCCCGCAAGAGTTTCTCGCCGGGCAGCGCTTCGCCTTCATCCAGGGAACCCCCAAGCTGTTAGGTCCACAGTTTTCGTTCAAACAATACGGCAACTCGGGATCTTATGTCTCCGACCGGTTTCCCCATGTCGCCAACCATGTCGACGAGCTTTGCTTCGTCCACACCATGATGACCGACCAGTTCAACCACGGTCCGGCCGAGCTGATGGTCCACACCGGCCACGCGAACCTCGGCCACCCGGCGCTCGGCTCCTGGGTGACCTGGGGGCTGGGGACCGAGAACCAGAACCTGCCCGGCTACATCGTCCTGCTTTCCGGCGGTCAGCCGCCGCGCGCCGGCAAGTCGGTTTGGGGTTCCGGCTTCCTCCCCTCCGTTTATCAAGGCGTGCAGTGCCGCTCCGCAGGCGACGCCGTTCTCAACCTGCGCAATCCGAAGGGAGTGACCCGCGATATCCGCCGCGCCGCGCTCGACGCGCTGGCGGAAATCAACCGGCAGACCGAATCGGAATTCGGCGACCCGGAAACCGTCACCCGGATCGCCCAATATGAAATGGCGTTCCGCATGCAAACGACCGCTCCGGAAGTGATGGATATCACCCGCGAGCCTGAGGCAATCCGCGAGATGTATGGGGCCGCGCCGGGCAAGGAATCATTCGCCAACAACTGTCTCCTTGCGCGCCGCCTCGTCGAGAATGGAACACGCTTCGTGCAGCTATTCGACTACGGCTGGGACACCCATGGATCGAGCGCCGAGGAATCGCTCAATGACGGCTTCGTCAAGAAATGCCGGGAGACTGACAAACCGATCTCCGCGCTGCTTACCGATCTCAGACAACGCGGTCTGCTGGAAGATACGCTTGTCATCTGGGGCGGCGAATTCGGCCGCACGCCCATGCAGGAGAATCGTGGCGGCAGCGATGGCGGACCATTCGTCGGCCGGGACCACAACCCGAACGCCTTCACCATCTGGATGGCCGGTGCCGGAGTGAAAGCGGGCTTCGCATACGGTGAAACCGACGACTTCGGCTACCGCGTGGCGAAGGACCCGGTCCATCTCCGTGATTTCCATGCCACCCTCCTCCATCTTCTGGGAATCGACTCACGCAAGCACACCTATCCGTTCCAAGGTCTCGATCAGAAACTGACGGGAGTCAAACCTGCCAAAGTGATCAACGGTTTTTTGGCGTGATGCCCGATGTATACCCAAGCATAAGCCGCCGCGGGTTGTCGAACAAATCAAGAACGGCATTCGCAAATATGTGAAACGCGGGCGGCGCAAGCCGCTTCCCGAAGATGCCGATTTCTGGCACTTCGCCATACCTCACTCAGCGGCAGCGATCATGCGTTCCACAATCGTGCGTCTCACGGCGCATGGTTGACAGCCGGTTCGGCCACCGGCGCGAGCATTTCGGAAATCTCGGCGGCATAAACATTGAGCAGGCGGACCTCGCGTGCGGTGAAGCGGCGGGGAGTGAAACCCATGAGACACAGGGAACCAAACGGTTTGCCATCCGGAGTGTGGAGGGGCGCTCCCGCGTAAAATCGAAGATTGTGCTCCTTGACGAAGGGCCTGTTTTTCCAAGTCAAGGGCGGACATGGCTTGCAAGCGCTCGGTTTCGTTCTCAGGCAAACTCGCGGCTTCCATCTTCATGGCAAGCGGCGCGGCGAGCTTGCCGAATACTTCCTGTGCCTCGGCAAAGGACGAAACCAGTTCATCGGCACCGGCCTCGCGGAGAGT
>JBBSJY010000150.1:0-11387 GCA_038256845.1 Verrucomicrobiales bacterium | reverse complement strand
TCGGTAAACCCCGCCTCGTGCGGGTAAGTCCACGCATATTTGATTCAGCCCCTCGTTCCTCCGGTCTTCACCCTTCGGGCTACGCTTCGCTCCGTCTAAAAAGCTGTGCTTTGTTGCATACCCGTCTGCGCGAAATCGCATCACCCCGCCACGTTCCTCGTTTCTACCCTGTTGTCCCCCCCAATCCACCCCATCAAAATGATAGGACAAAACCACTATATCCACTTGACAAATCATCAGCCATATCAGCGTCATAGGACAGGCGCGCCGGTGTAAAGCCTGAATTTAATCAGACGGCTTCCTCGGCGTCGCCTGCTCCGACTTGTTCGGTTTCTTTTATGTTTTATCGCCATGTAAGTTGAACAATCAGGGCGAGTATAAGATACACCCAGCACCAGTGCTGCACCGGAATTCCCCACATTTGATGCGTGTTGTCTACAGCAAAACCAGACTCTTCAGACCTGCCATCTTCCTCCCGCACGACTCTTACTCGATTTATTTGTCGCCCCAATCCGAAACAAACAACCCCAGACGCTGCAATCGTTGCTATGACTATCTCTCGGAAGTTGTTTTTCGTGAAGTCTTTGCCGATTAAGTTCACGGAAATAAGAAGCGCGATGGCGAAGACGATTGGTAACACTACCAAAACAACAAGCCCGGCACCCCTCCATGAAAATGTGATGAACATAGCTTACTTTCTTACCGAACTTGTTGTTTGTCGACAGAAGCGGAGGAAAAGTCCAGCCGCTTAATAGATGGCGGATTCGTAGAATATGACGCGGGAAACCGGAGGAAATTTTCGCGGATTTTCGTGAATATTCGGTTGAAAACCACCGGATCCGGAGATTTACCCGCGTATCGGCGTATTATTCTGCGGAAAAGGCCTGTCGAAATTCTCCGATTCCGTAGAAAAGCCCACGGATCAGGCGGGTAATCCCACGGAAAAAGAACCATGAAACTGGAAGACCGGATGCGGGAGGTTCTGCGTTTCAAGCACTACAGCTTGAGGACGGAGGAAACGTATGTGGGGTGGTTGTTTCCATCCGGGAGCCTTTCGGTAGATCCGCGGGCGGACAAGCCGGAGCGGCGGCATCACGCGCATGAGGCCCGGTGGGACGGGCGCTGGCCGCGGCGGTGAAGGCGGCGGGGCTGGAAAAGAAGGTGACGGCCCACACTCTGAGGCACAGTTTCGCGACCCATCTGGTGTTGCGGGGAGTGGACATCCGCTGCGTGCAGGAGCTGCCGGGACACGCGGACATCCGGACGACGATGGTTTACCTGCAGCTGGCGCGGGCGATGCGAGGGGAAATCGGCAGCCCGCTGGATGATCTGTGAATGGCTCGCGGGTGCTCTGCCGTTGGGATGGACGTCCGCGCCGCGCGGGGGGTTACAGGACGCTGCCGCCCTTGGTCGACCCGGCCGGGAGCAACCGGGGACCTGTGGTGCTTTTCCATTGGCGGGATCCAATCAGTTGGCATGCGGGAAGTCAGCGGGAAAATTCATACCGATCCGGCACGGTTGAATTTCGGAGGGCGGAGGGTCGCAATTGAATGGGTGATGGGGAGGAAGAACAGGCGGGACGCCTGTGCCCCTTTCCGGGAGTTCATTCGCGGCGACCGGTGATCGCCGCTACTTGGGCCGGGCGGTTGGAAACCGCCGCCACGGGGCCGGGAGACGGGCTCAGCCGAGGATGCGGGTGAAGGCGTGGCCTTCGTTCTGGTCGATGCGTTCGGGGCGGCCCTTGTCGTGGTAGATCATGCGGGTGTGATCGACACCTAACAGATGCATGACGGTCGAGTGGAGGTCGTGGACGTGGAGGCGGTCCTTGATGGCGTGGAGGCCGAGATCGTCGGTTTCGCCGATGGATTGGCCGCCTTTAACGCCGCCGCCGGCCCAGAGCATGGAGAAGCCGGTGGGGTTGTGATCGCGGCCGCTGCCTTTTTCGGACATGGGGGTGCGGCCGAACTCGCCGCCCCAGATGACGAGGGTGTCTTCGAGCATGCCGCGTGATTTGAGGTCGCGGAGGAGACCGGCGACCGGCTTGTCCACCTCGTTGCAGAGGCGGCTGTGGTTGCCCTCGATGTCGCTGTGGGAGTCCCATTTGCTGCCGGCTCCGTGGTAGAGCTGGACGAAGCGGACGCCGCGCTCGCTGAGGCGGCGGGCGAGCAGGCACATGCGGCCGAAGTTTGCCGTGTTTGGCTCGTCCATGCCGTAAAGTTTCTTCGTGGCCTCCGACTCGCCGCGGAGATCGACGGCCTCGGGGGCGGTGGCCTGCATGCGGTAGGCGAGTTCCATGCTGCGGATGCGGGCATCGAGTTCGGTGTTTTCCTCGCGGCCTTCCATGTGTTTCGCATTCAGTTTCGCGAGGAAGTCGAGTTTGCCCTGCTGGCGGGCGGCGATCATGCCTTTGCCGGGGTTGAGGTTGGCGAAGGGTTGCGGACCTTCATCTAACAGAGTGCCCTGATAGACGGCGGGCATGAAGCCGCTGCCCCAGTTGCGGACGCCGTTGACGACCTGCGCGTCGGTGTCCTTGAGGACGACGAAGGCGGGCAGGTTCTGGTTTTCGGTGCCGAGGCCGTAGCTGACCCACGATCCGAGCGACGGGCGGCCGCCGACGATCGAGCCGGTGTTCATCTGGCAGACGCCGCCGGCGTGGTTGATGCCGTCCTGGACGCAGGATTTGATGACGCACCAGTCATCGGCGAGTTCGGCCATGTGGGGGATCCAATCGGAGAACCACTGGCCGCCCTGGCCGTGTTGTTTGAATACGCGATTGGTGCCGAGGAGCGGCGAGCCGGCTTCTCCCATGGCGGTGATGACTTTGCCGAAGCTTTCGGGGAGGGGTTTTCCGGAAAGCTCGTTGAGGAGCGGCTTGGGGTCGCAGAGGTCGAGGTGGCTGGGACCGCCTTCCATGAAAAGGAAGATGACGCGCTTGGCCGTGCCCGGAATGTGGGGCATGCGCGGCTGGAGCGGATTGGCGGCGCTGCCGGCATTGCCGAGGGAGGCCATGACGCTCTGGTCGCCGAGGATCGAGGCGAGGGCGAGCGCGCCGAAGCCGGCCCCGCCGCGCCGGAGGAAATCGCGGCGGGTGGTGAGGATTTCGTGGTGCGGGATCCGGTTCATGGCTTGTAGAGGAATTCGTTCGAATTGATGAGGATGTGGAACAGGTCCGCGAGGGCTTCGTGCTTGGGGGAGTTCCCCGCTTTGGCGGCGAGTTGGGGGGACTTGATCCAGGTGAACGAGCCGGATCCCGAGCTGGCAAGGGTGCTGCCGTCGAGGGTGACAAGGGTTTCCGGCGCGGATTGGCTGCGGAGCGGGAGGAGGTTTTCCGGTGTCACGTGGCCGTTGGCGATGGTGAGCTGGTGGATGCCGCCACTCCAAACGTGTCCGTTCTGCCCGTCGCGGCCGCCGATGACGAGGGCGCGCTCCGGATTGATGAAGCCGCCGCCGAGCGGGTGGGGGATGCCGGCTTCCTCGAGTTTCGAAGCGGGGTCGGAAAGATCCTTGGCGAAAAAGCGGATGTGGCCGCCGAATTCTTTGCCGGGCAGGGTCTCCGAAGAAAGGATGGCGGCGACGTAGTAGGGTTTTTTCTCGGGAATTTTCAGCCCGGAAGCGACGACTTCGAGAGTGAGGGCGGCTTGGAAATCTTCGCCGTTGAGCTGCATGATGAGGCTGCCGGGCTCGAAACGGGATTTTTTGCCAGTGACGCCGAGGGCCCAACCCGGGGCGGCTTGGTCGCCATTCCAGCGGGAGGCGATGGTGCGGACGGAGGAGTCGGGGTAGGTGGAATCGAGCCAGATGATGGCCTCGACCGTAAACTCGATGTTTTGCGGAGCAGCCTGGCTGGCGAGGATTTTCTCGTGCTCCGTGCCGGGGCGGAAGGCGATGGCGGGCGCGCCGTCAGGCGCGATGCCGGGGAACCATTCGCCGCCATCGACGAGGGGGGAGGCGGTCTCGGGCGGGTCTTCCTTTTCGCGGGAGATCTCGATCTGTTTCCGCTGCGTGTTGAGGAAGTCGGCGGCGCTGTCGCGTTCATCGGTTTCGGCCGGGCGGCCGAGGACGAGCGGGAAAGCGTCTCCGGCGAGTTCGGAGCCGGTGGCCTCCGGCCGATCCTTGAGGAGGCGGGCAGCCATCGAACGGGCGCGTTGTATCGGCCACTCGCCGTTGACCATGAGCAGGCTCTGGAGAGCGGTGTTGGTGGCATCGCGCTGGGCGACACTCTGGAAACCCGGTGGCGCGTCGAAGCGGGAGAGCACTTCGTCTGGCGAGTTGCGGAGCTTGCGGGTGAAGATGGAGGGGACCGACTGGGTACTTTCGTCGGAGGGGCCGGCGGTCTTGGGTTTCAGCTCGCCGGAGATGAGGAGCAGGGAATCGCGGAGCTGCTCGGCATCGAGGCGCTGGGGCCGGGCCCGCCAGAGGAGGCGGTTTTCGGGATCGACTTCGGCGGCGCGGGCGCTGGTTTCCACCATCGAGCTTTGGCGGTAGGTGGTGGTGAGGAGGATCTGGCGGTGCAGCCACTTGAAACTCCACTGGTTCGAGATGAAGCCGGCGGTGAGCCAGTCGAGCAGCTCGGGATGGGAAGGCGCTTCGCCGAGGCGGCCGAAGTCGCTGGTGTTGCCGGAGAGGCCGCGGCCGAAGTGGTATTGCCAGACGCGGTTGACGATGACCCGGGTGGAAAGCGGGTTTTCGGGATCGGTGATCCAATCGGCGAGGGCGGTGCGGCGGCCGGTGGAGTTTCCGAGTGGTTCGATTTCGAGGTCATCGGGCGCGAGGATGGTGAGAAAGCCGGGCGCGACGTCGGATTCGCCGCGGCGTGTTTCCATGACGGTGGGCGGTGATTCCGGGCCGACATCGGTGGCGACGAAGGCGGGCGGGAGGGCCCCGGGCTTGGATTTCCCGAAGGATTCGTAGGCGGCCCAGGCATCGGACTTGGATTTCAGCGGATCCACGGCGCGGCCGACCTCGACCTCAATGCGGCGATCGACGAGATAGATGACCTGCTTTTCGTAGGGAGTGAGTTCACCGGCGGGCTTGGCTTTCATCGCCTGGACCTCCGGCGGGAAAAACTTGAGAGCGTTGGCCGTTCCGCGGGCTTCGGCCGGAATCCGCTCCGCTTCCCAGGCGGCGCGGGCATCGGCGGATTCGGCTTCCCATGCCGCCATGGCTTCGGCGTGGGCGCGTTTTTCATCGGGGGTGGCCAAGGGGAGATCGTCGCGCCACTGGAGCGGCTCGAAGAAGGATTTCATCCGGAAGTAGTCGCGCTGGAGGATGGGATCGAACTTGTGATCGTGGCATTGGGCGCAACTGACGCTGAGGCCGAGAAACAGCTCGCCGGTGACGCCGGCCAGCTCGCTGACGATGAGGTCGCGCTGCATCTCCGCATCGGCCTGGTTCCATTCGTAAATGCCGTGGCGGAGAAAGGCGGTGCCGATGAGGGTTTCGGGATCATCGGGCGCGATCTCGTCGCCGGCGAGCTGCTCGCGGACGAACTGGTTGTAGGGTTTGTCCTCGTTGAACGAACGGATCACATAGTCCCGGTATGGCCAGGCGTCAGGCCGGTAGGCATCCTGGCGGTAGCCGTCGGACTCGGCGTAGCGGACGAGGTCGAGCCAATGCTGCCCCCAGCGCATGCCGTAGCGGGGGGAGGCCAGGAGTTCCTCGACGAGGCGCTCGTAGCGGTCGGGACGCGGGTCATTGAGGTAGGCGGCAATCTGCTCCTCGGTGGGCGGCAGGCCGTGGAGATTGTAATAGAGGCGGCGGAGAAGCTCGCGAGGCTCGGCTTGCGGCGCGGGTTCGAGGCCGTTGTCCCGGAGCTTGGCGAGGATGAAGCGGTCCACGTCGCTGTCGGCATCGATGGCGGGCGGAGTGACCTTTTTGAGGGGCTGGAATGACCACCAGGCGCGGTCTTCCTCGCTGAACTCGCCGGATGCGAGCGGACGGATAACCTCGTCTTTCGGCCACGGGGCACCGATTTCGATCCATTGCTTGAAATCGGCGATCTGCGAGGCGGTCAACGGATCGTCGGGCGGCATCCGGACGTCCTCATCGGCGTGGGTGATGATCCCGTAGAGGTGGGAGGCAACGGCGTCGCCGGGAACGATGACCGGGACGCCCTCGATGCCTTGGAGCATGTAGCCGAGGTTGTCGAGGCGGAGGTCGGCCTTCTGCTTTTTCTCGCCGTGGCACTCGTAGCAATGGTTCGCCAGGACCGGACGGATACGGGTTTCGAAAAACTTGATGGCTTCCGGATCGTCGGTGCCGGGAGCGGCCGCGGTGATGCCTTGCATCATCAGGGCAATGCAGGCGACGCGGCACAGGGATTGAATTCGGGAAACGGGCATCTTCATTACCATTAGGCCGGAAACGCGCCGGAGTGGACATAAAATCTCTCGGAAATTGCTGTCCGAAATGTCGGCCGCGCGGCCTTGTATCAGTGGAAACCGAACTTCCGCCCCAAGCCATTCAACCTCCCAGCCATGGAAAACGAGGACCGCAGCACCGAATTCCTGAGTTTGCTCACGCGCCACGACCGCGCGCTTTTCCTGTATGTCCACGGCCTGATCCAGAGCCATGCGGATGCGGACGATGTCCTCCAGCAGACCAAGATGGTGATGTGGAAACACTTCGGACAATTTGAGTCCGGCACCAATTTCCTGGCATGGGCGCGCAAGATCGCCTTTTACCAGATCCTCGGCTACCGCCGCCAATGCCAGAGGGGGCATCTTGCCATGAGCGAAGAGATGTTGGAAGCGGTAGGGCAGGAGGTCGAGCGCCTCTCCGATGAGGCGGACGCCCGCCGCGAGGCGCTGGCGGCATGCCTGCGAAAATTGCCCACCGACCAACGCCGGATGATGCTGATGCGCTATTTCGAGGATCTGGAAGTGGATCAGATCGCCGGACGCATTGATAAGACCACCGGTGCCGTTTACCGCGCGCTCAGCCGGGTGCGCTCCACTCTCCTCACCTGCGTCGAGCAGCGGATGAACCGCAGCAGCGCCTCTCCATCATGAAAGACGATCTCCAACGCAAGCGCTGGCGCGTTTTGGAACTTTCGGAGCGGGCGCGCGACGGGCAGCTCGCCGAGGGGGAAACCGCCGAATTGGAGGATCTATTGCGAGAGAGCCCCCATTGGCGGCGGCTGTTCGCAGAGGCCATGGTGCAGCACGCCGAGTTGCGGCACGATCCGTCGCTGCTAGGGGATCTGGAAAAATCGCAGGTGCCGGGAATCCGCCGGGGCGGGGTGGCGCTCATCGCTCTGGCGGCGGCCGCCTGTTTCATGATCGGCTGTTTCCTGCTGTTGAAGAGGACGGCGGCGGACACCTCGCCGCCGGCTATCGCCACGCTGGTGAAGGCCACCGGATGCAAATGGGCGGCCAGCAGCTTGCCGACCGTCGAGGGCTCGCGCGTTCCGGCCGGGACCTACGAGCTTGTCGAGGGCCTGGCGACGCTGCGTTTCGACAGCGGGGCGGAGGTTGTGCTGGAAGCGCCCGTCACGCTCGAACTGATCGACGCCATGGCCTGCCGCCTCTTGCGTGGGACGATCATGTCGGACATTCCGCCCAGCGCCATCGGCTTCGTGGTGGATACCCAAACGGCGCGGGTGGTCGACTACGGCACGCGTTTCGGCGTCAGCGCCGGCGAGAACGGGGAATACATGGTGCAGGTCCTCGAGGGCCGGGTGGAGGTGGAGGGCACCGATGAGCATCACAACATCCGCGCCGGCGAAACACTGGATCGGGGCCTGCTTTCGCAGAAACTCAATCCCGCCAAGCCCAAGCCGGGCGCGGCCGAGCCCAACCGCTGGCAGCCGGACACCATCATCAATGACGGCGATGGCTGGCAGATCCTCTCCACCGGATACCGCCGCGGAAAAGATGCCTTCATCGAGAGCGGCAACACGCGCAACCACGGCAGCGAGGCGTTTTTCCGGGTCAAGAAAACCAGCATCCAGCCACACCTGAACCGCAAGGGCTACATCGGGCTGGATCTCGCGGATTTCAACGGCGCGCGGTTCGAGGATGCGGAGCTGATCCTCAGCATCGAGCGCAGCGACCTGGGCTTCGCCACACTGGTGCCGGACAGCACCTTCGCCATCTACGGACTCAGCGACGAATCGCAGGACGATTGGGGCGAGCACGCGGTCCATTGGAAAAACGCGCCGGCGCATGATCCGGCCGGCCTGCAAGACCATCTTCCCAAGTCCGGGGAATCCGTCTTTCTCGGGCGGATCGAAATTCCCCAGGGTGTCAACCACGGCACGCGCACACTGCGCGGGCAGGCGCTGGTGGATTTTCTCAACTCCGACACCAATGGGCAGGTGACCTTCATCATCTGCCGGGAAACGGATGAAACCGCGCGCGCCGGTCTCGTGCATGCCTTCGCCACCAAGGAAAACGGCGGGAACACTCCGCCCCTGTTGCGGCTCAGGCCCCGCCGGTGATGGGTCCGGCTGTCCCGGATGGATCCGGATCCTGCCGACGCACGGTCCCATCCTCAACCCACCCTCCAATGTCCGTCCGTGGCGGGGGATTTTTTTGAAATTTTGGAATCCCGGAGACTCATCTCGGGGGGTGCGCGGCCGATTCGCAACGATGCGCAGAATCCGTTTAGTATTTCCCCCAAATCGTGAGGAAACTTCTGGCAAGCGTTCCGTAATTTCAATACAACAGATATGTCAAAAAGGCCGGGTTTCAGAGATCCCGGGTGTTACAAATCCAAATCCAACCATCGCTCCAACCATGAATGTATATTCCGCGCCATCGGGTACCATCCCAGAGTTCACCACCCGGCCAGCCCGCACGACTGGGGGAATCATGGTGCAGCGCTACAGCGCGCACCACGACTCACGGACGACCTCCCATCGCAGTTATAACGACGAGTGGGCGGACGGCTACAAGGCAAGGCACAGCGGCGACGCCAGTCGGGTTTCGCGCATCCAGGAAGCCGAGCTTCTGCCCTGTGTGTGGAATCTCCCGCACTGCTGAAAATTCTCCCCTCGAAAGCCCTCCCCCCATCCGCCCTCGGTTTTACCGTCGGCGGATTATTTTTGTCCGGAGGGATCACTTTTCACAGGCGGTGAATCACTCGGGTTGATTTCGCGTGCTTTCATGGCGGGAGGATTTCCTGGGGAAGGGCCGGATCGAGCACTTTTTCCGACGGGGCAGAATGCGTTTTGAGCAGAGTTGGAAATCGCCCGCGGAGGAGCCGGATCTTCGGCTCGATGTAGTCGCGGCAAAAGGGTCGGGAAGGATCGGTGGAGTAGTAGCAGGTCATTGTCCCGCGGGACGGCCGGAAGTCGCGGAAGGGAAGGGCGCGTGTGACCAGCGGTTTCACAAAGCCGGCGGCGAGGTCGTTGAGGATCGAATCCGCCTGGGCGAGCCGGGCCACGTCCATGGCATAGACGGCGCTGCGGTATCTGGCGCGCAGGCTGTGATCGGATTGGCTGGCGTGGGTGTGCAGGTGCACCTCGATGAGATCGGACAGGCGGATCGCCGCGGGATCGAAATGGACGATCACGCCTTCCGAAAAGGAATCGTCAGGAGCGACGGAAGAGATCCATCCCTGTTCCACACGGCCGACGCCTTTCAGCGATTCGAAAACCGCTTCCGTACACCAGTGGCAGCCGCCGCCCATGCCGATCGGTGTGAGGTTCATCGCCGCCCGGGTGGTCATCTCGATTGGATGGCTTGCTTCAGATACCATGGTCCCAGGTTTTCGGATCGCGGGCGAAGACGGTGCGGCCGTCGGCCGAGATCGCGACCCGGAGAGAGGGGGCCTCCCGATCAAGAAATCCTCCATGATCCCGCCATACCGCGATGATAGGGCGTTCGTGCCCTTCCAGCGGATTTTTCAGAGCCAGCGACGAATTTTCCCTGAAGCGCGGGACCGGCAGCCGGTCGCCGGTTGCCGGTGCCACAAGCGGGGGCGCGCACGAGGACGTGGCGCTCCATGCGACGAGCGCGAAGAGGATACTCCGGGCGGATGAAGCATGCATCGCAGCGTCATAGCGGAGGAATCGGCGTGTGGGAAGGATGATGGTGATCACACCCCGTCACGGCAGCCGGATCTCAACGACTCCGAAGCACCGCCCGCCCTCCACCCGCTCGCTGCGCACGACCCGCTCCCAGCCGCCGGCAAGCGGTTCGACGGATTCGTTTCCCGTCATCGCCTGGAAGGATCCGGGTTGAAGGTCAGCGGAGCGTTTCACGGTGTAAACGAGGGCGCTGCCCTGTCTTCTGACGTACGCCACCCGTAGTATTCTGCCTTGTCCGTCCTCTTCGACTGCGAAGTGTGGCAGGTGCCCGGGTTCTCCGGCCGCAGTGCGTGAATACGGCAGCGCACCGTCGATGCCGAAGGCATACTTCAGGAGATTGGCCACTCCGTCGCCGTGCGGAGCCGCTCCGGGAGCTGCGTCCATACCGGTGAGGCCGACCGCTTCCGACCAAGCATGGAAGGCCAGGATCTCCCCGACTTCCAGCAAATGCGGTTCGCGCCCGGCTTCCTCCGTCATCGCGCTGAAAAACAGGCGATCACCCGCCAGGACCATCTGGCCGGGGGCCGATCCGCCCGGACCCGGGACCAAGTCGGTCACCAGGCGCGTGCCCGCCGGAGTTCCGTCCGTCACCCACAGCTCCTCGCCGCTGATTCCGTCATTCGCTTGGAAATAGACCATGCCGCCGACCGCCGTCAGTTCGCGGGGCGCGGATCCCATCGTGCCCGGGCGGATGTCACCGACCATGACCGTACCGTCCGACGTCCCGTCGCTGCGCCAGATTTCGTCGCCGTGGACGCCGTCGTCGGCGACGAAAAACAGCAACTCGCCGCAGGCTCGGACGAAAGGATCCGCGGGAAATCCGAACGTTCCCGCAGTGCCGGAGCCGCCGATTTCCCGCACCAGGCGGGCCTGTCCGTTCTCCGCGATCCACAGCCGTTTTCCCGGAATATTATTTTCCACGAAAAAGTACAACCGCTGCCCGGCCGCAACCATCGGATAGATGCTGCCCGGCCCCGTCCATCCGCTTACCTCGACGGTGCCGGATTCCGTTCCATCGGTCCGCCACAGCGGAAAGGATCCCGTGCCGGTGAACGCCGTGAAATATGCCTCGTCACCAATCCGGGTGAACCAGAACGGGCTCGATCCGAGAACGCCGGGGCGCAGGTCCTTGATCCGCCGCGTCGTTTCCCCGTCCGTCCACCACGGCTCCTCGCCATGCTCCGGATCGGACGCGCGAAACAGCAATCCGCCATCGAGCATCACCATCTGATTTCCGGCGTTGCCCTTCAACTTTGCGGTTTCATATCCGTCGGTGATCCACAACCCGCTCTCGTTTCCGTCCCGGGCTGAAAATGCCAGCCGCTCGCCGAAGGCGGTCAAGCCACCGGGATAC
>JBBSJY010000149.1:0-11500 GCA_038256845.1 Verrucomicrobiales bacterium | reverse complement strand
TCTTCGACGGGTGCTTCTTCGACGGGTGCTTCTTCGACGGGTGCTTCTTCGACGGGAACCGGGGTGGCGGCGTCCGCGGGAACCTCTTCCGGCGTTACGGGAGCGGGCGCTTCTTCGGGAAGTTCCGCGGCCAGCGATGGGGAGATCACCTCTGCGGGGACCACGGCCGGGGTCTCTTGGGCCAATTCCGCGGGCGGTGCCTCGGTCGCGCCGAGGAGTGTTTGCTGCTTGTTTTGGAGACCGATCAGAATGGCGAGTGCGAGGCTGATGACGAAAAACATCGTGCCGAGATAAACGGTGCCGCGCTGGAGGACGTTGGTGGTGCGGGCTCCGAAGACCTGGTCGGTGACGCCTGCGCCGAATGCCGCGCCGAGGCCCTCCTGTTTGGGACGCTGCATCAGGATCAGCAGTGTCATCAGAAGACAGACGATCACGAAGACAACCAGCAGCAGATTGGTGATGATGGAGAGCCAGGGAATAGCAGCTAAAATCATGGGCCGCAGAAACTAGGGGCCGCCTCCGGGCTTGTAAAGCGGCGAGTTTTCGGGGGTTTTCCGCCGAATGGCACCCGCGCCGAAGCGGAAATTGCCGCTGCCCGCATGGCTGGCCCCGGCGGCGGTTTTCATTGGCTCGGTCATCATCCTGGGGCTCAAAGTCCCGGATTGACGCACCCCGGCCATTCGCCGCGCTCCGGAATTTCCGCCTCCACCCGGAAGGTATGGAAGCGCGAGCTCAGCGCGGGGTCCATGAATGGCGGGCCCAGAAGCGGCTGAGTTCCTCATGCGATCCGTTGAACGCGTTGTGCTCGAGCGGGCGGTCCATCGTGCCGAAATACTTCGGCGCGCGCCACGGCCCGTGGCTGTAGTGCTTGGATTCCGAGCGGCCGCGCTCCCAGAAGACACCGCCGTATTGCCACATCGCCCAGTCGTTCCAGATATCATAAGCCTCCAGGAGGTCCTTTGGCGTGGTGAAGCCGGAGGTGTGGGAATAAAGTGCGAGCCAATACGGGCACTGCCGGATGCGTCGCTTCTGCGCGGGCGTGGCGGCGGAAAGCGAGCGACGGAGCTGGGCGCTGTTCTCCAGATAGATCACGGGCAGAACGCCGGTTCTGCTTTCAATCCGGTCGATGAAAGTAACGAGGTCCGCCGGGCTGGATTTGGTGTCGAAATCGCCGACGAGCAGGATCCTTTTTCCCTGGAGCCCCCGGCTGGCGGCGATTTCCCGCAACCGGCTGATGTAGCGGTCGGCCTGCCAGACGGGATCGACGTCTTTGACCACGAAAAAGTAGGTGCCGAGCGGCATCCCCTGGCGGTTGGCCGCGCTGAGGAAATCCGCGCATTTCGGATCGATGAAACGGCCTTTTCCGGTGCGCGCGATGAAACCGCCTACCCCGTTGCGGCGCAGCGCGGAAAGGTCGTGTTGGGAAAACGAATCGCCGGAGCGCTGCCTTTCCTTCGGATCGTAGGAAGAGACGTTGACGATTTTCGGTGCCTCGGCGAGGCCGACCCGGCCGTATCCGCCACAACCGGCCAGCAGCAATGGCAGGACGGTTCCGGCGAGGGCGGGGAGAAAAACGGATCGGGACATGCGGCAGTCAAGCGTCCCCCGCGGCCGGACACAAGGAACGACGCGGAATGCGCGGACTTGATCCGCCCGGGCTGCCGGGGAGGATTGTGACGAATGATCCAGCGTTCGCTTGCCTCGTTTCTGAATCTCCTCGTCCGATGGCGGAGGGAGCCCGTGATTCCGGTTGTCCTGTTGCTGATCGCCGGCGGCTTGTGGGGATTCATCGAAATCGCGGACGAGGTGCAGGACCGGGAATCCCATCATTTCGACCGGACGATCATGCTGGCCATGCGGGAAGCGGGTGATCCGAAAGACCCGTGGGGCCCGCCGTGGATGGAGGAAATGGGGCGCGATCTCACGGCGCTTGGCGGTTTCACGGTGCTGACCGGCCTGACCCTGGCGGTCACCGGCTTCGTCTTGTTTCTCGGCCAACGCCGGATCGCGATGATCGGCCTGATCGCCGTGGCCGGCGGCATGGCGCTGACGCATTTTCTCAAGGAGGGCTTCGAGCGCCCGCGGCCGGATCTGGTGCCGCATGGCGTGCTGGTGACCAATGCGAGCTTTCCCAGCGGCCACACGATGATGGCGGCCGTCGTTTACCTGACGCTCGGCGTACTGCTGGCGCGGACGCTGCCGGCCCGCGCCCTGCGCGTCTATGTCATCGGCGTCTCCGCCGCCATCGCGGTGCTGGTGGGGGTGAGCCGGGTGTATCTCGGCGTCCATTGGCCGACCGACGTGCTGGCCGGCTGGACGCTCGGCGCGGCCTGGGCGCTGGTCTGCTGGCTGCTCGCGATCCGGCTGGATCCGCGAAGCGCTTGATCGGGCGGCGGGCCATCCGCACCGGCTGGTTTGGATAGGCTGGACACCATGATATTTTCCGGGAAACCTGCTGATAGATGATACGCCGCGACTTCCTACAACTTGTTTCCGCCGGTGGAGCAGTGGTTTCTTCCGGTGCGATCCTTTCGCCGCGATCGGCGCGGGCCCAGGGAGAAAGAGCTGCCTTGCGTGCGGGGAAAAATGAACATTCGGCGGACGTGGTCATCGCTGGAGCCGGCTTCGGCGGTTGTGCTGCGGCTCTGGCGGCGTTGCGCAGCGGCTTGCGCGTCGTGATGACGGAAGAAACCGACTGGATCGGAGGCCAGGTTACCCAACAGGGGGTTCCAATGGATGAGCACCGCTGGATTGAACAGTTCGGCGCGACCCGCACCTACCGTGAACTCCGGCGGGCGATCCGGGAGTATTACCGCCGAAACTACCCGCTCACGGCAGCCGCGCGCGCCCGCTGGAATCTGAGCCCTGGAGACGGTTCCGTATCCCGCATCGCCCACGAACCACGTGTGT
The DNA here is from genome assembly GCA_038256845.1 of Verrucomicrobiales bacterium. GTDB lineage: Bacteria > Verrucomicrobiota > Verrucomicrobiia > Verrucomicrobiales > Akkermansiaceae > Luteolibacter. Next base: position 8,590 of record JBBSJY010000149.1, on the reverse strand, counting down.
CACTCGCGATCCTGCAGGATCTCTTCAATCCATATCTCAGTGCAAGGCAGTTGGTCCTCCTGCTCGAGACAAAGATCATCGGCGCGGATGTGGAGGGTGACAAGGTGATCGCCTTGCAATCGCGTAGTTTGAGAACCGGAAGCGAAACAATTCTGAGCGCGCCCTATTTCGTCGATGCCACCGAGCTCGGAGACCTGTTGCCGATGACAGGCACGGAGTTTGTCACGGGTGCGGAATCGAAGCAGGAAACAGGCGAACCACATGCGCCGGAAAAGGGGGATCCGCTCAACCAGCAGGCGTTCACGGTCTGTTTCGCCATGGATTACGTGCCGGGCTCGGATCATGTCGGCGATAAGCCCCACAACTATGAATTCTGGCGCGACTATGTTCCGCGGTTGACGCCGCCGTGGTCCGGCAAGTTGTTATCATTTTCCTATAGCAGCCCCACAACTTTGCAGCCAAGGACATTGCCGTTGATCGACGCCGGAAGCGCTCTCGGCACTTCCAGTTGGTTTCGGTATCGCCGCATTGCCAACAAGGAAAATTTCATGCCCGGATTTTACGAGGGTGACATCACGGTTGTGAACTGGCCGCAAAATGACTACCTTCCCGGGCCGCTTGTCGGAGTGAGTGAAGAAGAGGCGGCCAAACATGTGGAAGGAGGCAAGGAATTGAGCCGCGCCCTTTTTTACTGGCTACAGACGGAAGCACCGCGCGACGACGGCAGCGGACAAGGGTATCCGGAACTCCGGTTGCGTGGCGATATCCTCGGGACGGAGGATGGGATGGCGAAGTATCCCTACATTCGCGAAGCCCGTCGCATTCAGGCGGTCACCACCGTGCTCGAGCAACACATCGGCAGAGGCGCCCGGGCAAGCCTGATGAAACAACCGGAGAATGAAGTCGTGGCGGAAACGTTCGCGGATTCGGTCGGCGTGGGAAGCTACAACATCGACCTTCATCCCAGCACCGGCGGTGACAACTATATTGATATACCATCCCTTCCGTTTCAGATTCCGCTGGGGGCCTTGCTTCCGGTCCGGGTCCGGAACCTGCTCCCCGCGGCCAAGAACATCGGCACAACCCATATTACCAACGGTTGTTACCGGCTGCATCCGGTGGAGTGGAACATCGGCGAATCCGTTGGGTATCTCATTGCCTATGCGTTGGAGAAAAAGGTGGACCCATATGCGGTCCGCGAGAAAGCCAACCTGCTGGGGGATTTTCAAAACCGCATCCAATTGCAAGGAGTCGAAACTGCTTGGCCCACGGGGCAGTTTTGATTTTCCCCCGCGGCCGGATACGGATGCGAAGTGAGCGCCCGGTCGTCTGATCACGGCTTTTCCACGATCAGCTCTAGCGGCGAGTGGTCGGAAAGCTCCCGCGGCACATCAATGATGGATGCTTTGTTTTTCTTGAGCCCGCGGGTGAAAATGTAGTCGAAGGTGGTCGGCTCGAAGCGGCGGTTTTCGACGACCGGATCGCTGCGCCAGGTCAGCCGTTCCTCACGCGGCACGTCATTCCACGTGTTGAAATAGCCGCCGGCGGTCATCATTTCCACCACCTTGCAGAGCGGGAACTGGCCGTCGTGGTTGGTGTTGAAATCGCCCGCGGCAATCCAGCCGGCGATCTCGTGGCCGTCGAATGCGAACCGGACCTCGTCGCGGTGGGCGAGGAGGTGGCGCGTCTGTTCCGCCCGGATGTCGGCGACGTTTTGCGCGCCTTCCGGGGTATCGCTGCCGTGATTGCTTTTGAGGTGGACGCCGTGGACCATCAGGAGCCCGCCGTCGGGATGCTCCAATGCGGCGAATGAGAAACCGCGGGAAATGTCGGGAGAACTCGTCGTCCAGGCACCCCGGCATTTGAGCTTGGAGGCGATGCCGATCTGCTGGACCCGAAGCGCGCCGCTCTCCGCGTCGCGGAAACTGCTGACGACGTGGACGGTCAGGCCCGGCACGGCCGAAACGAGCTCGTGGAAGGTCGCCCAGTCGCGGATTTCCTGGGCGACGAAGATGTCCGGATCCATCTTCCGTAGCGCTTCCTGGGAAGCCTTCATGTGGGCATCCGCTTCTTCGGCGGATGCGGTCGGCCGTATGCCCGGAAACCACTCGATGTTCCAGCACACGGCCCGCAGCGAATCGGCGGCGGCGGGGAGAGCGAGAATCAGGGCGGAAACGGCGAGCAGAAGGCAGCGATGGATTCTCATTGGGGAAGGGAAGGGTAGCCCGGGCCATGCCACAATCGGCATCGGTTTCGGGAGCGCTACCCTGAATCAGAAACGGTGCAGCGGCAATCCCCCGCAATCAGGACATTCCGTCACATTCTCCCGGTAAACTCCGTGACAACGCGGGCACCAGCTCCGGGCTCCGGCGTCGCCAGTCCGGTCGGGGGGCATTTCCAGGGTCGGAATCCTTTCCACCAGCGGCAGCAGTGCGGACCTGCACGCCGCGTCACCCGCCTTGCCCGGCCGCGGGTGACGGATGCGCCGCAGAAACCCTGCCAGCCACGGGTTCTCCAAATCTCCCACGGCGACCAGAAGCGCCGCCGGATGGGTCGTGGCCATCGCGTGCACCGAGGCTATTTCGAGCGCCCGCATCGCATGAAACGGGATGATCAGCGAAAGCAGCGCGTCCATCCGCAAGGCGGAACGGGCGCCGGGATAAACCCGCTTTCCCAGCCACCAGAGCTGTCCGGCGGTCAGCACCATCAACGCCCAGATCCACACCACCATCATCAGAGTCGGCCCAGCCCCGCCGAAGACGTAAGCCAGCGGAAGCCCCGCGAAAAAGGCTGCGGCCAGCATCGGCCCCAGCCACGCCAGCCGCGCGGAAACCCTTCTCCACCGCCGCCATTCCCGCGCCGCCCGAGGGGGCGAAAGGGCCAGCCGCCACATCCTCCGCACCGCAACCGCAGGCTCCAGCCCGCCGCGCCGCGCCCGCGATAGCACGGCCAGGCACCGCGGTGATGAGATCCGCACCCTGTCGTTCTCCCGCACCACCAGGTGGTGCGGTTCCGGGCGCATGTCTTCCCGTGCCAGGGGCCCCGTCATGTGGAAATCCTCGCCATTGCCTGCCAGGCCGAAGTTTCCGGCGGCATCCACCATCAGCGGCGGCGTCTGGCATGGGGCCAGCCCGCGGTCCGGCGGAAACGGCAGCATCGGTACCAGCCCGGTTTCGCGCAGCGCCATCCATTGCCCGTGCGGGAGCGCCTTCCATTTCGCGCCCCACCGCCGCAGCCCCACCCCCGGCAAGGGCAGCCACAGGCCGGACTCCCACAGATACAACGCGGCCGCGATCAGCAGGAATTCCGTGTAAACCGACATCCGGGCGGCCGATCAGATCAACTCCTGCGTCTTGCCGCGGAAAATCCGTTTCAGAAACACGCCCACCGCCACCACGCCCGCGGCAATCGGTTTCCAGAGTTTTGCCAGCAATCCGCTCTTCGCCGCGACGAGCAACCCGCCGCCGACGATGAGACCGGTCAAGCCGTATTCCGCGATCTTGTCGCCGTCGGTGAAGGCAGCGTAGGATTCCCCTTTCTTGAAATCCAATCCGGTGAGCAGTTTCTGGTATTCGGGGATCACGGCATCCATCGCCTCATCGCCGCACACGATCACCACATCCATCACCCCGCGGCGACCCAGCAACTTGGTCTTGTAGTTGACGACCTCGCCGCCATCGCTCGACCGGAGGCGGATCGCCCACTCCAGGTTCTTTGTCTCCGGATTGTAAAACGGCGGGGTTTTCCAGCCGATCACCTCCATGGTGCTGAGGCCGCGGGAAGCGAGCTCCGAATTGGCGGCCCGCTGGCCCTCCTGGAGTTGCTTGAGGATCGCGTCGGCATCCAGCGAGCCCTGCTCGTCATCCTTCACATATCCGACCGAATCGAATTCAAAGACGGCGAACCATGACAAGTCCGTGGGGGAGAGAAAGCCAAGTTCCTCACCGCTGGTGAGGTTCCCGAATTCCTCCATCAACCGGATCGTGCCGGTCTGCCCCGTGTAGCGGTAACCTTCCGGAATCGCGATCGTCGCCAGCGTTCCGATCTCGCCGGACCCCGAGACCGTCCAGTCCAGACTGTCGACGAACTCCGTGAACTCGTTTTTCCAGGACGACGACCGGAGGTTCTTTCTCGCTACCCTGTCAGGAGCTTGTACGATGACCGGATGGAAAGTCCATGACTGGGTGCTGATGGTGATGGGCAACCACTGCCATTTGGTCATCGAAACGCCGGAGGCCAACCTGGTCGCCGGGATAAGTGGTTGCAGAACACCTTCACCGGCCCTCACAACGGGCTCCACGGCACATGGGGGCGATTGTTCGGCGATCGCTACAAGGCGGTGCCCGTCGATGGGGCTGACACCCATCATTACCCGACGCTCGCCGACTGCATCCACTTCAATTGCCCTCGCTCCGCTCACGCCATGCGATTTACCAATTTCTCCTCCGGAAATGGATTGAACTGAGTTCGCTGCCGCTCACAGGGCATTCGGTGCGGGCCCGGTTGGTGAAGCCGCAAGGTGGGCAAAGCATGATGGACGATCCTTAGATCAGCCTGGCAGGAACCGGGAGGCTAGACCCTGCCCATCAAAGCGTCCCCAATGGATCGCTGCCGGCGAAGGCATGGGCCGATTCGATCTGCCTGACACCGTGGTCGACCGACGGCGGATGGTCGGGACTCCGGCGTTGTCAAAATTTCCGAATTGAACCGCAGGTTTCTGAAGCGGCACGATTTTAGAAAACTCGGAGATTTAGCTGGCATGATTCGGGTAATTGCACCACAAAAAGCGCGGCAACGGTGCGAACAACCAGAATCGCGCCAAATCGCCCGCAATCGTGCCACTTCAAATTCCAACCGAAGAGTTCGACAATTTGCTCCGCATCATCGCGGCGCGGATCGACGGAGCGTCCGTAAAAGAACTGCTTGAGAATCGCGCCCTGGAATTTCCCAAGCGCACCTTGCAGCGCAGGCTCGACCAATTGGTCTCCGAGAAGCGATTGGAGACGCGTGGAGAAGGCAGAGCCAGGCGATATCTCGCCCCAAAACCGCAATACTTCGAGACCACATCAACCCCTCTTTTCCCCGCCCTTCGGTCCGGCCCAACGGCTGTTTCAGCAGCCCCCCGCAAAAAGCAAATTCCTAGCAACTCTTTGCGCGAGTTTATTCGCGATGAGTTGCTCGACCGAATTGCCCGGGGGAATTTGACGGAGGGGCAGCGCGTGGTAGAGGCGACTTTGGTGGCGGAATTTGCAATCAGCGCGACGCCAGTGCGGGAGGCCATCCGCGAGCTGGTCGCGATGGGAGTTCTGGACGCGCAGAACAACAAGGGCGCTTTCGTCCGGGAAATTCGCCTGGGAGAAACCGTTGAGGCATTCGAGGTGCGCGCCGCGCTGGAGACGGTGGCGGCGCGGGCGGCGGCTCCGCTGTTGATGGGGCGCTGTGTGGACATCCGACGCGCGGCGGAAGCCATCATCGAGTCCGCGAAACGAGAGGATTTCACGGCGTTTCAGGAGCACAATCAGACCTTTCATCGAGCCATCGTGGCGGGGTCGGGAAACAACGTGCTCCTCAAGACGTGGGACTCGCTCTTCTTCCAAATCCGCACCCGCTGGACGATGGACTTTCTCCAAACCTTCGACCCGGTGGCCATCGCGATGGAGCACATACCCATCGTGGACGCGCTGGAGAGCGGGATGCCCGATCTCGCGGCCTCGCTCATGGCATCGCACTCGGCGCATCTCATCGAGTTTTTGAAAACGGAGCGAAGCGCGCGTGATGCGGCATCAGCTCCAGTGCAGACCGCCAGGAACCAGAAGATCCATTCCACCCAAAGCCAATAAATCCATGCCCCAGTCACTCAACCGTCGTCATTTCCTCAAATCCACCTCCCTGCTCGCAGGTGGGGCGGCATTCCCGCAAATCATCCCCTCGCGACTGCTCGGCGCGGAAGGCCAGACCGCACCCAGCAACCAAATCACCGTCGGCTGCATCGGCGTGGGCGGGATGGGGACGAGCAACATGCAGAAGTTCCTCGATTTGGAAGGCGTGCGGGTCGTGGCGGTCTGCGATGTCTCGGAGGAGAAACGAGGAAAAGCGAAACAACTCGTGGATGCAAAGTATGGTGATGCGGGCTGCGCGATGCTGGCGGATTTCCGCGAGCTGCTGGCGCGGAAAGACATTGATGCCGTCTCGATTGCCGCGCCGGATCATTGGAATGCCTTCATGGCAATCGCCGCCGCGAAGGCGGGCAAGGACCTGTATTGCGAGAAGCCGATGGGCGTTTCGCTGGAGCAGGGATTGGCAATTCAAAAGGCGGTCCGTGACAGCAAGCGCGTGTTTCAGGCAGGCACCTGGCAGCGCTCGCAGGCGCATTTCCGGCAGGCCTGCGAACTCGCGCGAAACGGTTATCTGGGAAAAATCCACACCGTCGAAGTCTCGACCGATGGACCGCAGTTCACGGCCGGCTACAAGGGCCCGCGTGACGTGCAGCCCGTGCCGCCGGTGCCGGCAGGCTTTGATTGGGAAATGTGGCGAGGTCCCGCTCCGGAGCGCGACTATCACCCCGCGCGGCACGGCGATTGGTTTCTCATCAACGACTACTGCAACGGCTTCATCGTCAACTGGGGCGTGCATCATCTCGACATCGCGCTCTGGGGAATGCCGGAGCTGGGCACGACGCCGTTCGAGGTGGAGTGCAAGGCGAGTTATCGCAACGAAGGCTTTACTGACAATGTCAATCAATGGGACGCGCTCTTTACCTATGCGAACGGCGTGAAGCTGATCTTTAAAGACCAGTATCAGATGAAAACCGGCTGCCGCTTCTATGGCGAAACGGGATGGGTCCACTCCGACCGGCCGGGCATCGAGGGCGCGCCGAATTCCAATCTGAAAATCGAACTCAAGCCCGAGGACAGCCCGCTCTACCATTCCGGGCATCATCAGGGCAACTTCATTGAGTGCGTGCGCTCGCGGAAAGAACCGGTCTCGGATGTGGATTCCACGCTCACCGCGTCGTATCTTGGCATGGTTGCGGACATCGCCGCGCGCTTGCAGACCAAGCTCAAATGGGATCCGCAGGCGCTGCGCTTCATCGACAATGACGAGGCGAATGCGATGTTAAAACGCCCGTCGCACAACGGTTGGATACTCTAGCAAAGCCATAGCCGCGAAGCAACCCGGCACCTGGACCGCCACTTCACCCCCAAACCCACGCGGACGGATCGGGACCACCGGTCTAACGGCAAGCCCCGAGTTTCCTTACGCCATTTCAATCATGAAAAATCATCGCCAACGACACGTCGGACCATTCTCCGCCGCCATCTTCGGGCTCCTCGGTGCCACGCTCATCGCCTCCGCCCAGGCGCCCCGCCCGATGCCTGAGCTGAGCGAGGCGGATGTCGCGCATTTACAGCAAACCATTCCCGCCACTGCCAGCGCCGAACCCGCGCAGCCGCGTCGCATACTAATCTACAACTTCACCCGGGGCACCTACCACGATGAAGCCATCATGTGGGCCACGCGGGCCCTCGAAATGATGGGCGAAAAGACCGGCGCATTCAGCATCACATCGAGTTTCGATGCCGGGGTTTTCACGCCGGAAAAGCTGCGCGAATACGATGCCGTGGTGATGAACAACACCATGCTCAATGTCTTTGGCCCGCCGGAGGTCGAGGAGCCGAGGATGCGCGCTCTCGTGGATTTTGTGAAAGGCGGCAAAGGCCTCGTCGCCATTCACTCCGCAACTGCGTGGGAGTTCGACGCGGCGAACGAGACCGAGACCGAGTTTCGCCAACTCATCGGCGCACGCCTCCGCAGTCATCCGTGGGAGTTCGATCCGGTAACCATTCGAATCGAGGACCCGACGCATCCGCTCAATGCCGCGTGGGCGGGAAAAACCACACTGCCGCTGCCGTGGCGCGACGAGATATTTGAATTCGATTCACCCTTCTCGCGGGAAAAAGTGCGCGTGCTCTTCGGACTCGACCTCCGCGAGACGACCGACAAAGGCCAGCGCACGGATAAAGATAATGCGCTCGCGTGGATTCAAGATTTTGGCGCGGGCCGCAGCTTTTACACCGCGCTGGGTCACAGCAAAAACGCCTTTAGCGACCCCGCGTTTCTTCGGCATCTACAGGACGGCGTGCAGTTCGCGCTCGGCGATTTGCCCGCCGACACCACGCCCGTCCCACAGCCCAAGGTGGATTTGGACGAGGGCTTTGTCTCCATCTTCAACGGCAAGGATCTGACTGGCTGGCGCGGTGACGAGAAATATTGGTCGGTGCAGGACGGCTGCATCACCGGCATCACCCCGGAGGGTGGCATCGCGGAGAACAACTTCCTCATTTGGACGGGCGGTGAGCCGGCCGAGTTTGACCTCAAACTTTCTTACAAACTCGAAGGAGGGAACTCCGGAATATACTTTCACAGCAAAGAACGCGAGCCCGGCAGCGAAGCCGAGATGCTCGTCGGCCCGCAAGCCGACTTCTCCGCCGACCATGTCTGGACCGGCGTGGCCATGGAATATCTGGGTCGCGAAAAACTCGCCGAACGTGGCCGTAAAGTCCTGTACACCGAGTCCGGCGAACGGAAG
>JBBSJY010000148.1:0-11501 GCA_038256845.1 Verrucomicrobiales bacterium | reverse complement strand
GTGTCGGCCTCCCACCGGTACCGTGAACTGCGAGGGGAAAAGGGGGCTGTCCTTTTCGGCGTCCGCGGCCCTTTTCTCCAACCAGGTCACAAGGCGCGGGTGAAGCGGAACCTCTAGCTTCTTGCGCTTCCGGTCCGTCTTCGCCGGCATGAAGGAAAGCGTCTTGCGTTGAAGGTCCACGTTCTCCCAAGTGAGCCTGGCGCAATCCCCCAGCCTCGCCCCGGCGTAGAATCCAAGGAGGATGATGCCTTGCCAGTCAGCGGACCGTGCGCCCCGGCCGTCATGGTCTGCCGTTGTCGATGGGAAGACGCCATCCTGCCAAGCCGGATCACCGGCGGCCTGCACAAGCCGCCCCACTTCCGCCACGGTGAAAACCTCCCGCTCGGTTGAATCGTGTTCCGGCAGCCGGTCGAGCGCTGCGGCGGGACTGGCCAGAAGCAGACCCTCGCGCACGGCAGCCCGGAACATGCCGGCGACGTCGCTGGTGTAGTGGTTGGTGGTCTTGGCGGTCCGTGGCGGGGGAGCGTCCGCCTTCATCTTCCTGCAGCGGGTCGGTGCGGGTTTGGCGGCCGGTTCCTCCGGCAGTACCCAGCCCGCGCGGATCGCGTCCCGGAAGGTCCGCACGTCCGCCTTGGTGATGGATTCGAGCGTCCCGTCGGCCCGGCCTCCCAGCCAAGCGAGGAAGCTTTCCACATGGGAGCTGTAGCGGGCCATGGTCGCCTTCTTGCCGGTCGCCGCCTTCATCGCCAGCCAGTCGGCCGCCCATGTCCGCACCGTGTAGAACTTGAGAGCGGTTCCGGTGGAAACCTCGCAGAGGCGTGCAATCAGCGCCCGTGCCCGGCCCTCCGACAATTCACCCCTTGCGGCGGCCTCGGCGGCCTCGGTCAGGATCGCAAATGCCTTGTTCGCGCCGTCGCCGGTCGATGCCCCGGACTTCCGCTCCGCCTCCTCGATGCGGATCGCTTCGACAAGGGCCTCGGCCCGCTTCGTCCGCTTCGTGGATTTCTTCAGCCGGCGGGTGGTGCCGTCGGGAAGACTCACGTCGAAGGCGGCAAACCAGTACTTCGAACCGGGCCGTTTGATAAGGGAAGCCATGAGCGGAAAAAGTGGGAACGAAAGCGGGAACGTCCGTTGCTGTCTTTATCGCCTTTTACCGTTCCCACTTCAAGAAAAATCCCGCAACTTGCTTACCCTCAGACCAAAGGAAACGAATCAGCGGTTCGAATCCGCTACGCTCCACTTTCATCCGTACCCTCCCCCCGCTCGTGATTCGGGATAGGGGTCGCCAGAGGCCCACCAAACGGCGGCAGTTGCAACCTGCCGCCTGGCTTCATCGACGGCCTCGCCGAGCTTCTTGGCGATGTGGAAGCGGTCGAGCACGTTGAGCGCGGCGGGCAGCATCGCGGCGATGACGTTGAGATAGGGTTTCCACATGTCGGAACAGACGACCTTGATTTCGGCGCAGCGCTCCGCTCCGAAGGACTCGAAGAAGCTGGCGAGGGATCGGGTGTCGCGGTCCCAAGGGAGCCGCCGACATCCGCTTCATCCAGCAGCTCCTCGGCCACGAAAAACTCGAATGCACCGCCATTAGACCCAGGTCAGCATCGAGCAGCTCAAGGCCGACCGAATCCAGCGGTGACTCCAGAATTCTTCTCCTGCCCGATCTCTAGCCCGACATCGGCCACGGCGGGGAAACCGGGCACGATATCTGAGTCCGGGGGGTTGCAGCCGCGGCCCAACCTGCTAAGTCCAGAGCCATGGACTACAGACAACTCGGCGGATCGGGCCTCAAGGTGCCGGCATTGACGTTTGGCACCGGCACCTTTGGCGGGACGACCGAGTTCTTCAAGGCGTGGGGCACCACCAACGCGAAAGAGGCCACCCGCCTCGTGGACATCTGCCTCGATGCGGGCGTCACCCTGTTCGATTCCGCCGATATTTACTCGAAAGGTGATGCGGAGATCATTTTGGGCAAGGCGCTCAAGGGCCGCCGCGACCAGGCGCTCATTTCCACCAAGGCCACCTTCCGCTCCGGGGAGGGAGCGAACGATGTCGGCTCGTCACGCCACCACCTGCTGCGCTCCGTCGATGGCTGTCTCAAGCGGCTCGGCACCGACCACATCGATCTCTTCCAACTCCACGGATTCGATGCCATGACCCCGGTTGAGGAAACACTCGACACGCTCGACGGCCTCGTCCGCGCGGGGAAAATCCGCTATCTCGGCTGCTCGAATTTCTCCGGCTGGCATCTGATGAAATCCTTGGCCGTCGCGGAAAAACACGGCCGCACGCGCTATGTCGCCCACCAGGCCTACTACTCGCTCATCGGTCGCGATTACGAGCACGAGCTGATGCCGCTGGCGGCCGACCAGAAGGTTGGCGCGGTCGTTTGGAGCCCGCTCGGCTGGGGCCGCCTGACCGGAAAGATCCGTCGCGATTCCCCTGCGCCTGCGACGAGCCGGATGAATGATCAGGCGAACGCGGACACCGCCCCGCCCGTGCCGGATGACTATCTCTATCAGGTGGTGGATGCGCTCGACGAGATCGCCGCGGAGACCGAGAAGACGGTCCCCCAGGTGGCGCTCAACTGGTTGCTCCAGCGTCCCACCGTTTCCACCGTGATCATCGGCGCGCGCAACGAGGAGCAGCTCCGCCAGAACCTCGGCGCGGTCGGCTGGAACCTTACGGCCATTCAGGTCGCGAAGCTCGATGAAGCCAGCAGCCGACCCCTCCCCTACCCCTACTTCCATCAGAAAGGCTTCGACGAACGGAATCCCTTCCCCACCGAGGTGTGAGGACGGGTCGGAGCAAAAATGATCAGCGGCTCAGGTCTTCCTGATACATCAGCTTGAAGCCGCTGTTGTGGAGGACGGCGACCGCGAATTCGTAATCCTCGACGTGCATCGCCAACATCGAGTGCCCGCGGGGGCCGGGCATCAGGGCATAGGCGAAATCGATATTGGTCTCGGCAATCATCAGGGTGTCCAGGCACTGGAGCAGCCCGGGGCCGGATTCCCTCATGGCGATGACCACCAGTTCGCAGGTGGTGTGCGGGATTCCCTTTTCCATGAAAATCCGGTCGGTCGTCTCGGGATCCGAGACAACGAGACGGGCGACCGTCGCATCGCGCGAGTCCTGCACACTGAGACCGATCACTTCCACGGCGGAGGCCCGGAGCATCTTGACCATCGCGGCGAGGGCACCGGCGCGGTTGGGGAGCAAAACGGAGAATTGCCGGACGGGAGCGCCGTGGTCGATGATGGTGTCGGTTTCCATAATTCGGAAGATCAGCCGCGCGGGCCTCGCAATGGAAGCGTTTCCACCGCTCCGGTGTCCGCATTCTCGATCACGAGTTGGTTCGGACGGACATCGGTGACGGTATAACGGGTTCCATCGGACGACCGGAAGTCCTGGCCGGGTGCCGCGAGGTAGCGCCTGCCGGTGGTGGCATCCTCCACCAGCGCGACCGGGTCATGCGCGCTGGCCGGCATTCCGGCGATCCATTCCCGGGTCTCGCCGGTCGTGGAGTCGCGCACTTCCATCACGGAAACTTCCACGGACTCGCCAAGGCTGACTTTGCTGCTCTCCATTCTCCGCAGGACTTTCACGACGACGAGCTGCGTTCCCGGGATCGTTTCGCCTTCCCGCACCTGGACCTCCCGATCAGGAGCGCCTTGCAGACGGACCGTGGCCACCTCATCTTCCACCGATCGGACCACGAGGGGAATCTCGCGCTCGCGGTAGTGACGCATGATCAGGGGAGGCAGGGCCGCGGACGGTGAGGTCCGCGGCGCGGCCCTCTCCGCGGAGGCCGGAGATCGGGATACGATGGGATCACTGACGGTTTCCCCATCCAAGCTCGTGACCGGGCTGCGCGAAAGGGTGGCGGCTCGCTCGCCGACATCCGAAGTGATTTGTCCGTCATCGGTCTGCGCGATCATCTTCTCCGCGGCCTCCGGTGTCTCATTGGCGGCGGCGGCCACATAGGCGGCCATCGATTCCGCCACATCCGAAGGGGAATCGAGCGCGAGTTCATCGGGCCGGGGCTCCCGTGAAAGAAGGGCTGCAATCTCCCCCTCCTCATTCTCCAAGGCGATTTGAGCCGCCGATCGTCCCTGGTTGTCGGTGGTAAAACGGCTGGCTCCGATATCCATCAGCAATTCCACCGACTCGGTATGGCCGTTCTCGGCAGCGAGCATGAGAGGGGTGCGGCCGTCTTCCATGCGTGCGTAAACGGAAGCTCCGTAATTGGTAAGCGCGTCGATCACCGCGGTTTCGCCCAGCATCGCGGCGAGAAGCAGGGCCGAATCAAGCGAATCCCGATCGTAGGGTGCGATTTCCTCCACCGGACCGGTCTTCCCTTCGCGCACGGCCAGCAGCAACGGGGAGAATCCCTCGTGATCCTTTGCCCGCGGATCGGCTCCTTGGCGAAGGAGCCATGCGACCATCGCAGTTTGATCCGAGACCACGGCAGCCATCAACGGCGTCCGTTCCGCCGCACCGGGCACATCGATGGAAATTCCGCGGTTGAGCAAATAATCGGCGGCCTCGATCGCTCCGGCCTCCGCCGCGGCGTGGAGTGCGGTGTTCCCTGCCCCGTCCGGTTGCGAGGGATCGAAATCGCCGGAAACAAATCGCTTCATGGCCGCGACATCGTTCGCCCGGGTGGCTCGGAACCAGTCCTCCCGCGTGAGTTCGTATCCGGCATCGCCGAGATCGGTTGCAACGACATCGCCGCGCTTGCCGCACGACACCGAGAGCGAGGCGGCCACGAACGCCATGACCAAGCCCCGGATTCCCTTCAGGGTGCGTTTCATAGCCGCGAGATTACTTTAGGTAAGTTAAGCATACAACCCTGAACCTTGCGCCATCACGATTTCGACCACGTGGCAGATCCCACCCTCGATGCGGAATCTCACACTGCACCCGCAAAGTCCCGCACCGAACACCCGCTCCGGATCGTCCGCCGCGGTTGCCGGGCGGGGATCCAATGCGAAGGATTCCCGGATCACCGCCTGGGAACGTTGCGGGAGTTGGGAAAAGATTTCCCTCGCGTTTGGCGCGATCACCACGGCGAGACGCGGAGGAGCCGAGTCCGCATAGCCGCAACTCGCCTCCGGCACGGACTCCGCATAAGCGAGGTACGGTTTGATGTCGTAAACGGGTGTGCCGTCGATCAGATCCAGACCGCCCAGTCGCAGGACCTGCCGGTCACCCTCCCTGGCAATCCCTTCCAGACGGGCAAGTGAAAGACCGAGGCCGTTCGGGCGGAAGGTCGATCGGCTGGCAAACACGCCGATCCTCTCGTTGCCACCCAGCCGCGGAGGCCGGACGGTGGGCCGCCACCCTTGTGCCGCGGTCGCATGAAAGCCGAAAATCAGCCAGACGTGGGAAAACCCGGCAAGGCCGCGCAGCGCTTCCGGACTGCCATACGGCGCATGAAAAACCAGCCGGCCCCACGCGCTGGGGCACAGCCCCGGCTGGCGCGGGGTGGCGAACTTCCCGCCAAAACAGGAGCTCACCACCCCGATCGGCTCCAGTGTCATGCGATCCGATCAGCGGGTCCGCACGTGCAGGCTCGTCCGCAACATGCCGCTTTCGCGACGCGAGTGGAGCGTCAGCTTGTCGAAGTCATCCAAGGCGGAGATGATCTCCCTGATCTGCTCCTTGTTCTCCTCAAAGTCCTGCTTTTCCGCCGGCCTGTCGGCGAAGATCGCTTCGGAGTTCTCTTCCATCACGCCCAGTGTTTCGGTGGCAAACTGTTGCATGGCGCGGAAGTTCGCCCGCATCCAAAGCCCGGTGCGGCCCGGAGTGCCGGCATTTGCCTGACCGATCAGATCCATGGCCTGCACGCGGGAGGTCGAAGCGGCAAACCAAGCGTCGCTAACGGTCACTGACGGAAGGAATTCGTCAGTGAAAAAAGGCATCTGGAAAAACCACGTGGTGAGGTTGTCCTTCTCCGAACTGAACGGTCTCAGCATCGGGATCTCCATGCCGGACATTTCGCTGATATTGCCCAGGATGTTGGTGCTGCTGGCGTTGATTTTCTCCCATGAGGCGGCAAGTTTCGAACGGTCCGTCACCGGGGCAATGAGGGAAATCCTAGGAAATTTCGCCTCATCGACGACCGCTTGCGGCACCCCCGGCAGTGGGGGCATGGCACCGCGGAGATCCATGACAAGCGCGCTCTCCGCACCGAGGCCCCCCGCCAGATCGCCGCTGAGCGCTTCCCAGAGAGCCACGGCATCCTGCCGGAACTTGTCATCAAACATCGTCGCCATCTCCTTGAATTGTGCCATATCCCCGTCCTCAAGCGGCAATTCTGAAATCTTGAGAACCATCGCGTAAACGGTTTCAAACACCGAATCGAGATACGCTCTGGCCGCCGCGTCGTAGGTGGCATCGCCGGTCATGTTCGCGAACAGGACCACTTCTTCCGGATCGCCGAGATGCGCCAGCTTCAGCGGAGTCTCCCAATCGACGGCGCCACCATCGGACCCGCCGTAGGTTTCGATTTTCAGCCCGTCTTCGATGAACGCGACGATGCCGGTTGCTTCGGTCGTCGCCAGTTTCCGCAGAACCGCCTCACGCTCGGCCACGATCTGGAGAAGCGCCTCAAGGTCGCGGGTGTCGCCCAATCCTTCGGAGCTGGCCAGTCCGTCGCGGAAGCCTTGCGCAATCTCGGCCAGACCGCCGACCGAATTGGCGATGGTTCGCATGGACTCTTTCTGTCCGTAAACCAGCGCGGCCAGTTCCTTGTCGGCATAGGCATCGCCAAAGGCGAGCGCATCGGTTGCAGCCATCGAATCGCCGATGGCGTCGGCCAACCGCAGATCTTCCTCGCCGCTGCCGACAAAGAGGACGACATATTCGCCCACGGTGCCCGTGAGAACGACCAGATTCTTCTTGGCGATCGCCACCAGCAACCGGTCGATCGTTTCCGGATCGAGCGATTCCTCGATCCCCTCACGGGAGCCATCCATCATCTTGGCGATGCTCTCTCCGACGATCTTGTAGCCCATGAAGGCTGCGCCTGCGACTTCCAGTTCGAGCGGTTCCACCATCTCCCCCATCATTCCGATCATCTGGATCGCGCCCGCCACCTGCTGGGCGGCGACCTCGATCTGGCCCTCTTCGGCCCGGAAAGCAACGTAAAGCGGAGGCATGCTCATCTTGTCGAGCAGCCCGACGCCGGATTCGGGATCATTCAGGAGATCCGAAAACATCTGCTGGCCCATGCTCTCGGCAAAGGCGTTGCCAAAGCCATCGGGGTTGTTCTCCGTCACCGCGTCCACCAACAGGCGGGCAAGGTTGCGCATTTGGAAATAAGTCGAGCGTTTGTTCAGCGTGAGGAGATGGCCGGTCTGCTCGCCGGCGGTTTTCCCCATCGCAACCGTCACTTCCCGGCCAAGCAAGGCACTGGGGCCGGCGCCTTCCATGTCGGCCATCTCTTCCTCCGGCTGAGCTCCGAGCTCCTCTTCGATCGCAGCATCCGGAGCGAGGGGGGGCTCAATCAAGTCCTGCTCGCCGTCGGTTTCCTCGGCCTGTTCGACATCGAATTCCGGATCAAGGAGTTCATCGTCTTCCATCTCCATTTCAGGATCGAGTTCCATTTCCGGGTCGAAATCCATCTCGCCCCCGCCGAATGCGCCGCCCATCTCGCTGCTGATCAATTGCCATGCTTTCAGGGACTTGAGCCGTTCGGCATTCTTCGCACCCTGATAAAAGGACATCACCACCTCGGTGTCGGCGGGAAGATATTTCACGAAGCCCAGCTTGGCCGCACGTTCCGTGGCACCGAGCGCGGGGAGGACTGGCACCGGCTCGGGGGACAATCCCGCATCGGTCGCGTCCACCGTTTCCGCCGCGGGAACTTCCGGCAGATCGGGTTCGGCGGGCTGTTCTTTTTTTCCGCAGGCGCCCAGACTCAACATCAATGCGGGAATCGCCAGCCACTTCACTCGTGTTTTCATAGCAGGGAAAAACTAGGGTCCGCTGCCGGACCCTAGCAAGGACAATGGTTTTCCAACCTTGGATTCCCCTTCCGCCGTGGCGGATGGAGCGATCATTCGGTCTGGTCGCGCTGGCCGAGCGGCCTGATCCAGAAATTCCGGTATTCCACCGGATCGCCATGGAACTGAAGCCGCAGCGGACCGGTCTCCGGGTGCTTGTCCGGGTAGCTGGCCAAAGTCCGGTGTGAAGAAGGCCCGAGATAGCTTTCGCCATGTTGGACCACCACCCCGTTGTGAATGATCGTCACCTTTGCCGGGGTTTCCACCTTCCCGTCTTTGTACACCGGAGGCTCGAACGTGATGTCATAACTCTGCCATTCGCCCTGCGGGGTGGTCGCGTTCACCAGCGGCGGCAACTGGCCGTAAAGCGAACCCGCCTGTCCATCCGGATAGGTTTTGTTATTGTGGCTTTGCAGCACCTGGACCTCATACATCCCCATCAGGAACACGCCGCTGTTGCCACCGCCCTGGCCGCTGACCTTTCTGCCCTCCGGCAGCCTCCACTCGAAGTGGAGTTGCACCGCACCGAATGACTCCCGCGTCTGGACGTCCTTGCCCTTTGCGACCATCACGCCATCCCGCACTTCCCAAGCCGCATCGCCGCCATCAGTCGTCCAGGCATCCAGCGAGGTCCCGTCAAAAAGCACCTTCGCGTCGGACGGCGGCCGGATGACGACAGCCCCCGCGTTCTCGACGATCCTCGGTTGCGGCCGGGTGGGATCATGGACGCCCCATTCCACGCCCGGCAGCTTCGGGCCGTCCTTGTAGCCTTGCACCTCCTCCGCAGGTTTGCCCTGCCCCGCCAGCACCTCTGCCGCACGCTCTCCAATGAGCCCCCTTGTCGTCCCCGGGATGAGCGTCTTCCCCTCCGCCGGGTTGGGAGCCAGCGGACCGGACTCCGCTTTCAGCCTTTCCAACGCTTGCAAATCGTCGATTCCGTCCTGGCCTCTGGCGAACGTCGCGCTTGCGGCGATCACCCCTGCAAAAATCCATCGGTTGAGTTTCATAACACGGTGAGAACGCCACCGGACGGGGAAATGATCAAGATCAGAAGCCGCCCCATCCCCGCACCCGGCCGATTTCCCCATTCACCCGGCGGTAGATTCCGTCGCCCCATGTCGCCGCGTGGCGCAGCCATTCCCTGCCGAAATCCCGCGCGGAATCGATCGGCGACTCGTGCGCCGCGCACAACAGCGCCACCAGCAGCAGCAGGTTCGCGAAGTAGATCACCACCAGCGAAAGAAAGGTCCCGTTGTCCTTCAGATCCGGCTGGTCGCGGGGAATCATCCACAACGTCCACACCATGTGGAAGGTCCACGTCAACCCCATCGCCGCATACATCAGCCGGTCCCACACCGGCGGCAATCCCGCCGCCCATCGCAGCGCCACATACAGGATCACCACCACCACCGACCAGATCGGCACGAAATACGGCGACAGCGCGATCATCCAGTTCGTCTTGTTCGTCGTGATGTAACCGCCCGCCGTGCTGACATGGAAATCCGTCACCTTTCCTCGGAAAATCACCACGAAGGCCGCATGGGTCAGCTCGTGTCCCAGCACATACAGATACAGGAAAAAAGGCTGCAACAGCCCCGACCAGAACCAGCCGATCATCACCAGCCCACCCGTCGCGAAATACCAGAATTCCGGCGTCCGCCAGAATTCCCCATGGACCGTCGCCTGTGAGAATCTCGAAAGAAACGTCCAGCTCGTCACCCAGCAAAGCGGCAGCAACACCATCGCCAGCGTCCAGCGGAACAGCCGGCCCGGCCAGGCGACCGACGGTGCCTCATCGGCCGGTGTTGTCGCCGCGATCGCCGCGCGGACGGACTTGAGTCCCCTCCGGCTCGTTTTCCGGTTCGCCTGTTCATGCGCCCGTCGGTTGGCCGAACTCACCGCGTCGACAAATGATGCCCGGGGCCGCCGTGTGTTCTTCGGCGCTCGGGTCGGGGCCGGCTTTGGACGGGATTTCACCATGCGGGGTTCCGGATGCGGGCCGGCAGACTATTTCGGAGATCTTAACTAATCAAGCCGGAACCGCCACCACCCCATCCGCGCGGTCCTACCCGCCCGCGGCGGGACGTTTCCGCGCGTGTCCGGCCAGCGAGGCCCTCAGCCTGTCCAGCGGGCCGTGTCTGACATCGTAAGGAAGCAGGCGTTCGCCATCGGAAAACAATGCCTCGCCGCAGCCATAGCAGATGAGAATATGATAGGGCCTGCCGCCGGCTTCCCAGTGAACGGCATAATCCGGATGGAATCCCCCGCAGGTCTTCGGTCCTGAATAAACCGCATAACTGCGGGGATCAGCCAGGAGTTGCCGCAGCGATTCCTGCGCCATCGCGGGGACCGCCGGCGTGTAGAAGGGATATCCGTGAATCCGGATGACATCTTGGCGCGCGACCTCCCGTTGCAGCAATTCGACCTCCTTCGTCTGATGGGGCAGCCCCTCGTAGACATCGATGCGTCCCGCAGCGGCCACACTGGCCCTGAGATCCTCCCCCGCCTTGACCGGGACCGGCTTTCCGATCGGGACGGAAGTCGTGCAGGCGGGTAGCGCGACCAATGCCAAGATTGCAACGGCCACCCTATGGAACATCCGGCGAATCGGTTTCGGTGTGTTCATGGAGGCGACCGTACGGCTCCCGGCCCGCTTCGTAAAGGTCGGCTCCGATTCCGGGACACCCTTTTTCCTGCTCACTACTGCGATTTGAGCGGCCTCCCTCATCCTCGTCTACGGTGACAGGGATTGGCTCAGCCTTCAGTCAACGCGGCGAGTGTCTTCTGATAGAGCGCCGTGATTCTCTCGCGATCGGCCTCGTTCGCAACTTGCCTTATCTCATCGCCAATGCGCCTGGTATGGCGGATGAGAACCTGGCGGTCGTTCACCCGATGCAAGGCTGGGGTCAGGCTGGCGATCGTTTCGAAGAGTTTCGCCAGAACATCCGGATTGCTCGCGCCGTAGATCCTGATCTGGTCCAGCGCGGTCGCGACAAGGGCCTCAAAGGTGACGGGACGGGTGATCACCCGCAGCCGTCCGTTCCCATCGTACCGCATTGCGGCGGGCAGATCCCTGCCCGCCACCTCCCGCAAACAAGCACCTAACCAGTCGATGCATTTCAGCGCCGTGAACGGCTCGTTGATTCCGGGCGAAAGCGCGTGTGCGGCGATCTCCGCCAGCTGCTGCACCGCATACAGCGCGTCCTGGTGCGGTGTTCGATGCCGCCCCACCACGAGGCAGCCCCGCAACAACGCTTCCACTTCCTCCCCTCCCCCGGATACCGGCAGCGCTTTTAGCAGAGGCGCCCCATCGGCGACGAAATCGCCCGGCCGGCTGTCCATACGGATTAGCAGATCGTGCTCCTCCGCCAACCGCATCAACTGCTTCTCATCCACCCGCTGGATGTATCCGCTGTCCAAGGATGCCACCAATTGCGCTCTTTCCCAGTGTTCCGCTGACGGCGGGGCGGCGTCCTCGATCTCATGCGG
>JBBSJY010000147.1:0-11654 GCA_038256845.1 Verrucomicrobiales bacterium | reverse complement strand
TCGCGGCGAAGGAGGGGGCGGGATGACATCGCAAGCAAAGCACTCACTCCAGGACATGTCGATCCTGACAAGGGTGTCAAGCTCCCTGTTTGCATAGGGAGCCGGTTGGGACATTCTGTGTCGAACCGGTTCCGTTTGCGCGTCATCCTGAGGAGCCCGGTGCGGTAATTCCGCACGCCGGGATCTGCGAGGGGGGCGTCGGGTGAAACCGGCGTCCCTACCTCAATCGGTGAAAAAACAAACAACCATGAAAACAAAACATCTATTTCAGGCGCTTCCAGTTATCGCATGTCTTCTTGTCGGATGCGGCAAGAGTGTGCAGATGGACTACGGCAAGCCAGAGGCGCAGTTCATTCAGGATGACGTGACCGCAAAGGGCAAGGAATGGGTAGGCAAGAAGATTACAGTCAAGGGCGTGGTTACAAAGGTCGAAGTCTCTGACCCGAATGTGGCATGGGTGGAATTGGGGAATGGGATCCGATGCAATTTCAGCAAAATGAGGCAGATGGCCGAGAGTGCCAAGGTGGGTGAGACTGTGTATGTGGATGGATTCCTGAAGCGTTGCGAAAAAGGTGATGTCCTGATCGATCCTGCAATGTTGCGAGACCCAAATGCACCGTTCACTCCACAGTAACCAAGACACCGAACAAGCCGGCACTGGGCAACCCGCTACCCGCCCCGAGTCGAAGCCGGAGGGTGGCGCCAAACCTCAACCAGAAGCGGAGGGGCGCTCCCGGTAGCTGGTGCCACGCCTCATCGTTCGTGTAAGAAAATGATTAAACCGCAACGTTGGAATGACTGGCTCTTCCTAATAGCCATCTTTTGCTCCCTTCACGACTCCCAGCGGTGACTTCTACAATAGTTGTGATGGAGGAGGAGCATGTGGCAGCGGAGATTGAATTCGAACCATTTCAGCCAGCCAACGCCGCTTCGCGTCGTGGCTTCTGAAGGACGTGGAATCCCGAATATCATCTCGGGACGGCGCAGCCGGGCGGTCCGTCGCCTTTGGCGTTATGACCTTTGACGATATGCAGAGGGAACTGGATTGCGCGTGAAGTGGGGTTCGCGCCCCTGAGCCCCTCACCAACGATCCGAAGAAACCGGCGCCGCGTCTCCCTTTGGATGGCTGCCCGTTATTCCTGGGGCAGTGCCTTGAGGCGGAGGCGGCGGAACTTGACCCAGCCGGCGTGGCCTTCGGCACCATAGGTTTGGACGGCGATGGCCCCGGGGGCGAGAAGTTCGGGAGCGGGGTCCGGGTCGGTGTAATCGACGATGGCCTGGCCGTTGAGCCACACCTGGATGTGGGCACCGACCGCGCGGATGCGCAGGTGGTTCCACTCGCGCGGCTTGCGGACAGCGTCCTTGGCGTCGCCCTTGTCGAGCCAGTCCTCGAGGTAGAGCCCGACCGGTTCGTCAGCGGCCCCGCGGCCGATGTTGACCTGGTATCCCCGACGCGAGCGATCCCCCGGCAGGTGCCGGAGATAGACACCGCTGTTGTATTTGCCGTGCTCGTCGATCATGAACTCCAGCTCCAACTCGAAGTCCTGGAACGTGCGCCCGGTCATCAGCAGGCCGCTTTTCGACGGGTCGCCATCCTGGCCGCCAACGATGACGCCGTCCTCGACCCGCCACTCGGCCGAGCCGACGGACTCCCAGCCGGCCAGCGATTTCCCGTCAAACAGCTCGACCGGTTCCCCGGCCATTAGAGGCGGCAAGCAGAGGGCGGCGGCGAAGATCACGGCAATGGTGCGGGTCGCGCGTTTCATGCTCCACTCTTTCGGGGAGTGTGCGGGGGAAAGCAATGGAAAGCACGCGGCGGAGCGAAAGCGCGCTCACTTGCGGGGACCTGTTTTTCCTCCTTCGTGTCCGCCCTTGCCCTTGCCGGCTCCAGCCGGAGCGGGACGATATTCAGTCGCCCAGTTCTGCTGCACGAGCTTCCGCAGCCCGGCTTCCAAGCCGGAGTGTTCCGTGCGGCCGGCGAGATTTACCTTTTCCTCCGGGTCCGTCTGGTAGTCGAAAAGTTGCACCCCTTTCCGGCCGTTGTCCCACTCGATGTAACGATGGCGCTCCGTCCGGACGCTGTGACCCGAAAACCGGCCGCGCCAGACCTGCGTGAACGCCGGTTTGTCCCACGCCGCCTCCGGATCATCCAGCAGCGGAACCAGGCTCCTGCCCGCGAGATTTCCCGGGGGCGTGAGCCCGCACAGATCCGCGAGCGTCGGATATAGATCCACCAGCTCCACCGTCCGCCCCGTCGACGTCCCACTAGATTTTTGGAGCGGCGCCGAGATGATGAGCGGAACGCGCGCCGAGTTCTCGAGCAAGCTCTGCTTTTTCCAGAGGCCATGTTCGCCGGTGTGATAGCCGTGGTCGCTCCAGAAAACGATGACGGTGTTGTCCGTCAACTTCAGTCGCTCCAGGGCATCGAGCAGCCGCCCGACTTGCGCATCGACGAAGGAAATGGTCGCCCAATAGGCCTGCTTCGCCTCGCGCGACTGCTCCCGCGTCACTCCGAACCACGGCCACGGTTCGGTCGAGGCCAGCGCCGCTCCCGGCCATTCCTCCACATGCGCGAAATCCTCGGGCATCGGCACCTGATCCGTCTGATAGAGATCGAAGTATTTCTTCGGCGCCACGTAAGGGCAGTGGGGTCTGAAAAATCCGGCCGCGATAAAGAACGGCCTCTCCTTGTTCTCCTCGAGCAGCTTGATGACCTCGCTCGCCACAATGCCGTCGGTCTGCTCCTCGTCCGTCCCTTCTGCGCGCATGAAGTTCAGGGAGCTGCCGATGCCGCGCTTGGGGGTGTGGTCGATCAGCAGATGCTCCTCCTCCTTGTCTCTGCCGCTGGGGTTCACCCGGTGCTGCCACGATGGCAGATCATCGAGGCCGTCGGTGCCGATCTGGCCTGGATTGCCATAGTGATAGATCTTTCCCACACGCGCCGCGTAGTATCCATCGTTCATGAACATCTGCGGGAGCGTGACGACATCCGGCAGCACTTTCCGGAAATGCTTCCGCAGGTCGAACACCTGAGTCGTATCCGGGCGCAGGCCGGTCATGAGCGAGGTGCGGCTGGGAGAGCAGAGCGGCAGCTGGCAGTAGGCGCGATCGAAGCGGGTGCCGAGCTTCGCCAGGCGGTCGATATGAGGTGTCTTGACCACGGGGTGGCCATAGCTGCCGATGTCGTTGTTCATGTCGTCGACGGAAATGAACAGCACGCTGAGTTTTTTTGCCGGACCTTTGGCGGCGGCGGCGGCGTGAATGCCGAGCAGGAGGAGGACGGGGATGAGGAGTTTCATTCAGGGGACTTTCGCTAATCTAATCTTCTCGAGTCGCTGGATCAGCCGGTGCGGCAGGGGGAAGCGTCACTTCTGCGGAGAACATGAGGTGCGGAGCGTGGCGGGCGGACAGCGTTTTGGCGAGAAAACTGATGGTGCGTTTTACCCGGGAGCTGAAAAGCGGCCGCGGTTGCGGCCGTAGACGCGATCCTTCCGCTGGCCGGACGCGCTTCAGTCCGTGCGCGATGTTCGTCCCGATATGGCCGGCCTCGACGGCCGGTCGCAGCTGCGCCGAAGGAGCGCCAGTGCGCCGTTCTAGCGGGGGGGAGGGGCGACCTCGGCGGCCATCAGCTCGCCGACGTTGGTGCCGGAGATGGACAGGACGAAGGGGTCGAGCCGGAATTTGGCGCCGTTGTAGTCCCTCGGTCTCCGGCGAGCGCCGTACAAGCTTGCCAGAAACTTTAGCGATGGCGTAGAAATTGCCGCCCCGATGACGAAACAGGTTCTCCACCTTCGATTTGCTGCGTTGCGCTTTCCGTTGCATGCCGTGGCGTTTTGTTGCTGCGAAGGGACGCACCCGGAGGATGCACCTGGTGAGTCGAATCGTCGTAACTCATTGAAGGGCCTGTAGCTCAGCGGTTAGAGCAGGGGACTCATAATCCTTTGGTCGTGGGTTCGAACCCCACCGGGCCCACCTTATTATCAGTCACTTAGGATAGATTCCCGTAGGTCTTCCATGCCAGGGCAGTTGCAGGCCAATCTTCGTGCCCATCTCGTGCTCGCAGGGAGTAGGGCAGGGGGCCTTGGCGGATGTTTCCTCTTCCTCGGCGAGGAAGCTCATGAAGAGCCACCAGCTCCAGGTCCGGCGCCAGCCACATCCGGGGTCTAAGAACCGTCCGGCTTTATACCGGCGAGAATCCGGATTTTCACCGGTGCCGACACGATCTCATCTTTTTACAGACAGAACGACCCGCTTCCGGCATGGAGTAGGTGTTCCCATTTGCTTCATGGTCACGATCAACGCTCCCGCCCCAATCCCCGCAGTCACCCACTACCTCCAATCCATCCGCGACCGCGTCGCGACCATCGTGGTCGGCCAGGATGTCGTGGTGGAGCGGATGCTGATCGCCCTACTCACCAGCGGCCACCTTTTGCTCGAAGGCATGCCCGGCTTGGCCAAAACGTTGCTGGTCAACACCATGGCGCGGGCGATGCACCTCCATTTCCGCCGCATTCAGTTCACCATCGACCTCTTGCCATCCGACATCATCGGCTCGGAAATCCTCGACGAGCGCACCGGCGGTTTCCGCACCCACCAAGGCCCGGTATTCACCAACCTGCTCCTCGCCGACGAGATCAACCGCGCCGCACCCAAGGTCCAGGGCGCGCTGCTCGAAGCGATGCAGGAGCGGAAAGTCACGATCGGCAGCGAGTCCTACCCGCTGCCGACTCCGTTCCTCGTGATCGCCACCCAGAACCCGATCGAGCAGAGCGGCACCTTCGAGCTGCCGGAAGCCCAACTCGACCGATTCATGCTTTGCCACCGCCTCGGCTACCCGACCACCGCCGAGGAGGAAGAAATCCTCCGCCGAAACCTCAAGCTCGGCGTCAAACGCGAGGGCTCGGGAGCGGTCGCCCGCACCGAGTTCGACATGATCCAGGACCAGGCGATCGGCAGCGAGGCCGATCTCGTCGCGGCGATGGAGGCGGCGAATCTCATCCACGTCAGCGAGGTCTTTCTCAAACACGTCGTCGATGTCGTCGAGCGCACCCGCCGGCATCCCGAGCTCGAACTCGGCTGCAGCCCGCGGGCCGGCATTTCGCTGCTCAAAGCATCGCGCGCGCGGGCGCTGCTTCATGGCCGCGACTACGTGGTGCCGGAGGATCTTTTCGCGCTGGCGGAAGATGTGATGCTCCACCGCATCCGCCTGACCTATGAAGCGCTGGCCGAAGGGCGTACGGCGTCTGCCGTGCTTCGCGGCATCCTTGAGGAATCGATTTCCTGAAAAGATATGGAAACCGCTCTCGACCGCTGCGACCCGCTCGACAGCCGCCAGTTCCATCTCGCGGTGAAACGTCTGGCCGACAGCCTGAGCTATGGCACCGACCGGAGTCCGTTTCTCGGCCAGGGAATCGAATATGTGCAATCGCGCCGCTACGAGCCGGGAGACCCCGTCAAATCCATCGACTGGCGCGTCACCGCCCGCACCGGAAAGCCGCATGTGAAGCAATTCGAAACCCCCAAACAAATGCCTGTCTGGCTGGTGGTGGATACTTCCGCATCGATGGCCCTCGCCTCACACCCTCCGGGGAAATACGGGCTCGCGCTGCAAGTCGCCGGCGGCATCGCACTCGCCTGCCTCGACCGCATCAGCCCGGTCGGCGTGCTCGGAGCGGGCGGCCACGACCTGGTCGTGCAACCGAGCCTTTCCCGCGATGTCCTGCTGCAATGGTTGCACAAACTGCGCCACTACCGGTTTGACGAACCGACCACGCTCGGCCGCCGCCTGATCTCGCTGGAGCCATCATTGAAACAGCGCGCGATGATCATGGTGTTGAGCGATTTCCATGACCCCGACGCGCTTCCGGCGTTGAAATTGATCGCCGCCCGGCACGATGTGGTCTGCCTGATTTTCCGCGACCCCGCCGAGGACCAACTCCGCGGCGCGGGCCTGTTCCGCGCCCGTGAGGTCGAAACCGGCCGCGAATTCCTCACCCACGGCCGCAGCCTCCTCTCAACCCGGGAGCGATTGTTAGAGTCGTTGAAGAAATCTTCCATCGACCACTTCCTGATCGAAACCGGCACACCATTTCTCGGAGCCTTCCGCCATTTCCTCCGATCCCGCGGCGGGCTTGGCCGCCGCAACCGTGCCTGACCCATGCGCGCCCTGCTCCTGCTCCTCACTCTGACTGCGGCGCTTTTCGCCGATGTGCCTTCGCAGCGCGTCGGCCTTCCGCTCCTACTGAATGATATCTACATCCCCGGTGGTGAAGTGAAACCCGCGCCCCGCCGCGACCGTGAACCGCCGCTGGTCATCCGGATGTTAGATATCAAATCCGCGCAGGACGGCCATCGCTATGACCTCGAAATCCAAGCCCTGGAACCGGGCCGCCACAACCTCGCGGATCATCTAGTTTCCGCCGATCCCGCGCGGACTGCGGAGATTCCCCCCATCATCATCGATATCACCAGCGGCCTCCCCGCCGGCATCGTCATGCCCCGCGAGCTCGAACCCTCCGCGCTGCCGCCGCTCGGCGGCTATCGGCGCACGATGGTCATCCTCCTCGCCTTCTGGGTCGCCGGCCTCGGCCTCATTCTTCTCTGGAAAACCCGGCGGGCGGACGACGAACTGGAAATCGCTGACTACACGCCCTCCCTGGCCGAGAGACTCCGCCCGTTGGTCGCCGCGGCCTCCACCGGCAACATCGACGATTCCCGCCGCGCGCAGCTTGAGCGGCTCGTCATCGGTCATTGGCGTCAACGATTGCCGGAGATCGCCGCGTTGCCGCCGGCCGAGGCGATGGGGCGGCTCCGCAAGGATCCGGAGGCCGCGCCGCTGATCCTCGCATTGGAGCGCTGGTTGCACGCACGCGTTGCCGCGACGAGCCCGGCGGAAATGGAAGAGCTGCTATCCCCTTACCGATGACTTTCGCACATCCATGGTTGCTGGTATTTCTCGTCGTGCCCCTGGCGCTGGCGGTGTTCGGCTTCCGCCGCGGCGGGCGGCGCGTGCCCTTGCCATTCGACCACCAACCGCTGCGCCGCCGCCGCCTGTTAGGTTTTTTCCTCCGCGCCGCCGATCTGCTGCCGCTGTTTCTGCTCGCCCTCGCCATCGCGATCCTTGCCGGGCCCCGGCGCTTCGAGCAACCGCGCACCGAGCGGGAAATGACCAACATCCAGTTTTGCCTCGATGTCTCCGGATCGATGACCGCGCCCTTCGGTTCCGGCAGCCGCTACGATGCGGCGATGGAAGCGGTGAACGATTTCATCACTTTCCGCGAAGGCGACGCCTTCGGTCTAACAGTCTTCGGTTCGGCGGTGCTCAACTGGGTGCCGCTCACTTCGGATGTCTCCGCATTCCGCTGCGCCCCGCCGTTTCTCCGCCCGGAAACCCTGCCGCCATGGTTCGGCGGCACGATGATCGGCATGGCCTTGCGCGCGGGGGAGAAAATCCTCATCTCCCGCGACGAGGGCGACCGCATGATCGTGCTGATTTCCGATGGCGAAAGCTTCGACTTATCCAACGGACAGGATCTGGCCATCGCGGAAAGCCTCAAAGCCAACGCCATCACCGTCTATGCCATCCACATCGCAGAGGGCGCACCGCCCGATTCGGTGGCCGTCATCGCATCCATCACCGGCGGTGAAATCTATTCCGCAGGCGACCCGGGAGCGCTGGACGCGATTTTCGCCCGAATCGATGAAATGGAGAAGGCGCCGCTGAAACGCGTGACGCCCGATCCGGTCGATTTCTTCCAACCCTTCGCGCTCGCCGGCCTCTCGACCGGCGGCCTGTTTCTGCTCACCCTTTTCGGCCTGCGCCACACGCCATGGTAGATATGCCAATGCTGTTGGCCATGGCGGCGCTCGTGCTCGCCACCGGAGCCGAATGGCTTCACCACGGCCGCGTCCGCAAGGTGGCCCCGCTCGCGTTCGGTCCCGCCGGGAAACCCGCGCTGCCCGGCCGGTTCGCGCCGCTGCTCCGCATCCTCGCCCTGCCCCCGCTGGTGTGGGGACTCGCCACGCTACTGATCCTGCCGCCCGCCGCCCACCGCGCCACCCTCAAGGAAGTCGCCCCCGCAGATCGCGAGCATCTGCTGGTGATCCTCGACGTTTCCCCCAGCATGCGTCTCGCCGATGCCGGTCCGGGCGGCAAGCAAAGCCGCACCCAACGCGCCCGCGATGTGCTGGATTCCGTATTCGCGCGCATCGCCACCGACCGCCTGCACACCTCCGTGATCGCCGTTTACAATGGCGCAAAACCGGTCGTGGAGGAAACGCGGGATATGGAAATCTTGCACAATCTCATGAGTGATCTGCCGATGCACCATGCCTTCCCCTCCGGAAAGACCAAGCTTCTCGACGGACTCACCGAAGCCGCCCGCATGGCGAAATCCTGGCCCCGCGGCTCCGCCACGTTGATCCTCCTCAGCGATGGCGACACCGTCCCCACCACCGGCATGCCGGCGATGCCACCGTCGGTCGGCGGCGTGCTGGTTGTCGGAGTCGGCGATCCTAACAAAGGCACTTTCATCTCCGGCCACAACTCCCGCCAGGATGGCTCCACGCTGCGTCAGATCGCCACCCGCCTCCGCGGCACTTATCACGACGCCAACACCAAGCTCGTCCCCACCGCCACCCTCCAGCGCCTCGGCAGCCTCGCGACGGACGACGACACCCGCCTTCCCGCCCGTCGCGAGTTGGCGATTTTCCTAACAACACTCGGTTCCCTCATCTTCGCCGGCCTTCCCATCCTCCTCCACTTCGCCGGCTCCGCCTGGAATCCCGGCCCCGTGGCGGCGGTTTCCAACCGCCCGGCCCAGTCCCCCCCGCAACCTTCCAGGCACCTCAGGTGAGCGGCACACAAGGTGGCTTTGTCCCGATACCTGGCAGCTTCACCATCACCTGCGCCACCACATCGTCCATATCCAGATACTTGTAAGGCGCCAGCCGCCCCGGAAACGTGACCCCGCTTCCACCGAACGGCTTCGGGTAAAACCGGTCATTCGTGCCATCCCACTCGCACGGATACTCGGTGCCAATGATCGTCCGTTCCACATGCTGATCCAGCCAATGGGAATGATCCACCGCCCGCGTCCAGGAGTTAACGCGGTTGTACTCGTTGATCTGGAAATACTCCCGCTTGGGTGCCTTCGAATACTCGAAATTCAATCGTCGGTTTTGTTATCGCTTTTCCGCCGGAACGGATCGTGCATTGATTCGGCATAGTGCCCCGGATCGTGTGCCGAAGGAACGCTTTCATCAGCATTACCACGGGCTGACCGCCGACCACGCCGAAATGACCCGCGGTGGCCGTGCGGTAAAATCCGGGATGATCGTTATTTCTCGCCGCATCGAACACATAAGGTGCACGCCAGAATCTCAACCCGCTACCAAGGATGTGCTCGGTGCGCTCCACGTCGTGAAGCACCAGCGGAACGCGGTCCGAGTCGGTGATCGTGATCCAGCGGTCTTTCTCCTCCAGGGCAAGGAATCGCCACAACGCCCCGGGGATTGTGACGGATCGACGAGCCATGCATAGCCAGCGCTCCACCTGCTCCTCGCCATGGGCCTTCATCTGTGGTGTCCTCTGGCAACTCCGCGACGATCTCTTCCGCTCCTTTATCACCTATTCTAAAAGCTTGCGGAGGTGCCCGGCGAATTCCAAGCGGAGACTGAGTGCCGTGAAGGGAAGATAACGAAGAGGAGAGATTTGTCAAGTTTTGCACCCTGACCCCAATTCCCGACGCCCGGTTCGCCGATCAAAATCAGGTTGTTCTTCTAGCTTTGCAGCAGAATCCGGGTGATCGCCACCAACTCCGCCCGCCAACCGATCAAAGGCGGCAAAGCCCCCGCCGCCGTTCCTCCTCCTCCATCCCCAAAATCCTCCTTTCCTGGTGCCCGAATCCTTGCTAATCTCCCGGCATGGTCAGCATTGCAGAATTCCAAGAACAAGTCGCGGCGTTGCCTGTTGAGCAGAGAGCTTCGTTGGCGAGTTTCCTCCTCCGCTCGCTACCCGACCCCGATTACGACGTCTCCGACGAGGAAGTGGCCGAGAGAGTTCGCCAAGTAAAATTCGGCGAAGTCGCAACCATCTCCATGGATGAGCTGCGCGACGGTGTTTTATCCGACCGGGGGCGCTAAGGACCTGCAAAACAATAAACTACCGAATTAGTTTGGATTTATTAAGCATTCAAGCTACGGTTTTGAGGTGCCAAATCAACAAGTGGTGTCGTGGCTCCGCGACAAGTATATGATCATCTACCCTGAGCTTGATGAAAGAGGACGTCGTAGGTGGGCTGCCATGGAGGCACGCTCACTTGGTTGGGGTGGTGTCGCTGCTGCCGCGGCGGCCACCGGACTTTCGGATCGAACGGTCCGCAACGGGATCCGGGAGATTGGTCGGCCTGATGAACTCGGCGACCGTCAGAGGAGACCCGGTGCGGGGCGAAGGTGCCGGGAGAGTGAGCAGCCCGGGATCCTGAAGGCTCTTGATGCACTGGTCGAACCGGATTCGAGGGGGGATCCCATGTCCCCGTTGCGCTGGACCTGCAAGAGCACTCGCTCACTCGCCAGCGAATTGAAGTCGGAGGGCTTCGTGATCAGCAGCGTCAAGGTCGGTGAGTTGCTCAAGGCGCAACATTACAGCCTCCAATCCAACCGCAAGACCGTGGAAGGCAAGCAACACCCGGACCGGGACGCCCAATTCCGATTCATCGCGGAACGTGTTCGTGCCCGCCGTCGTTGTGGCGAACCCGCGATCTCCATTGACACCAAGAAGAAAGAGACGTTGGGCAACCTCAAAAATGCCGGGAAAACCTATCGCCGCCGGGGCGAGCCGGTGAAAGTCAAGACTCACGATTTTCCCGACAAGGAACTGGGCAAGGCAGTGCCCTACGGCGTTTATGATATCGCTACCAACGAGGCGGGCGTATCGGTCGGTATTGGGTGCGATACCGCCGAGTTCGCGGTTGCGGCAATCGAACGGTGGTGGCAGCGGATGGGAAGGAAGCGATATGAAGCGCCGCGCAGAGTGCTTATCACGGCTGACTGCGGTGGTAGCAACAGTCCGCGAACCCGTCTCTGGCTATGGGAATTGCAGCGACTGGCCAACAGGACCGGCATGATCTTCGAGGCGTGTCACTACCCGCCAGGGACGAGCAAATGGAATAAGATCGAGCATCGGCTCTTCTGTCACATCACGCGCAACTGGCAGGGGGTGCCGCTGGAGACTCACGAAGTAGTCGTGAACCTGATAGGCTCGACCACGACCGGGGAAGGTCTGGAAGTGCATGCGTGGCTGGACGAAAAAACATATACGAAAGGGCGCAAGATCACCGCTGAAGAACTCGGGGAAGTATTTATCAAACGCAACAAATTCCATGGAGAATGGAACTATGAGATACACCCGAACGACTGAATCCGAATCCGGTAGTTTATTGTTTAGCGGATCCTTAGCTTGCGTTTTAGGGTAGTGACGCACCTGGCATCGGCCTTGTGCTGTGTCTGTGAAAGCTTTCAACATCAAGGAGTTGTTCCGGTTCGCCGGGTGCGTCGTGGGTAAGGTTCTAGTGGAAAAAGTCGGAGTGCAAGTCGCGATGCTTCGTGACGGCCGTTGCAAGCCAAGCTGTCCGGATTGCGGGGTGCCCCTCAAG
>JBBSJY010000146.1:0-11675 GCA_038256845.1 Verrucomicrobiales bacterium | reverse complement strand
TGGATCAGCGCATAACGACTGCTGGGTACGGTGAACGATTCCCGAATCATCAACCCGGAAGCGGTCGAGGGCCTGCGATCATTCGCGTAGGCCTTGGGACCGCCGACGTTCGGCCCCAGGCCGGTCAGGCGGGCGGAAATGTCCACCTCGCTCCGCACCGGTTTTCTGACAAACACGCCCTGGTCGATGACCCCCTCCCAAAACGAGCTCATCGCATGGCCGCTGCCCGTGAGCGTGAATGTTCCGTCAATCACCGAGACCGCACCGGGAATGGGCGGCTGGTTAAGTTCCTGGTAGTTCCAGTCCGCCGGCAGCGTGGATGGAGTTACCGTGACAGTGCTGACTTGAGTCACCTTGCCGACCACCGCGGCGATGGTGCAGGTTCCCGGTTTCTTGCCTACGATCATGGCGATCTGTTCACCAATCCCCTTCACCTCCGCCGTGTCCGGATCACTGGAAGTCCAGGCGACCTGGCGCTCTCCGCTGTTGGTTGGTGCGATGGTCGCGTTGAGCGCCGCACGACCATTGACGGGAATGGTGAGCGACTGGCGATCAAGTGACACGCTGGCGGCAGCGACCTTGGCATTGCAGTTAATTGATTGTTTGAGTTCGACCGCGGCGATCAGGGTGCCTGCGCTCTCATTGGCAGCCGCCACCCTGAGTCGATAGATATTCCATGTTCCTGGTTTCGCGATGGTAAAATCGAGGCGCGAAGTTTGATCTGTAAACGCAAGCGAACTCTGACTGTCCACTACGGTCCAGCTCTCCCCGCCATCATTGGACGCGGATAATTCCAGTGTGCGCGGCAAGCGCTGTTTATCCGGGCAAATGACGGCGTACGAATTCACCAGGTATTTCCGTCCATCGACGTACTGGTACTGAATCCAACTCGATGGTTCCTTATTCTGCCAGTCACCGTTCTTGTCGCGCTCGCCGGATCCCGTGATCTCGACCATCCCGGCTTTGGCATAAGCGAGGGTATCGAAGGTGAGGTTGGCTGGCTGCGGCTTGCCGGCTACCATCAGGTCCTCAAGCGCGGTTTCCACCTCGCTCTTGGGCCGTTTCCGATCCAAGACCAGGTAGGAATGTTTGCGCTCACCGCCCTCCTGCCAGCTATTCACGCCGGTCACCGGATCGGCGACATTGGTTCCTCCGCTGACGATCGTATACCACGGTGCCGCGCCGCGAATGGCCACGAGACAGGAGACCGGATCCCAGCTCAGGCGATCGCCGGCGAAACCTACCGAGTCAGAAAGCATATAGGCCAAGGTGAGCGGATTGTGCTCGGGCATCTCGTAGGTGACGCGGCGGCCGGAGCTGGTCGAACCGCCTTCCCCGTTGAAGAGCACTGGCGTCGGCCATTCGGAGCAGACCAGCGCTGTCGATGCGGGATCCTGCTTGAAGTTGAATTCTCCGTCCTCGGCGTGTTTGCTGGCATCCGGCGGATATTTACCACCCATGATATCGAGCCGCTTCACTTTCCTGGCGACGAGCGCAGGACCATCCAAAGGGCTGGTCGCGTCGGGGCGCGATTTCAGCAGATTGGCCAGATTCCTGAGCGGACCTACGGCCACTATTGTCACACTGTCATCCGGTTGTTTGGCTAAAACTTCACGATAGAGCTTCACTGCGTCGGGGTAGTCCGCGCTCGTGGGAAAGCGGTGAGGAAATTCCGCGGAAACCTCTCTG
This sequence comes from Verrucomicrobiales bacterium, assembly GCA_038256845.1. GTDB lineage: Bacteria > Verrucomicrobiota > Verrucomicrobiia > Verrucomicrobiales > Akkermansiaceae > Luteolibacter. The sequence continues at coordinate 9,986 of JBBSJY010000146.1, read as the reverse complement.
GAATATCCTGGACTGGGCATAAACCCGGAGTCCTTCAGTGTTGCAACGGGAATCTCAGGCCGTCCAAACCAAGTGTTCACCGCATCGATACACGGAGCGATAAATTCCGAGGACGTACATCCGATGGTGGCCAGGAGCGTGATTTCCCCACGCTCGATCGCCCCGTGGAGCATGAACAGCGCACCCACATCATCGCAATCAGCACCCATGTCGGTGTCGAAGATGATGTTCACGGTCGGCTCCGCCGCGTCCAGGAGCGGGTGGCAGACGAGCGCCGCCAGCGGCAGCGCGGCAGAAAGGAGAAGCTGCTTGATTGCGTTCATGGTAGGGTGGGCAGGGGGTGGTTCAAAAGCGGGTGATCGCGCTCGCCTGTTCCGCGCGCCGCGACCAGCAGGGCGATCTGGTCCGCGCTGTTCTGATTCTGGACGGTGCCGCCAAAATAAATCTCGTAGGCGCGGCGGACGGGATTGCTAGAAATGGTTTGGCGCAGCTTCATCGGTGCGGACGTGGTTGGAGAACCCCGTGCCGCCGCTGAAAATGAGCGGCCTCGGCCAGTCGGCGAAGGCGATGAGCGCGGATTCTACGTCCGGCCGGATGTTTGCGGTGAAACCGACATTGCGCATGTCGGAAGGGTAGCGGCCGGCCATCGCCACCCAGTGCTTCACCTTCCGGTTGACCGGTCCGATGCCGTCCAGCGGGCTGTGCGCGTCGGGAACGCTTTCCAGGAGATAGCGGATGTTCGTCATGTAGTCCACGCTGTGGTCCGGCTGGCCGGCGAATCGGTGTCCATGTCCGCGTCGAAATTGAGTTTCACCCGCTCCTCCGCCAGCGCGACGGATGCAAGGCACCATCCGGCGAGCAAAGACAGGCCGCTCAGGCCGCAGCGGCCGCGGACGGCTGCCTGGCAAGAGGGACGGGCGGAAGGGTTTTATCATTAATTTTCGAAATGGAATATCCCTGTGGATCGGCGGATGGCGGCCCGGCGTCAACTGAAAAGCGCAAACGTTTGTGCATGAAGGTTCCGGCAAGGTGGCCGGGGCGACGACAAGCTTGACCGGCCGGGCCGCGCCGCCGTTTGATGGAGCATGGCAGCGCATCCGCCGGAAGGGCTCAAGCAACTGGCGGAGAGGACGGGAGTTTCGGTATCCACCGTGTCGCGGGTTTTGAGCGGGAAGGCGGAGATGGTGCGGATCAGCCTGAAGACCCGCGAGCGGGTGCTGCTGGAAGCCGGCCGCCAGGGCGTGGTGATCAATGAGGTGGCGCGTGGGTTGCGCTTGCGCACGACGCAGACGGTGGGGCTGATCATTCCGGATATTTCCAATCCGTTTTTCGCAGCGCTGGCGCGGCAGGCGGAGCGGGCCTCGCGGCAAAAGGGCTACTCGGTGCTGTTGTGCGACAGCGAGGAAGACACGGAGGTCGAGGCGAAGAACGTGGGGCTGATGAAAAGCCGGCGGGTGGACGGATTGCTGGTCGCGCCGGTGGGCGGGCGGCATGATCATCTGGCGGCCGTGCACCAGGCGGGCATTCCGCTGGTTTTGCTGGACCGGCTGCTGCCCGAGCTGGCCGTGCCCGGCGTGGCGGGAGACAACGAGGCGGGCGCGACGCTGGCGGTGGAATGCCTGGCCAAGGCCGGACACCGGCGGATCGGCTGCGTGCAGGGCCTGGCCGTGAGCTCCACCAACATGGCGCGGGTGCGCGGCATCCGGCAGGCGATGAAGCGGCACAAGATGCCCCTACCTCCGGCATGGATCGTCGGCCGGGATTACACTCTCGCCTCCGCGCGCGAGGAGGCGCTGGAGCTGCTGTCCCGCCAGCCGCGGCCGAGCGCCGTCATCGCGCTGGGAAACGTGATGGCGCTGGGAGTCCTGCACGCGGCCCGCGAACTCGGCATCAAGGTGCCCGAACAGCTTTCCCTCGTTTCCTTCGACGACCAGCCGTGGGCGGAGTGGATCTCGCCGCCGCTGACCACGGTGGCCCAGCCGGTCGAGGAACTCGGCGCGCGGGCGATGGACCTGTTTTTCGAGGTCCTCGCCGCTTCGCAAGCGGATACGGAATTGCCAACCTCCCAGGTGATTTTACCCATGACGCTGATCGAACGCGCCTCGGTGATGCACCCGGAGTGACGGAAAATCCACCGGCGCGCGTTTTCCTGATCGACCTGCCCCATATTTCGCACAAACGTTTGCGCAAGCCCGAAACCCTCCCACGGAAATGCACCTCCCATCCCGCCCGCTCGCATCCTTGTTGCTGCCCTTGATCGCCCTCGCCGCCATCGGCTGCGGTTCCCGCGAAAACGCTTCGGACGGCGCGGAAAAACCCCGGGTCGCGCTGGTGATGAAGTCGCTCGCCAACGAGTTTTTCAGCAACATGGCAGAGGGTGCCAAACAGCACCAACAGTCCGGCGCCGAAGATTACGATTTGATCGTCAACGGCATCAAAAACGAAACGGATCTGGCGGAACAGGTGGCGCTGGTCGAGCAAATGGTGGCGCAGGGAGTGGATGCCATCGTGATCGCTCCCGCGGATTCCAAGGCGCTGGTTCCCGCGCTGAAACGCGCCACGGACGCCGGGGTTCTCGTGATCAACATCGATAACAAGCTGGACGCCGGCGTTCTGAAGCAGGCCGGGCTGTCGGTGCCCTTCGTCGGCCCGGACAATCGCGAGGGGGCGAAGCGGGTGGGCGAAGTGGTGGCCGGAAACCTGCGGCCCGGCGACAAGGTGGCGATCATCGAAGGCATCCCGACCGCTTTCAACGGCCAGCAGCGCCGCGCGGGAGCCGAGGAGGCGATGAAGGCGGCGGGAATGAACATCGTCGGCATCCAGAGCGGCCAGTGGGAAATGGACCGCGCCAACAATGTTGCCACGGCCATGCTTTCCGAACATCCGGACCTGAAGGCATTGATCTGTGGTAATGATAACATGGCGCTCGGCGCGGTGGCGGCCGTGCAGGCGGCGGGGCGCACCGGCGAGGTGCTGGTGGCGGGTTTCGACAACATCGGGGCGGTCGGACCGTTGCTCGCGGACGGGAGGATGGTGGCCACGGCGGACCAGCACGGCGACCAGCTCGCGGTGTTCGGCATCGAGATGGCCCTGCAAATTTTGAAAGGCGAGGAAGCTCCGGCCGACAAAACCACGCCGTTGGACGTCATCACCGAGTGACCCATGGCTGGTCTTCTATCGGTCGATGGTTTGAACAAAAGTTTCGCGGCGCCGGTGCTGCGGGATTTCGATTTCTCGCTGCATGCCGGCGAGGTCCATGCGCTGGTCGGCGGAAACGGTGCGGGCAAAAGCACCTTTGCCAATATCCTCGCCGGATTGCTTCCCGCCGATAGCGGAACGTTGTTGTTAGATGGGAAACGGCACGCGCCCCGGAACCGCGGCGACGCCCAGCGGCTGGGTATCACATTGATGCTTCAGGAACTGCACCTGCTGCCGACACTGAGCGTCGCCGAGAATCTTTTTCTCCACCGGCTGCCGTCCGGATGGGGATTTGTCTCGCGCCGCCGCCTGCGGCACGAGGCGGAGCGGGCGCTGGCACGGGTGGGGCTGGAAGATATCGATCCTTTCGGATCCGCGGGAACCTTGGGTATCGGCAAACAACAGCTCGTGGTGCTCGCCGGAGCCTTGGCCGAGGATTGCCGCGTGATCATCCTCGACGAACCGACGGCCGCTCTAACAGCGAAGGAAACCGAAGTCCTGTTCACTCATTTGCGGCGGCTGCGGGGCGAGGGGAAGGGGATTATCTATATCAGCCATCGCATGGAGGAGCTGCGGGAAATCGCGGATACCGTCAGCGTGCTGCGCGACGGCCGGCGGATCGCGACGATGCCGATGGCGGAAACCTCGACGCGGGAATTGGTGAGCCTGATGGCGGGGCGGGAACTGGCCGCCGCGGCGGCGGGTTCGCACAGGAAAGAACGCGTCACCATGCGGGTGAAGGGCCTGTGTGCGGGCAAGGCGGTGCGGGATGTGGATTTCGAAGTGCATGAAGGTGAAATTTTCGGCATCTCCGGTCTGGTGGGCGCCGGGCGCACGGAAACCCTGCGGGCGATCTTCGGTGCCGATGCGCGCGAGGCGGGCACGGTCGAGCTGGGATTTCCGCTGCGTCCGGTGGTGATCCGTCAGCCGTCGGACGCGGTCCGGGCGGGCCTCGGACTGGTGCCCGAGGACCGGAAACAGGACGGCTTGCTCATGACGCAGGGCATGCGCGTGAACGCAACTCTCGCGACTTTGAAGGGGCTCTTCATCGGAAGCGGCGAATCGCGCCGGACCGAACCGCTGCGTGAACGGCTCGACGTGCGGTGCCAGGATATGGATCAGCCGGCCCGGACATTAAGCGGTGGCAACCAGCAGAAAATCGTGCTGGCCCGCTGGCTCATGCGGGACGCCGCGGTGCTTCTGCTAGATGAGCCGACCCGCGGCGTGGATGCGGCATCGAAGGAAACGATCTATCATCTACTGCGCGATCTGGCGAAGGACGGGAAATCGCTGGTGGTGGTCTCCAGCGAGGTGCGGGAGCTGATGGCATTGTGCGACCGCATCGCCGTGATGTCCGCCGGACGGATCGTCGCGGAATTCACCCCGGAACAATGGACGGCGGAGAATCTGACGCAGGCCGCCTTTCAAGGGCATCTTGATCAATCGGAGGGGCTGCCGGCATGACGGGAGTTTTCCGCCGCTCCCTCGACTACGCCGCGCTGGTGCTGATTCTCGGCGCGCTGGTGCTGCTGTTCAGCCTGCTGAGCGACCGCTTCCTGACAGTGCCCACTTTCGGAGGCATCGCCAACCGGATTCCCACCCTGGCCGTGCTCGCGACAGGCATGACGCTGGTGCTGATCATCGGCGGCATCGATCTGAGCGTGGGTTCGGTGCTGGCGCTGGCGGGATCCGTCGTAGGACTCCTGCTGGTGGATTGGCAATGGCCGCTGTGGTCCGCAGTTTCGGCCGGCGTCGCCGTGGGAGGGTTGGCCGGCGCGGTGAACGGCGGCATCGTGGTGAAATTTCGGGTTCCTTCGTTCATCGTCACGCTGGGCATGCTGGAAATGGCGCGGGGCGGGGCATATCTTGCGACCGGTTCGCAAACGAAATATCTCGGCGGCGCGGTGGAGGGTCTGGCGCGGCCCATCGGAGGATTGCTGATTTCCCCGGCCTTCGTGCTGTCGCTGGCGGTGGTTCTGGCCGGGCATGTGCTGCTGACCCGCACGGTGTTCGGCAGGAAAATGATCGCGGTGGGAACCAACGAATCGGCGACGCGTTTGGCCGGCATCGATCCCCGGCCGATCAAACTGATCGTTTTCGCGTTGGCCGGCGCCCTTGCCGGAATCGCCGCGATCTGCCATGTCGCCCGCCTCGGCGCTTCCGATCCCAATGCCGGCGGCGGGATGGAATTGGCCGCGATCGCCGCGGCGGTCATCGGCGGCACCAGCCTCAGCGGCGGCCGGGGATCGGTCATTTGTTCTTTTCTCGGCGTGCTGATCATCGCCACTCTGGAAGCCGGACTGGCGCAAGCCGGTGCTACGGAACCCATGAAACGCCTCATCACCGGAGCCGTCATCATCCTCGCGGTGATCGCCGACGGACTTCGCAAACGCGCCCGACTTCATGAAATCTGACAAACCTCGCATCCTGGTGGTGGGCTCGCTCAATGTGGACTGGATCGCGCGCGTCCGGCGCCTGCCCGATCCCGGCCAAACCGTCGCCGCATCGAGCTTGCTGCAGAAATTCGGCGGCAAGGGAGCCAACCAGGCCATCGCCGCTGCGCGTAACGAACTTGATGTATCGCTGATAGGTTGTGTGGGAGATGATCCCGCCGGAGCCTCCTATCAGGAACATCTGATTTTGGAAGGGATCGATGTGAGCGGCATTTCCATCATCTCCGGCGCCCTCACCGGGACCGCGATGATCGCCGTGGACGAGACGGGGGAAAACCAGATCATCTCCGGAGCCGGTGCCAACGGGATGATGAAGCCGGAACACGTCTGCGAAGACATGGTGGCCGCCGCCGATGTGGTGCTCCTGCAATGGGAGGTGCCGCAACCGGTAGTGCTGGAAGCCCTCCGCCTGGCCGCACGACATGAAGTGCCGGCGGTGGTGAATCCTTCCCCCTGGCAGGATGGGTTTCCTTGGGGAACGCACCCGATCCACACCCTGATCGTCAATGAAGGCGAGGCGGAAGCGATCTTCGGCCGCGACAAATTGGATGATATGGAACGCTTGCAAGCGGTTGCGGAAAGCCATCGCATATCGCGGTTGGTGATTACACGCGGCTCTGCCTCCACCCTTGGCATTTCTTCCACGTCTCACCTTGATATTCCGGCCCTGTATGTCGCTCCGGTGGACACCGTCGGGGCGGGGGACGCGTTCGCCGGATCCTATGCCGCCTGCCTCGCCCGCGGTATGGATTTCTCCGAAAGCCTCCGGCACGCGAACGCCGCCGGTGCTCTCGCCACATTGGAGCGGGGCGCGCAGGAAGCGATTCCGCACCTCGCCCGGATTGAGGAAGCTCTGCGGCTTTCCGCTGATGTGCTCCCCGCAGCCAAATGAGCCCAAACCCACGCACCCACGAAAAAAGGTAACTATTCAGGATGAAAAGCTGACGGGATTCCCGGCGAAGGCGGCTTTGATGGATTCCATCAGATCCATCCCTAGTTTGCGGATCGTGGAGATGTAACCCTAAAAAGGAAAATGGGCAGGTTCATCTTGCGCCTCTGAGCGAGACGTTTTGACTTTGGCCGGATGGTCGCAAACGGGGGCGGTTCTTATCCACTGAGCGAGCAGCAGTCCGGCGTCTTCCGGTAAGCCGGGCAGCCACTTTCCTCCCAGCCAGCGACGGAGCACGCGGGTCAATAGCAGCGTCCAGCGCTGCTCGACGCTCCATCATGGCCCGGATGCGATGCAACTCGTTGCTGGTCCGTGTGACAGCTTGGGCGATGATGTCTCCTTTTTCATGCAGGACGCTGACCTTGACGGTCTTTTGGCCGCCGCTCCGGACCTGCCGTCCGACTCCGGACATGAGCATCGGCCGGGTGCGGATGGCTTCGCGGTGATGCTCCTCGTCGTGGAAGCGCAGATAGAGGTTCCACCAGTTGTAAATCAGCGCGATGAGGTTGGCCGTGAGCCAACTGGAGACCGGCCGCCGCGAGGTGTAGCCGTTCCAGCCCCATTGGTTTTTGAGTTCGTCAAAGTTGTTTTCGGCATCGCCGCGGCCGCGGTAGTGTTTGGGCATGACCTGAGTGGGAAAGGCCCCGACATCCGACGAGCTGACCAACACGGCGATCTTGCCACTCCAAGGGGCGGCGCGGGTGTCCCAGCCCTCGCCGTTGGCGTTGGGCAGGAGGGTTTGGCGGTCTTTACCTCGACGCGATTTTCCGGGCTCCCTAACGGGCGCACGCGCGGGATTTTCACGCACGAGGATGACCCGTCTTTCCCGGGTCCAACCGCTGAGGCGCAGGGTGGTTTCCATGGCTTCCCAGCCATCGCCGCAGTCCTGCCAGAGCGCGCCCCGGCGCATCATGCGGGTGACGAGCTCCTTGACCTTGGCGGTGTGGCGGAGCCTGAAGAGATAGGGCAGGTCGCGCTGCTCGTGCTCTAACATGACTGTCTGGCTGCCATAACCGCAATCACCGCGACTGAAGGTGGGCCATTGGTGGCGGGGGAGTTTTTCGAGAGTTTGCCAAAGTCCGGGCAGGCCTTTGGCGGCGGCATGCTCGTTGCCGGGACGCACTTCGACGCCGAGGCTGATGCGGAGGTTGGCGACGAAATAGCTGTGATAGACGTGGCTGGGGCGACCGGGTTTCTGCGGATTGTATCCGACGGCAGCACCTTGCTGATGGCCGTAGAGGGGCTTGACAGTGACGTCGATGTCAAGGATCCACGGCAGGTGAAGGGCGGGCGGGATGCCGGCGAGGATCTGGGTGGAAAGCCAGTCGAGTCCGGCTGTTTCCTCAATGCGTCCCATGGCCAGGCGCACGGCATCCTCGCTGCACACACCACTCATTCCTAACAGTCCGGGGTTGATCCCGTCGCCACGGATGGCGTTGATGTGGGCGTAGCGCCATGATGGTGCCGATGATGTTGTGGGCGCCGCTACCACGGTTGCCGGTGTAGTGGAGCGGGCACTGGCGCAGGAATTCTTCCCAACGCCCGCCGGTCTGGAGAACCTGGAAAAAGAAGATCAACTGCCCTTCGCGGGTGACGGGAGCCTGATCGTCCCACTCGGCATGAAAGCGTCCGCCCGGGGTGTCGAGCGGCCAGGTTCCAGAGGGGTATCGCGGGGTGTTTTCGGACTCACCCTGCGCGTGAACGGGAATCAAGGCCATGGGAGCTTCCATGGCCCTGAAAATACGTCACTTACCCCTGAATGGCGACCTTTTCATTTTCCTTTTTAGGATCATCAGTAGTAACCGTTTCATGGGTTTAGTAAGGATTCACGATTCTAATCTTCGCAGAAAGTTAGAGGACAGGCGCGCCGGTGAAAAGCCCCGGCCGATTTAATTAGACGGTTTCCTCGGCGTCGTCTGCACCGCCTTGTCCGGCATCTGCGGTCACGATCCGCCTGACCAGTTTACGTGGCCCTCTTCTGCCGGGCGCGGGCATGATTCCGCACTCGATGAAATACCAGATCCAACCTACCACCGGCACCAATCCGGCAAATAGAAGCCACGGCGGACGTTCGCGATCCCGCATTCTGCGCACCGACACTGCAATCGACATCCAGAGTGCCACGACGACACAAAGAAACAATCCTCCGGCCTGTAAGTGCCGAAAGGAAGCGTTCGAGTGCAGCGACAAAATCCCGAACATCAGACCGAGCTGAGCAGCTGCGTCGGTAATGATAGAAACGACCCACCACTCAAAGCGGTCAGCTTTACCCGAGAATGAGAATAGGTGCATCATTTTCTTCCGAGATTCTATGGCTGAAGCTCCTGCCGGGCGTAGTCTTGGAAAAAAGTGCTGGCGTGCCTAGGTTTCTAATACGTCGGACTCGACGTCCACAAGGAAACAATCGCACTCGCCCTTGCTGCGGGGGAACCCGCGAGGACTCCGTCTATCGGGTTCGGCGATCTAAAGGTCCGCAACGAAGATCGACGCCGACGACCCGCGGCGGGGCATCGTCAGTCCAATGCTCGGCGGTCGGTTTCATCCTCCGCGACCAGAAGCGCGACGAGCGCCGAGCTGTCCCAGAAGATCATCGGCCGTCCTCCCGTTCCTCAAGGACCGCTTTCGAGAGAGAGGATGCCGGAGACAAGGCCGGGCGCTCCGCCGCCAGGAAGGTCGGCATATCCAGAACCTCGGACGGTGGGGAAAGCAGCCCGCTGGAGTGCAAGGCTTCCAATCCCGCCTCGCAACCCGCGCCAATCGGTCGGAGTGTGGCAACCGGTTTGTTCCGATCGGTGATCAGGATCGTCTCCCCCTGTTTCACCAGCTCGATCAGGCGGCTGAATTGATATTTTGCGGTGGCGATGTTGGCGGTTTGCATGTGCCTAAGTTGGCCAAGTCCGGGTGGGATTTAAGGAAATCGGATTGCGGCCAGTCTGAGTCCATGGGCGACGAAGGGGCGGAAATCCTCCGGGTTTGCGGTGGCCAGCTCGGCACCTGAGAGGATGGCGGTGGCGGCGATCATGGTATCAAAGGCGGGTGCGACGCTTGGAGCTGGTGGCGAGGAAAAGCTGACCGGCGAGGGCGGCGGCCGCAGTGTCAAACGGGAGGATTCCGCCCGTGAGGATGCCGTGGGCAATTTCACCCAGTGAGGGAGGGATCGGCCGGGATTGAAATTCCATCCATGCCACGGCAGAGCAGAAAAAGAGTCCGGGGTGGGCCAATATTTGACGGGCAAACTGATGCTGGTCATCGCTTTCATCCAAGGCACCGATCAGCAGGTTCGTGTCGAGATGAATCATGAATCCCCACCGGTGGCGATGGGCCGGTTTGGTTGGATTTTCTCGTGTTCCCGTGATTCCTCGATTACGGCATCGCTGTCCCTTGCT
>JBBSJY010000145.1:0-11681 GCA_038256845.1 Verrucomicrobiales bacterium | reverse complement strand
GGTGATCCGGTCCCGCTGAAACCAGTCGATTTCAACTCGGGCTGGAAGGGGGACCGCTCCACCATCGACGGGCGGTTCGCCTCCATCACCCTTGCCGCCGATTACCAGGGGAAACATCAAGACGTGGTGTGGCTCCCCGACCGCGCGACAGCCTACGTCTGGCGCGCCTGACAGACGAAGGATTCGCCGGTTCACCTCACGGCGGAGACGGCCGACGGATCGAAGAAGCTCCCAAAGTTCAAGCCGACGGAATCCTTTGGAATCTCGGTTCCTTACGGGGCGGATCTGGTGCTCGGCACCGAGCTTTCCAAAGACGGAGCGACAGTCGAAAAGGTGAGGTTTTTCTCCGAGGACACACTGTTGGGCGAGGCGGATGGCGAAGGGAAATTCAGATGGGAGGCACCCGAAAAGCGGGCCTACGCCATCTGGGCCGAGTATGAGGTCGGCGAAGTGCAAGCGGCGAGCAATCCCGCATTGATCTGCGTCGAGGACGCCGCGGCTCTCGCCGGGAGTTAGGAAGAGCTTGGACCGGCCCTACAGGTGAGACAGAATCCGCGCCTGGTCGAAATCGTAGGGCGTGAGTTCCAATAGAACTTTCCCGCCCGTTTCAAAAATGGTCCCGGCCTCGGTCAGCGGCTTGGAAAGGTGGGCGAGAATGACTTTTCCGTTAGGCAGTTCCACCCGATAAAGAATGCCTCCCATGGGTTCGAGAACGGTTCCTTCGGCGTGAATGGGGACGTCGGGCATGTGTTTCCATGACTTTCAGCCGAAATCGCGCCAGCGGACAAGCGTCGCGAGCGTCCGCTGGCCGTCATGGTGCCAAGAAACCGTCGGATCCTGCGCCTTTCCCGCTTCGCAGATCCTGGGGGAACCAGTGCGGAGACTATTTCCGCATGCTCCGGAGTGAAGGGGAAAATGGCGACGGTCGAAATGAATTCCGCCTCGGGCCCGAGCGCCTCCGCACCGAATTTTTCCGGCAGCGGATGAAGCGTCACGAAACCGTTGAGCGGGACCCGGCGCAAGCCGCGGGTCGGGATCGAAAACCGCCGCGATGCTCCATTTCGGGCCGTGCTCGATTCGTGGAATCCCCGGCGGAAGAAGGCGGCGGAACGCCTCGATCGTGGATTGATCGCCGATGATCACCGCCGCTGGGATCAAGGGCTTGAACCGTTCCATGGAGCAGGTATTCTCCGCGCATGGCTACCGCACTCGAGAGCTTGGAAAAAGAAGTTATGCGCCTCCCGGAAGACCAGCGGGTGACTCTCGCGCACCGAATCCTGCTCAGCACGGAACCGGCCGGTGATCCGGCGGTGGATGCGCTATGGGAGGCCGAAATCGTGCGCAGGATCGACCAGCTTGATGGTGGTGCGACGGAACGGCACCGGGCATCGGACGTTTTCGCGGAACTCGACCGACGGCTCGGGCGATGATCGTCGATTACACGACAGAAGCCCGGCAGGATTTATTCGAGGCTGCGGAATACTACGAAAATCGCGAGCAAGGGCTGGGAAAGCGGTTTCGTGACGAGATAGCCGGGGTTCTCAATACGGCGGCAAGCGCCCCTTGTCTGTGGCGCGAACGGAAAGGCGGGTATCGGCGCGTGAACTGCCCGGTGTTTCCCTACTACATCGCCTACGTGATTCGGGAGGATTTCCTGGTCGTCGTGGCGTTGGCCCATGGCAGCCGGGAGCCCGGATTTTGGCATGGTCGCTTGAGGTAAGTCCCTAAGCTGCGATTTGGATTCCAACGGGTGCCGGTGATCCCGGGCAGTTCCACCCCCGGTAGAGATCTCCTCCCATGGGTTCGAGAATCGTTCCTTCGGCATGATTGGGGACGTCGGGCATGTGGTTCCATGACTTTCAGCCGAGATCTCGCCAGCGGACAAGCGTCGCGAGCGTCTGCTCGCCATCGTGATGCCATAAAAGGGTCGGTTTCTGCGCGTTGCCCGCCTCGCAAATCCTCGGCGGCGCGAGCGGGGCGAGCTTTTCCACGTTTTCCGGCGAGAATGGGAAAAGGGCGGCGGTCGAAATGAATTCCGCCTCGGGCCCGAGCGCCTCCGCACCGAATTTTTCCGGCAGCGGATGAAGCGTCACGAAACCGTTGAGCGGACCCGGCGCAAGCCGCGGGTCGGGATCGAAAAGGACCGTCCAAGCGGTCGATCCCGCGCTTTCCCAGAGCCGCAGCGGCTCACCGTTCGCGGCGCGGAAGCGCGCCAGTTCCCTCGCGTTGAACACCGCTCCGGAATCGGACAGGGCCGGAATCGGCCGCCCCTCACGCTCGCGGAACCGCTGCATCGCTGCCGCGAGCTTGTGTCCGAACCTGATCACCTCCCCTTCCACGAAGACCGCCTGCACCGAGAGGCAGCCGCGTTGTTCATGCTTCAGCACATCTTCGGCGACCCGCTCCGCCGCCTCCTCCGTGGGGTCGAAAACCGCCGCGATGCTCCATTTCGGGCCGTGCTCGATTCGTGGAATCCCCGGCGGAAGAAGGCGGCGGAACGTCTCGATCGTGGATTGATCGCCGAAAATCACCGCCGCCGCGCAATCCAGCCACGGGGCCGGGAGATCCCGCCTCATCTCAACCAGCGGAGCCAGACCGGCGGGCAGTTTCGCCACCCATTCCTCAAATTCCGGCAATCCCGCGCCCGGCAGCTTCACCCGGTTCAGTGCCCCCAGAAGCAGCCCGCGGAAAACCGATTGGAAGGCCGCGTGAGGCGTGTTTCCGCTCACTACATGCAGCACCGGCGACAGCGCCACAGCACGCGAAAAGATGCTGCCGTGCGGCACCCAGCCATCCAGCGCCTCGCGATGCCCCAACTCCCGGTCCAGCCATTCCAGCAGAGTTTTCCCGTCATACTCGCCCACCCATCGCTCCAGGGCTGGAGCTTGGATCACGAGGGATCCGATGCGCTGGGAAGTCGTGCTCATCGGTTTCGCAATAGATCATCCGCGGATCGGGAGCACCCGCGCGGAATGGCTCCCGGATCCCTGCCTAGCAGCAGGAACTCCGAATCTCCCGTCGCGATGGCCAAATCCTGGGTCCGGATCGCGAGCACCGATCCGACATTCGCCAGATCCACGACCTCCAAATAGCCCGCCTGCCCCTCCTCCGCGGGCCGTCCGGTCTCGGGATCGACCACCCGCACCCGCGTCCAACGCGGGCCGCGATGGACTTTTTCTCCCGGCCACTTGTAAAACTGCGAGGAAAGCTCCGTCATGCTGTATTCGTTGAGAATCCGCGAGGGATCAATCGCGAAGAACTCCCCCACCCGCCCGCGGAAATTCTCCGGATCGAGCGTGATGGAGAGCCCCTTGTAGCCCCCGGTTTCGAAAACCCAGGAGCCCGTTGGCAAAAGCATCGGCGGCGCGGCATCCATCAACCGCAGAAGGGCCAGCGCGGTGGAAAACACCGCCACCGGCTCCCCGCTGGCGACAGCCGCATCCAACGGAGCGAGATCGAATTCCCCATCCGCCCGGATCAGCCACGGCCCACCCGCCCTACCCGCCAAGGTCCGGAACATGTGGACGAGCGAAGAATCCGGGGCATCCGCGGGCGATTGGGAAATGAAGCAAGCCCGGCCGATATCCGGCAATCCAAGCTCCCTCCAACCGCTCAGGATCGCGGCTTCATAGAACTCCAGGCTCTCGAACTCATGCCGCCCCCTGACCTCCCGCGTGGTCCCGGACGTGAAAAACGTCCGGGCGACCCGCTCCGCCGGAAAACACCGCAGCGGATGCGCCGGCAATTTGAACGCATCTGTCGGCACCGCCGGGATCTGCTGCCAGGTCATCACGGTTTCCGGCGCTTTGCCGAGTGCCTCCGCATAGCGCCGGTATGCCGGATTGCGCTCGAATTGGAAACGGAAGAGCTCCAGCGCCGCCTCTCCGAACGATGCGAAAACACCGTCCGCCCCCCGGATCCACGCCAAAATTTTCGTCTGAAGTGATTGTCCGTCCACGAAGGCCACAGGCCTAGTCCGGGAAGTGAATCTTGCAATGTCATTCCTCCGGAATTCCGGAGCCCCTGCTTGACGCCATCCCAGCAATCTTCATCATGCCTCGCGAACCGCGTCCCCCACATTCCCCGGCCCGCCGCTCCCGAAGACTTCTCCATCTAACGCCATGAACTCCCGCTTTCTCATCGGATCCGCCACGCTCGGCAGCATCTTGTTGGCCTCCTGTTACCCTTTCGAAGAACGCGGCCGCCCCCCCACGGGCCCCGTCCCGCCCGAGCAGACCGTCACCAGCCCGACCCAGCAGCAGGTCCAGCAACAACGGGAGCGGATGCGCGAGCGCAGTGAAAAGCCGCCATCGGCACCCACCCGGCGCGACGCGTTGGAAGATACCCCCGCTCCCGCACCAAAACCCCCTGCCGAAGAAAAGCGCGACTTCGATTTTGCCGCCCCGGTGCCTGGAAAACCGGGCTTCGTTTTCAGCCCGTTCAACCAAAAGATCGTCGACGTCCGCGACATCCCCAGCGGCACTCTCGTCCAAGACCCAACCTATCCGGCTTCCGAGAAAAAATATTTCCGCGTCCCCTGACCAGGCGGAACTGAACCCGGCAAACCGATTGGATAGGCTGACCGGCTCCGGGACACTGGAACCGGTCGTTCTTTTTACCATGAGCCAAGATTTCTCCAACATCACCATCCTGGGAGGGGGGCTGCTCGGCGGCTCCCTCGCCCTGGCACTACCCAATACCGCCTCCCCTCCGAATGTCCGTCTCTGGGCACGCCGGAAGGAAACGGCGGAGCATGCCCTTTCCCTCGGCATCTCCCAGGTCACCACGGATCTTTGCGCGGCTCTGGAAGGGGCCGACCTGGTGATTCTGGCGATTCCCGTCGGTTCGATGGCCACATTGGTGGGTGCGGCGTTGGAATGCGGAATCCCCTCCAATTGCCTGATCACGGACGTTGGCAGCGTCAAGCGCTTCCCTCACCTGGCCATCACTCCCCTGCTGGCGGAGCGCGGGAACCGATTCATCGGCAGCCACCCGATGGCGGGATCGGAACGCAACGGATTGGCGGCGGTCAGCGCGGATCTCTTCCAAGGCGCGGCCTGTTTGCTGACCAACGACGACCGCGCCCCTGCCGATTTGGCCCTCGCCCTCGAGCGGTTCTGGAAATCCGTCGGCTGCCGCACGACCTGGATGAGCGCCGCGGTGCATGACGAGCTGGTGGCCCGCATCAGCCATCTGCCCCACATCCTGGCGGCCAGCTGTGCCAGGGTTTGTCTCAAATATCCATCGGAAGGCCGCTTCGGCGGCGGAGGTCTCAAGGACACCACCCGGGTCGCGGGGGGCAACCCGACCATGTGGGCCGAAATCCTGATCGAGAACCGCGAAGCGCTCGTCGGCCCCATCCGCGAAACCCTTGCGGACCTTCGTGAAATCCTTGCCAGCTTGGAAAGTGCCGACCAAGAACAAGCCCGCCAATGGCTGTTCACCGGCAAGAAGCTCCGGGACCATCTCAAATCCCTCGGCTAGCCCCTCTGTTCACCCCACTTCATGTCGGAACTCCGAGTCAAAGCGATCCATCGTCTCCATGCTGAATTCAACGTCCCGGGCGACAAAAGCATGTCCCACCGCGCCGCGATCCTCGGCGGGCTCTCCAACGGCGTCTGCACCCTCCGGAACTTCCTGCCGAGCGAGGATTGCCTGAACACTCTCAAGGCCGTGGCAGCCCTCGGCGCCCGCCATGAGATTCTCGACGAACTCGTCGGCTACGGACCGATCAACCTGAGGATTCATGGCTGCTCCATGAAACTTGCCGCACCCTCCGCGCCGATCGATTGTGGAAACTCGGGCACCGGCATGCGGCTGCTCGCGGGGCTGCTGGCCGGGCAGAAATTCGAGTCGGAGCTCTTCGGCGATGCTTCCCTGTCCTCCCGTCCGATGGGACGCATCACCGACCCGCTCGGCGAAATGGGCGCGATCATCGACACCCGGGGCGCGAAATCGGGTTGCGCGCCGCTCCTCCTCCATCCGGCCAAGCTCCATCCGATCCAGTATGAAATGCCGGTTGCCAGCGCCCAGGTCAAAAGCGCCATCCTCCTCGCCGGCATGTTTGCGGAAGGAATGACCACCGTCATCCAACCCGCGGCCACCCGCGATCATACCGAGCGGATGCTCGCCTCATTCCGCGTGAGCACACGAACCGACGGCAATTCGATCACGATGTACGGCGGGCAGATGCCGGAGTCCTGCGACTTCACGGTTCCGGGCGACATCTCCAGCGCCGCCTTCTGGCTTGTTGCCGCCGCCGCTTTGCCGGGCTCGCGCCTCCAGATCATCGATGTCGGCCTCAACCCGACACGGACCGCCATCCTCAGCGTTCTCAGCCGGATGGGAGCCCACATGATCGACGTGATCCACCAGAGCGAAGGCGAACCGATCGGGAAAATCGAAATCCACGGCGCCTCGCTCACCGGAACCACCCTGCTGGAGGAGGAAATCCCCAATCTCATTGACGAGATTCCGGTCATTGCCGTCGCGGCGGCGCTCGCCAATGGGCGCACCGTCATCCGCAACGCCGCCGAACTCCGGGTCAAGGAAACCGACCGCATCACCACCGTCGTCAAAAACCTCCGCGCGATGGGTGCCGACGTGACCGAGTTCGACGACGGAATGGAAATCGAGGGCGGCAAGCCGCTTCATGGGGCCACCGTGGACAGCTTTGGCGATCACCGCATTGCGATGGCCTTCGCCGTCGCCGGCCTTTTTGCGAGAGGCGAGACGGTGGTTCTCAACACCGATTGCGTGAACACTTCCTACCCCGGCTTTGCCCACCACCTCCGGGCGATTGGCCAGGAGCGGTCGCGGCCGGAGGACTTCACACTGCCCACCGTCAGCCGAGCGTGAAACTTCCAGACTCTCCATCCCCGCGATTCGCCATCGCCATCGACGGACCCGCGGCCTCGGGGAAAAGCACTCTCGCCCGCAATCTCGCGCGCTCGCTCGGACTTGTGATGGTCAACTCCGGGGAAATGTATCGCGCGGTCACCTGGAAAGTTCTCCGGGAAAAGATCGATCCTGCCAACGGAGCGGCGGTAGCCAGCCTGCTGGACCGCATCGATATCCACTGTGGTGATGACGGGGAGGTTTCCACCGTCACCATCGACGGCATCGACCCCGCCGACGAGCTCCGCAGCGAGGAGGTCAACGCCAACGTCTCCGCCGTATCGGCCATTCCCGCCGTTCGCGAAAAACTCATCGACTTGCAGCGCCACTATCTGGACCGCACCAGCATCGTCATCGAAGGCCGCGATATCGGCACCGTCGTTTTTCCCGAAAGCCCTTTCAAAATCTACGTCGATGCCGACGAGCACGTCCGCGCCGCACGACGGGTCAGCACCGGTGAGGTCGATTCCGTGGCGAGCCGCGATGCCGCCGACAGCGGTCGGACCACCGCCCCGCTGAAAGTGGCCCAAGGCGCTGCGATTCTCGACACCTCCCATCACACGATCGAAAGCGGCGTCCGCGCCGCCCTGGAAATTCTCAAGCAGCAAGGACTGCCCGATTCCGTTTCACGAGAGCCATGAGATGGATTTACTGGATCGGGTGGATAGCTTTCGGATCCGCTTTCAGAACGGTTTTCGGACTTCGGATCATCGGCAGGGAAAACCTCATTACCGAAGGTCCGGTGCT
This sequence comes from Verrucomicrobiales bacterium, assembly GCA_038256845.1. Classification (GTDB taxonomy): domain Bacteria; phylum Verrucomicrobiota; class Verrucomicrobiia; order Verrucomicrobiales; family Akkermansiaceae; genus Luteolibacter. Next base: position 4,037 of record JBBSJY010000145.1, on the reverse strand, counting down.
GGTGGCCTCCAATCACCAGAGCTTCCTCGATCCTCCCTTGATCGGGAACCTCTACCAGGACGAGATGGTTTTTCTCGCCCGCAAGACACTTTTCCGCGGCTTTTTCAAGTGGCTCTATCCCCGGTGGAATGCCATTCCGGTCGATCAGGACCGGCCGGATATGGCGAGTCTCAAGACCATCATCCGTCGCCTCAAGGAAGGGCACCGTGTCCTGGTTTTCCCCGAAGGTGCCCGCACTTTGGATGGGACCTTGGGCGAGGCGGCGCCCGGCATCGGCCTGATCGCCGCCAAATCCGGCGCACCGATCCAGCCCATTCGCATCGAGGGGGCGCGCAACGCCCTTCCCCGCGGTTCCGGCAGAATCCGCTTCGCCCGCATCACTGTCACCATCGGCCCTCCCATCCGCCTCACTCCGGAGGAAATCAAGGCGGCTGTCGGAAAGGAAGGCTACGACCACATCGCCAAACGCATCATGGCCGCCATCGGAGCGCTCTGAGCCCCTACTATTTGGCTGCCGATGCGGCACGCAACCCGGGCCGCCGTTATTCCCCCGACGAAGCGAAACGTGAACTGGGACTATAGAATCTCCGCGCAGGCTCTCAAATTCCCCGGCCATCCTGCGGCGGCTTTGCACCTGCCCGCCCACCAGCAGGGCTGCACGGTGAACGTCTGCAAGCTCGCGGGTTCACTCGGTATCTCAAGCTCTGCCACCCCGGACGAATAACACCTCGCCACCACCCCAGCGTGCGCCCCACTTCCTCGCAATCGCATTGGAGAGCGGGCCCTGTACGACTGTTTGACAAAGATTGGCAATCTTTGCAGCTTCGAGGCATGAACATTTCACTCACACCGGAGCTGGAAAACGCAGTGAAAAGCAAGGTGGCCAGCGGACTTTACAACAATGCCAGCGAGGTCATCCGCGAAGCACTTCGACAATCTCTCATCCGAGAGCAAGAGAACCAATGGCTCTCAAGAGAAGCCGCCATCGGCTTCGCCCAACTCGAATCGGGCCAGACTGTCGAGATCCGATCTGAGAAGCATTTCAAGGACGTCGTTCGGGGTAAGGCATGAAGCTCGCTCTCACCGAGGCCACTCTCGAAGATCTCCGAACCATCCGTGGCTACACCCTTGAAACATGGGGAGCCGAGCAAGAGGAACTCTACCTCGAAAAGCTTTGGTTGCGGATCGAGGCCGTTCGCAGCGATCCCTTTCGTTATCGACTCCGCGGGGACCTCTTTCCGGGTTGTCGCATCGCCTCCGAAGGCCGACACATCCTCCGCTTTCGCGCCGGCGAAGAGTCCCTGGGAATCGCCCGCGTCCTCCATTCCGCCATGGACCTGAAATCACACCTCCCGCCCGGGAACTTCTAACCATCTTCTAAACCCTCGTTGTTCGGAACCGGTGACCCGAGGGCGGTTAATCAGGGGAGGGGCGAAAGTGGAGGAGTTTTGTCAAGATTTGCACCCTGACCCCATTTTGCCCCATTTTGCCATTTTGCACGCCGTCAGCGTCCCAACCGGAATCCCACACCGCACCGCCACTACCGCCGCGATCTCCTCCCGCCCATCCGTGCATCCGTGCATCTCTTCAAAGTGGCTGGCGAGTCTCGGACCAGACCGTTGCGGGGGCGTCCCGCCCCCAGCCATCTTCCCCTGCGGCGTCAAAGTCCGAAACCTCACCGCCGCGCACGCCTGATCTACCAAATCCAACGCCTTGTCCGGCAACCTGAAATCCGGCAGATACCTCACCGACCACTCCACGGCCGCCCGCAGCGCATCGTCGTCCAGCGCCACTCAGTGGTGTTTTTCCAAGCGCTCGCGCAGGGCACTCAGAATCACCACCGCCTCCTCCGGCGTGGGTTCCTCGATCCGCAGCGGCTGGAATCGCCGTTTCAGCGCACCGTCCTTTTCAATCGTCTGCCGGTATTCCTTGCCCGTCGTCGCGCCGATCAATCGGATCGCGCCACGGGCCAGCGCGGGTTTCAGGATGTTTGCCGCATCCATGCTGCCGCCCGCCTGCCCGGCACCCAGCAACAGGTGGATCTCGTCGATGAACAGAATCGGCCTCGGCTCGGTGGACGCCTTACCCTACGGACCACCGCTTCCATCCGCTCCTCAAATTCACCGTGATACTTCGTCCCGGGCACCAGTGAGGGCAGGGAAATCTTGATGACCCGCGTCTTCCCAAGCACTTCCGGCAAGCTCCCGTCCGCCATGAGCTGCGCGAATCCCTCGACCACCCCGGTCTTCCCGACGCCCGGCTCGCCGATCAAAATCAGGTTGTTCTTCCGGCTTTGCAGCAGAATCCGGGTGATCGCCACCAACTCCGCCCGCCGACCGATCAAAGGCGGCAAAGCCCCCGCCGCCGCCAGCGCCGTAAGATCCCGCCCGAACCGCTCCAGCGTGGACTTCTTCTTCGGCATCTCATCCTCCTCCGCCACGGGCAGTGCATCCTTCTTCCTCTTCTCTTGCGTCTTGGGTCTTGAAGTCTTCTGTCTCAAATCCACCGCCTTGCACACGCCAATCCCGAAATGCGCGGCATCAATCACCGGAAACCCGGCAAGCGCCGCTTCGGCCTCGGACTACAAGCTGGCGACCTCCGGCTGCTGCTCGTCCCGTGCAACAGTCCAGCCGACTCAACCGAGTCCCTCTCCGATCAAAAAATCGCGCGGCGTGCTCACCCACATTCCGTAAACCGCCGTCCCGAGCATTATCCCGAAATCGCCCCTGTCCAGAGTCAGTAGCACCGCGCACTTGGCGGCCAACGCGGAAATCAGCACCGGCTTGTCTTTGGAGGCGGTCAGCAGCAGCGGTTTCCTGCTGGTGAGGGCATTGGGAACCCACTCGACCTTGGACTGCATTTCCGGCCATCTCAGGACCGCTTCCTCTCCGAGTTTTCTGATGTTCTTGCTCGTTTCCGCATGGCAGTAGCTGGCAGAGATCAAACGCCAGGCCCGGTCGTCTGCGATTTCCGTGATCAGCCTGGAAAGCGATCTTCCCGAGCCGCAGGCGGAAAGCAGCACGCTGCTATCCAGAAAAATCCTCACGCTTTCCCGGCCTTTCTCCAGAAATCCTCCGCATCTTTTTCATCTTCCTCGATCCAGCCTCGCAAGGTTTCCTCGGGAATGTCGCGCACAGGAAGGGCTTCTGCCGGTTGCAGGAAAACCCCGCCGTCCCTCAGTTCCACCAGCATCATCGGGTTTTCGACGGCATCAAGCCCCAGCTTCCGGCGCATGTCCGGCGGCAAAGTGATCGTTCCTCGCTTGGATACTGGGATGCTGGTCATGCAGCAATGCTGCAATACAGCAATGCGCCCGTCAAGTCGCAAACCGGCGATTCCTCCTCACCGTGGCTGGCGCATCTTGCGCCAAAGCGTCGCCGGAGTGTTCTTTTCTATAACGGTAAATCCTCCGCCAATTCCCGAGACGCTCCCTAGCTTCCTGCTTCCGCCCCAACTCCACCCGCAAGGCCCGCCGCAGCTTCACCGGCGAAAGCCCGAACGCCGCCATTGCCTCCTTCACCTCGGACAAATCCGCCGCAATTCGCTCCTCCGCCACCGACCGTCCATCCTTCTTCCTCTTCTCTTGTGTCTTGAAGTCTTCTGTCTCAACTCCACCGCCTTGCACACGCCAATCCAAGGTCCAAGCGCATTTCCAATATTGCGTCGCCTACCATGCGAAGTCTTCCCTCATCGCCGCCTAGGTCAAGGTGCTCGTGACTGCATGAATGCCTGTTCCTGCCATTCCATGAAATAGGCCGTCCGAAAAAGGTGGCGCGCTACCGCCGGGAGCGCATGCCAAAGGAACGCGAAAGAATAGCCCAAGAAACGACCGTCCGGCTCTCTTTGGCATCCAGCTTTCGCCCCCCTTTGTCATGGGGCCTGCGGCGATGCCGCGCTACCTTGCTGCTCATATGGAACCTCTCCAATTTCAGCTTTTCAAAATCTCAGCTTTTACCTCACGCCTGCCCCTTGAACTAACCAACCGGAAGCAGCGGGGGAAACCACTCGTCCCCGATGAAATTCACGATCTCTGCGCT
>JBBSJY010000144.1:0-11755 GCA_038256845.1 Verrucomicrobiales bacterium | reverse complement strand
TCAGATGATCATGCCGGCGGCGACGGTTTCGTTGGTGCCGGGATCGATGAGGATGAACGAGCCGGTGCTGCGGTTGCGGCGGTAGCTGTCGTGGATGAGCGGGACGGCGGTGCGGAGGGTGATGCGGCCGATGTCATTCATGGAAAAGGTATCCACTCCTTCGATCTTGTGGAGGGTGTTGATATCGACATGATATTTCACTTCCTGGACGATGGCTTTCGTTTCCTGGGTGGTGTGGCGGATGACCAGCTTGGCCCGGGATGCCATCGGTTTGGATGAAAACCAGCAGATCATGGCCTCGATGTCCTGATCGACACGCGGCGGATTGTTCGCTTTGACCAGCGTGTCGCCCCGGGAAATATCAATTTCATCGGTGAGGGTGAGACAGACGGATTGGGGGGCGAAGGCCTCCTCCAGTTCGCCATCGGGGCTGTGGATTGCCTTGACCCTGGTGGTGAAACCGGAGGGCAGGACGGTGATCTCATCACCGGGTTTGAACACGCCGCCGGCGACGCGGCCGGCATAGCCGCGGAAGTCATGCCATTCGTCCGACATCGGGCGGATGACCCATTGCACCGGGAAGCGGGCGTCGACATGATTCTCCTCGCCGCCGACATACACGTTTTCGAGATGATAGAGAAACGTGGGTCCTTGATACCAGTCCATGTGTTCCGACTTATCGACGACATTGTCACCGTTCAGGGCGGAGATGGGAATCGCGGTAATCTCGACAATGTTATCCAGGCGGGAGGCGAACTCCCGGAAGTCGGAGACGATCTCATTGAAGATTTCCTCCGAGTAGCCGACAAGGTCCATCTTGTTCACCGCGACGACGAGGTGCTGGATTCGGAGAAGATTGGCAATGAAGGAGTGCCGCTTGGTTTGCTCGATCACGCCTTTGCGGGCGTCGATGAGAATGATGGCAAGGTTGGCGGTGGACGCGCCGGTCACCATGTTGCGGGTGTACTGGATGTGCCCGGGGGTATCGGCGATGATGAATTTCCGCTTCGGGGTTGCGAAATAGCGGTAGGCGACATCGATGGTGATGCCTTGTTCGCGTTCGGCTTTCAGTCCGTCGGTCAGCAGGGCGAGGTTGACGTTCTCATCGCCGCGTTTGCGGGAGGATTCCTCCATGGCTTCGAGTTGGTCCTCGAAGATGGATTTGGAATCATATAACAAACGGCCGATGAGGGTGGATTTGCCGTCATCGACGGAGCCGGCGGTGGAGAAGCGGAGGAGGTCCATGGGAAGATGAGGAGTCGGAAGGTCGGAAGGTCGGAAGGTCGGAAGGTCGGAAGGTCGGAAGGTCGGAAGGTCGGAAAGTCGGAAAGTCGGAAAGTCGGGAAGTCGGAAGGTCGGATTAGATACCACGTGTGGTGAGGGCGAGGGCGGCTTGGTATTGGGGGGTGAGGTTGAGGGTGGCGACGGCTGATTCGAGGAAGCTTTGATCGAGGGATTGTTGTTCGATGATGCCGGCAATGTCGCGGAGGTGGCGCTGGTGATTGGATTCGCGGTAGAATTCGAGTTTGTGGAGGATGACGTATTCCGGTGGGGCGATGGAGATCTGGCAGGTTTCCGCTTCGATGCGGCGGATGTGTTCGATGGCCCAGGGGAGGTATGGGTGGTTTTGCGAAAGGTAGATGTCCGCTTTAAGTCCGGTGTTGTGATGAATGATATTGAAGTGCCCGCGCGTTTCCCGCCGGGATTCGATTTCGATGACGTCGATGGGGGGGAGGTAGAAGTATTCCTCGGGGAAAATTGAGTGGAACCGGGTGGTTTGGTTTGATTTGAGGAAGACGACGAGATCGATATCGAGGGTGTTGCGGGGTTCCCCGTAGATGGAACTCGCGATGGAGCCGGTGATCATGTAGCGGATCCCGTCCGCCTCGAGAGGGGCGACAAAAAGGGTGATGAGGTCAGGGTCTTGCATGGAGCCAGACGTGAGCGAGCTTGCGTTCGATTTCCTCATCGGTGGCTTCGGGATAGTTCATGCGGAGTCCGATGCGTTTGAGCTGGCGGGCCTGGCGGATGGTGCCGGCGAGGAGGGCGTATTTTTCCGAGAGGGACATGTTTTTCCAGATCGCGGTCTGGGTTGGGGAGTTCGATTCCATCGGCTCTGGCGGGAATGGCGGTTGAAAACCGCCCCCACGGTTAGAAATACCCTTCCTTCTTGCGGTCTTCCATGGCGGTCTCCGAGCGCTTGTCGTCGGAGCGGGTGCCGCGTTCGGTTTGGCGGGCGGCGGCGACTTCGGCGATGACCTCGTCGAGGTTCGAGGCGGGGGATTCGACGGCGCCGGTGCAGGTCGCGTCACCGATGGTGCGGAAACGGACGGTGCGGACTTCGGATTTCTCGTGATCCTGTGGTTTGAGAAAATCGGTAACGGCGAGAAGGCTGCCATTCCGCTGGAAGACTTCGCGCTGATGGGAGAAATAGATCGAGGGAAGCGGGATCTCCTCGCGCTGGATATACATCCAGATGTCCATTTCGGTGAAATTGGAGAGCGGGAACACGCGGAAATGTTCCCCGGGATTCTTCCGGCCATTGAAAAGATTCCATAACTCCGGGCGCTGGTTCTTGGGGTCCCACTGGCCGAAATCGTCGCGATGGGAAAAGAAGCGTTCTTTGGCGCGAGCCTTCTCCTCATCGCGGCGGCCGCCCCCGAGGCAGGCGTCGTATTGATGTTTTTCAATCGTATCGAGAAGCGTGACGGTCTGGAGTTTGTTGCGGGAGGCGTTGGGGCCTTTTTCCTCGACGACGCGGCCGGTATCGATGGATTCCTGCACCGATCCGACGACGAGGTTGGCGCGGAGAAGGGCGACGAATTCGTCCCGGTAATACATGGTTTCCTCGAAATTGTGGCCGGTATCGATATGGACGAGCGGAAAGGGCGGGCGCGCGGGCCAGAAGGCTTTCCGCGCGAGCCATGCCATGACAATGGAATCCTTGCCGCCCGAAAAGAGCAGGGCGGGGTTCTGGAACTGGGCGGCGGTTTCACGCAGGATGAAGATCGCCTCGGCTTCGAGCTGGTCGAGGTGGCTGAGCTGGTAGTTGGGCATGGAAGGGTGAGAGGTGAGAGACGAGAATCCAGAATCCAGAATCCAGAATCCAGAATCCAAGATTAGGTTCGGTGGCGCGGGGGAGGGTTAGGGACAAGAAAAGGGTGGGTCAAGAAATAATTAGTAACTTGGGCGAGTTGGTAATGTTTCGGAGGCGGGCAGGAGGATGCCTGGATTCGATTGGTAGGGGATTCGCGGCGACCGGTGATCGCCGCTACGGTCAGCCGAGGGTGATGCGGTCTTGGATGGCTTCGAGGAGTTCGAAGGCACTGTCCTCCACGGAGTTTTCCTCGGTATTGAGGACGAGGTGGGGGTTGTGCGGAGGTTCGAAGGACCCGTCCTTGCCGGTGAAATGCTCGATTTCTCCGCGGGAGGCTCTGGCGTAGAGGCCCTTTACGTCGCGCTTCTCGCAGGCATTGTAACTGGCTTCGACGTAGATTTCGAAAACGTCTTCGCCCAGTAGGCCGCGGGCCAGGTCGCGCAACTCACCGCGGGGTGTGATGGCGGAGACGAAGGTGATGATGCCCTGCGAGGCGAGGATCCTGGCCGTCTCGGCAATGCGACGGATGTTTTCCAGGCGGTCCTGATCGGTGAATCCGAGGTCGGAATTCATACCGGAGCGCATGTTGTCGCCGTCGAGGACCACGGTAAAGCGGCCTTGCTGATGGAGGACGCGCTCGGCGGCGTTGGCGATGGTGGATTTTCCCGAACCGGAGAGCCCGCAGAGCCAGACGACAATGCCGCGCTGGCCGAGGAGGGATTCCTTTTCCTGGCGGTGGAGAAAGCGGGCGGTTTCGGGGAAAATGTTCATGGATGGGACGGAATGCTAGACCTTGGCGAGAGGAATTGGAAAGTCCAAGATCAAAGAGGAGAGGCGGGAATCGAAGATCATTTTTTCAGGGAGGCTCGCCGTGGTGGAGGAGGCGAGCGCTGAGGGCGGGAGACCGAAAGGGAGAGATAGAAGAAGCGCGGCCGGTGGGATCTTAGACTCAGGTTTCAGCCCTCAAGTCTCGGTCTCAGATCTCAGCCCTCAAGTCTCAGCCCTCTCTTCCCCCTCCCTTTCCGATGATGAAGGCGTCGAAGCCGTGCTCCCTGAGCCCCTTGACCGGCAGCACGGCGCGGCCGTCGAAGACGAAGGCGGGCTTGAGCATCAGGTCGTAGATGCGGGCGAGATCGAGGGTGCGGAACTCGTCCCACTCGGTGAGGGTGGCGAGGGCGTGGGATCCTTCCGCGGCGGCGTAGGGATCGCAGCAGATCTCGACGTTGGAGAGGAGCAGATCGGAGGGGATGCCGGCGTTGGCGAGGTCCTCGTGGATGGTTTTCTGATCGACCCGGGGGTCGTAAATGGCGAGGTGGGCGCGCTCGTGGAGGAGGTCCCGGCAGACGCGGATGGCGGCGGATTCGCGGGTGTCGTTGGTGTCCTTTTTGAAGGCGAAGCCGAGGATGGCAATGCGCTTGCCGTTGACGGTGTTGAAAAGGGTGCGGACGATTTTTTCGACGAACCGCGATTTCTGCCAGTCGTTGAGGTGGACGACCTGGCGCCAGTATTCGGCGACTTCCGGCAGGCCGAAGGAGTCGCAGAGGTAGACGAGGTTGAGGATGTCCTTCTGGAAACAGGAGCCGCCGAAGCCGACGGAGGCTTTCAGGAATTTCGGCCCGATGCGCGAGTCCATGCCGATGGCGCGGGCGACCTCGTCGACATCCGCGCCGGTGGCCTCGCAGAGGGCGGAGATCGAGTTGATGGAGGAAATCCGCTGGGCGAGGAAGGCGTTGGCGACGAGTTTCGAGAGTTCCGACGACCAGAGGTTGGTGGTGAGGATGCGTTCGCGGGGGACCCAGCGGGCGTAGACGGAGGCGAGGGCCTCGACGGCGGCGTTGCCTTCGGCGGTGGTTTCGCCGCCGATGAGGATGCGGTCGGGCGCTTCCAGATCTTCCATCGCGGTGCCTTCGGCGAGGAACTCGGGGTTGGAGAGGACCTGGAAGGTGGAGCCGTTGGTGCAGTTCGCGGTGAGAATCGCCAGGATGGCGCTGGCGGTTTTGACCGGGATGGTGGATTTCTCGACGATGATCGTGTTGCCATTTGAAACCTCCGCGATGAGGCGGGCGGCGGACTCGATGTAGCGCAGGTCGGCGGCGCGGCCGGCGCCGATGCCATAGGATTTCGTCGGCGTGCCGACCGAGACGAAGATCAGGTCCGCGGAGGCGATGGCGCTGCGGATGTCGGTGGTGAAGTGGAGGTTGGTGCCGCGGGCGGCGGTGACGATTTCGTCGAGGCCCGGCTCGTACACCGGCAGGGTGTCGGAATTCCAGGCATCGACCCGCTGGACGTTGAGATCTGCGACGGTGACTTGGATGTCGGGGCACTTCGAGGCGATCATCGCCATGGTGGGGCCGCCGACGTAGCCGGCGCCGAGGCAGCAGATGTTCTTAATGGACATGTTTTAGGGGTGTCGGGGATGGGAAATCAATCGCGCATACGGTCGCGGAGAAGGTGGTATAGGAAAATCGAGTTGTACGTGAAGTAGCGTTTGAAAAGCCGGCGAGGTTCCCTGGCGATCCGATAGGCCCACTCGAGTCCCAGCCGCTGGAGCTGCGGCGGCGCTTGCCGGACTTCCCCCGCATGAAAGGCGAACGCCGCGCCGATGCCGAAATAGACGGCCGGAGGCAGGCGGTGCTTGTTGCGGGCGATCCAATGCTCCTGTTTCGGGCAGCCCAGTCCGACCCAGACGAGGTTGGCACCGGTGCTTCGGATCTTTTCGCAGATGCGATCGGTTTCGTCGCCCGGCCAGTCACCGAAAGGCGGCGAGTGGCTGCCGGCGATGGTAGCCGGAAACCTGCCGGTGAACGTTTCGACGAGCTTGGCGAGGGTGGATTCCTTGCCACCGAGCAGAAAGTGGCGGAAGCCGGGCTGGCTGGCGGTGGCGGCCAGCGTTTCCAGCATCAGGGTGGGGCCATAGACCCGGTCGGTGAGTTTTTCCGCGGTTTCGAGGGAGGAATTGACGACCCAGACAAGGGGCATGCCGTCGGGGGTGATCAGGTCGAAGGCGCGCATTGTTTCTCGAAATGTGGCGTCCGAGCGGGCCAAGGCCGCGACGTGGGTGTTGGCGGCCTCGACGGCGTAAGCGCGATCCCCCCTTTTCGCACGGGTGAGGACCCACGCGACGGCACCGGCGTAGTCGGTGGCGGCGATGGGTAGTCCGATGACAGGGTGGATCGTCATAGTGGGCGGGACCGGGCGAAGCGGATGCGTTATTCCTTGGCGACGGAAATCCGATGACCGTGAGCCTTGAGCAGCGCGTGCTGGCGGGCGGTGTTGAGGTCCGATTCAATCATCTCGGCGCACATTTCCTCCACGGTGATCTCCGGGGTCCAGCCAAGCTTGTCCTTGGCCTTGGTCGGATCGCCGAGAAGGGTCTCGACTTCAGCGGGGCGGAAATAGCGCGGATCGACGCAGACGATGACATCACCGGGTTTCACCGCGGGAGCTTTGGCGGCATCGGTGACGGCGCTGACGGTGGCGACCTCATCGGCCCCTTTCCCGGAGAACTCAAGTTCGATGCCTGCTTCCCTTGCAGCCATGCGCACGAATTCGCGAACCGAGATCTGCTTGCCTGTGGCGATGACGAAATCGTCCGGGGTTTCCTGCTGGAGCATCATCCACTGCATGCGGACGTAGTCTTTGGCATGGCCCCAGTCGCGCAGGGCATCCAGATTTCCAAGAAACAGGCATGCCTCGAGACCCTGTGCAATGTTGGCGAGACCGCGGGTGATCTTGCGGGTCACGAAGGTCTCGCCGCGGCGCGGAGACTCGTGATTGAACAGGATGCCGTTGCAGGCATACATGCCATAGGCTTCGCGGTAATTGACGGTGATCCAGTACGCATAAAGCTTGGCAACAGCATAAGGGGAGCGCGGATGGAAGGGAGTGGTTTCTTTCTGCGGAGTTTCCTGGACGAGTCCGTAGAGCTCGGAAGTGGACGCCTGATAGAAACGCGTCTTCTTTTCAAAGCCGAGGAAACGGATCGCTTCCAGCAGGCGGAGCGTTCCCATGGCATCGACATCCGCGGTATATTCCGGAGCCTCGAATGAAACGGCGACATGTGATTGCGCGCCGAGATTATATACCTCATCAGGTGCCACCTCGCTGAGGATGCGGGTGAGATTGGACGAATCCGTGAGATCGCCATAATGGAGACGGAAGCGCGATCCCTCGACGTGGGGATCTTCATAGATATGATCGATCCTCTGGGTGTTGAACAGCGAGGCGCGGCGTTTGATGCCGTGGACTTCGTATCCTTTCTCCAGCAGGAACTCGGCGAGATAGGAGCCGTCCTGGCCGGTGATTCCGGTGATAAGTGCGCGTTTCATGAATAATTTCTTAAAGTCTTAAAGTCGGAAGGTCGGAAGGTCTTGGATTCGGAGGTCCAATCAGAGCCGTGCGGTCGATGTGGTTAGAGATGCCAGAAAGTCCTGATAGGCCGCTGCCAGGCCATCGCGGAAATTCACGGCGGGCGTCCAGCCGGTGGCCCGTATTTTGGATATGTCGAGCAGCTTGCGCGGCGTGCCGTCGGGCTTTGTGGCATCGGTGAGGATTTGCCCGGTGTAACCGATGGTTTCCGCGATGAGGCCTGCGAGTTCGAGAATCGTGACGTCCTCGCCAGTGCCGACGTTCACCCAATGCGGCGGGTTCTCCAGCGAGAGCAGGTGGAAGCAGGCGGCCGCCAGGTCATCGACGTGGAGAAACTCCCGCCGCGGCGTGCCGGTGCCCCAGATGGTGACTGCGGAAGCGTTGCTTTCCATCGCTTCGTGGAAGCGCCGGATCAACCCTGGAATCACGTGAGAATTCTCCGGATGATAATTGTCGCCGGGCCCATAGAGATTGGTGGGCATCGCGCTGTGATAGAGAAGGCCGTGCTGGACGCGGTAATGCTGGCATAGCTTGAGGCCCGCGATCTTGGCGATGGCATAGGCCTCGTTGGTGGGCTCCAGCGGGCTGGCAAGGAGACAATCCTCGGGCATCGGCTGCGGCGCGAGTTTGGGATAGATGCAGGAGGATCCCAGAAAGAGGAGCCGCCGGATATCGGCCCGCCGGCTGCCTTCGACAAGATTCGCGGCGATCGCGAGATTTTCATAGATGAAATCCGCCGGATAGGTGGAATTCGCATGGATGCCTCCGACCCTTGCCGCCGCAACGATCACGATGTCCGGCCTTTCCGATTCCAGAAATTCAAAGACCGCGTGCTGGTTGCAGAGATCGAGCCGGTCGCGTCCGGCGGTCACCAGCTCGTGGCCGCCCAGTTGTTCCGCCCGGCGCATGAGAGCCGATCCCACCATTCCGCGGTGGCCTGAAATGAATAGTTTGCTCATAGATTGGTTCCGTATCGTGCGATCAGCCGGTTGGCTTCGGCCAGGGCCATCCCGGTGACCTGATCCATGTTATAGTACCGGTAGGTGGCGAGGCGCCCGATGAAGCTGGTGGATTTCTCGTTTTCCGCAAGCCCGGCGTACAGCGAGTATGCGGCGCGGGCGTCCTCGGCAGGCACGGGGTAAAACGGCTCGTTCCCCGGAGCCCAATCCATGGGGAATTCGCGCACGATGGTGGTGGCGTCGATTCGCTGGCCGGTGGCATGTTTCATTTCCACAATCCGGGTGAACGGGATCTCGCGATCCGGGTAATTCACCTGCATCGCCGACTGCCAGAAGCCCGGTTTTCCCGAAACCCGCTCTCTCTCGCGCAACTCCAAGCCGGTGAACGATTGTCGCTCGAACCGCAGCGAGCGGTATGGCAAAGGGCCGAAGCGGAAACCGAAGAACTCGTCGATCGCGCCGGTAAAGATGAGATGTTTGTATTTCCATCGGCGCCTGGCCTCCTCGTAATCCATGCCAAGGCGCACTTCCACGTTGGCGCAAGAGGCGGCCAATTTCTCAAACATCGCCGTATACCCCTTGTCCGGCAACGCTTGGAAGCTCTCCGAAAGATATCGGTCGTCCCGGTTGGTCCGGATCGGAATGCGGCCGCAGAGAGAAACGTCGAGGTCGCGGGGATGGCGCTTCCATTGCTTGAGCGTGTAGCCCTCGAAAAACAGTTCGTAGAGCTCGCGGCCGGCTTGGGAGAGGATGACTTCCTCGGAGTTTTTCGGCTCCGAAATCGGGATGCGCTCGCGGGCGAGCCAGCTTTCGAACTCCTCCGTGGTCGCATCGCGTCCGATCAGTTCTTCGAAGGTATTGAGATTGATGGGGAAACTCCAGAGCCGGCCGCGGGCATGGCTTTTCACCGTGTATCGCACTTCGTGCCAGCCGGTGAATCCGGATAGATAGGCGACGATCCGCGGCGAGTTGGTCCTGAAATAATGCGGACCGTAATGATGGATCAGGACTCCGGCCGGGTCGATTCCATCGTAGGCGTTTCCTCCGAGATGATTCCGTCGGTCGGCCACGACGCACTTCCAGCCTGCCGCCGACAGGCGCTCCGCGGCGACCAGCCCGGAAAAGCCCGCGCCTATGATCAGGAAATCGGTCGATGCGTCAGATTCCAAAAGGTGCCAGGGTGTCGCGGGTTCACGGCAACGGCCGCCGGGGAAGCAGCAGTGAAAACAGGTCGAGATCGATCGGTTGCGGCTGGCCGAGGAAGTCCAAAAGCACTTTCACCCGTTCGGCAGCGGACACGACCGAGACAATCGACCCCCTCATCCCCCGGAGCGGCCCGTTGGCCACCTCCACTTCGTCACCGATTTGGATCACGGGGCTGACAGTGAAGACCTCCTGATCCGCATCCGGACGATTCTCGATTTCCTGTTTCAGGCTCTCGACGAACAGATCGGGAACCGGGGGGACCTCGTTGCCAAAGCGGACCAAGCCGCGGACCCCTTGGGTGAAAGTGACCGAACGATCCAGTTCGGACAGGACGAAGCGGGCGAGAACATAGCCGGGAAAGAGCGGCTCCACCCACCAGATTTTCCCCCGCCGGGTCGCCTTGCGGTAGCGGAGTCTCGGACAGTACACCTCCACGCCCTCCAGTGTTTTCAGGTGTTCCGCCGCGATATGTTCGCGTTTGGTTTCCGTGCGGACGCAGTACCATGCCGCGACCTGTTCCTTTTCGTCTGTCATTGTCCTAGAAGTTTTTGAAGGACGGGGAGGACCTGGCTGCCTCGTCTCATCCATTGGTCGAGCCGCTCGATCCGATCGCCGAGGAACTCGCGCCGCTGCGGATCTTCCAGCTCGCGGGCATTGCGGGCCAGCCGGCTGATCTTGGTTTTCCCGCTGTCGATATGCGGTCGCACCTGCTCGCGGATGAAGCCCCCTGCCAACCGCTTGAGTTCGACCGCGGGTTCGTAATAGGTGCGTCGCTCCGCGCTTGCGGAAGCCTCGCGAACCGCTCCCAAGGCCTTCAGCGTCCGCAGCCCCTGACTTGCGGAGCCCTTGCTGATTCCCAGCCGGCGCACCAGATCGTCCAACGAGAGCGCGTCCGGAGAGATGAAAAGCAGGCCGTAGATTTCACCGATCGAGCGGGGTAAACCCAGCACGCGCACGCCGTCGACAAACATGTCCACGACCTGCTGCTCCAGCGGATCGAGCGCGTTCAGGACCGGTTTCTCCCCGTTTTCCGGAAGGTTCACGGCGCGCGTTTTACCGGACAGGCCGGTTTGTTCAAACTTTTTTGAACAAAACCCGCCGCCACATCCCATTCCGCCTGGGAAAAGCGGGCGCAAATTCCATCGATCCCGCCTTGCCGCCGCGCCCGGCAACTGCTGAATCTCCCGCATGCGCATCCTGGTCACCGGCGGAGCCGGATTTTTGGGTTCCCATCTTTGCGAAAGGTTGCTTCGCGAGGGGAACGAGGTCATCTGCCTCGACAATTTCTTTACAGGACGGAAAAGGAACATCCTTCATCTCCTCCAGTATCCGCATTTTGAATTGGTCCGGCACGACGTGACCGAACCTTTCAAATTCGAAGTCGACCAGATCTACAATCTCGCCTGCCCGGCTTCGCCACCCCACTACCAGCACAATCCGATCAAAACGGTGAAAACATCGGTGCTCGGCGCAATCCATTGTCTGGGGCTCGCGAAGCGGGTGAAGGCCCGCGTCTTCCAGGCTTCCACATCGGAAGTCTATGGCGATCCCGAGGTCCATCCGCAGCCGGAATCCTACAAGGGAAGCGTCAATCCCATTGGGATCCGCGCCTGTTACGATGAGGGGAAACGCTGTGCCGAAACGTTGTTCTTCGACTACCATCGCCAGAACCAGGTCGAGATCCGGGTCGTGCGGATTTTCAATACCTACGGCCCCCGCATGCTTCCGGATGACGGCCGCGTGGTTTCCAATTTCATCGTCCAGGCCCTCCGCGGCGAGGACATCACGATCTATGGCGATGGCACCCAGACCCGCTCGTTCTGTTATGTCGACGACCTGATCGATGGATTTGTCAGATTGATGAACCACCCGACCCAGACCGGCCCGGTCAACATCGGCAATCCCGGCGAGTTCACCATGTTGGAATTGGCCGATCTGGTCCTGAGGAAAATCGGCGGCCCTTCGAAAATCACGTATCTCCCATTGCCCGGCGATGATCCCAAACAGCGCCGCCCGGACATCACCCTCGCGCAAACCCAGCTCGGCTGGCAGCCGAAGGTGGAATTGGAAGACGGACTCGATCCGACTATCGACTATTTCCGGAAGCTTCTGGCGGAGGACTGAG
>JBBSJY010000143.1:0-11801 GCA_038256845.1 Verrucomicrobiales bacterium | reverse complement strand
GTGCTGCGGGTGATCGGCCGGTCGCGATCGGCATTCACGGCGGCAAGCATCTCGCCGACCGAGACGGGCTGCCGTTGCCAAATCAGATCCATCAACGCCTGCTCGGCCGGCGACAAGGCGGGAAGCGCGGAGGCCTTTTTCGAATTCATGGGAGGAATGGATGACAAATGTCGCCACGGGCGTCAAGCGGGATTCGCGACACTTGTCGCCATCGTCGCTTCCCATCTCCCGCGCCCTATTGCGTGGTGGCTTGGAAAGTGCCGCCGGTGAGGAGGACGCGCCTTCCCCGACGAGGTAAACAAGGCTGTGATGAGAACCGGCCCATCGGTTTCGAGCGCGGCGGTGAGGGCGCTTTGGAATTGGGGTTAGGTTCAATGCCTTTTGAGATTGGCGCAATGAAAGGCCGGAAATCTCTATCCTGAAAGGATTGCAGCTTGTAGCCCGAGGTCGAGGAGCCATCGCGACGACCACCCCGGGTATTGGTCGCGACCGCTCCTATGTGAAGACCGGACGGAAGTGAACGCCCTTTAAGATTTCAAGGTGTCTTCTATGTAGAGCATTCTCACACAAACCATGATAGCGGCGAGCAGCGGCGTGGCCAGCGCCACACCAATCAGACCCGCAAAGATGCCCATCAGGAGCTGCGCGGAAAGCAGCATCGCTGGCGGTATCTTGACCGCCCGCCGCTGGATGAGCGGCGTCAGGATATAACTCTCCACCGCCTGAATCCCGATATATAATAAAATGACGTAGAGCACGATCATCGGCCCCTGCAAGAGCGCCAGCAGCGCGGCCGGGATCGCCGAGAGGACGGGTCCGATGTTAGGAATGAACGTGAGCACCGCCGCGATCAAGGCCAGCGCCAACGTCAAAGGAACCCCCAGCAGCCAGAGGCCGAGCCACGTGAAAACACCGATCACCGCCATCCCGGCGAAGCGGCCGATCAGCCACCACCGCAAGGTTTCGCCGACTTCATCCAGCACTTCGCCGGCTCGCTCCCGGCGCTCCGGCGGTACCAAGCTCAGGAACCCCCGGCGATAGACCTCCGGTTCCGCCGCCAGATAGATTCCTATCGCCAGGATGATCAGGACCGCTGCAATCGCCGCGAAAGTGGACGTGACCAGCGACTGCGCTTGCGACATGGCCCGTCCTTTGGAAACCCACTGGTCGATCTCCGAAACCTTGTCCACCACCCACTGTCCCCAGCCGGTATCTTGAAGAGTCTGGCGGACCTCGGCGATAGAAGCCGGAAGAGTCTTTGATAGCTCATCCATCTGGCGGCTGAATTCCGGTGCCACCTGCCACACTCCCAGCGCCGCCAGTCCCGTAATCGCGAAAATCACTATCACCAGGGACCATCGCTCTCCCAAGGCCGTCTTACGCGCTAAAAGCTCGGCCAGGGACCGCAGAAAAACGCCGAACAACACTCCGGCGAAGATTACCAACAGCACCTTCCGGGCATACCACGCGATCAGCAGCGCCGCCACGACCAGCGCGACGACCAGAACCCCGCGGAAGACGCGGCTTGCGAGAGTTGGAGGCACGCCGGATGCGGGTGGATTCATCCGACAAGGATATTTGAGAGGAGCTGTAGCGCAAATGTCCGGGGGGACGGCGGAAGGCGGCTGCACCACTTGAACCCCGCGGCTGATGGATCTTCCTTCGGCAGCAGTCGTAATTGGCGGCAGAAATTTCTCGCACGTCGCCTGTCGCTCCTACTGTGTGGAGGCCTGGAAGGTGCCGCCGGTGAGGTGTGCGCGGGCTTCCCCGACGAGGTAAAGCGAGCCGGTGATCAGAACCGGCCCGTCGCTTTCCAGCGCGGCGGTGAGGGCGCTTTGGAAATCGGGATGGGTCCGGTGCGGGGGAGAGTTCTCGGGAAGGGCGGCGGCAAGTTGTTCGACGGGGACGGCGCGGGGGGTGGCGACGGGGCAGAAGTGGATGCCCGCAGCAAGCGGGGCGAGCGGGGCGAGGATGCCGCGGATGTCTTTCGTCGCGACGGCGCTGAAGATGAGTTGGGGCTTCCGCCCGGGAAATTGCTGTTGCCAGGTATCGATGAGGACCCGGATCGCGTGGGGGTTGTGGGCACCGTCAAGAATGAGGGTTTTGCCCTGATGCTCGAATTTTTCAAAGCGTCCGGGCCAGCGCAGGCGGCTGAGACCGTGGCGGACGGCATCGGGGGAAAGCGGGAGGCCGGCGCGGTGGAGGCCGGCGAGGGCGAGTGCGGCGTTCCATGCCTGATGCTCTCCGGCGAGGGGAATCGGATAACCGAGGAGGGGCTCGGTGAGGAAGCTCAGGGGAGCCCGCTTTTCGTTCGCCTCCATCTCGAGGACGCGGGCGGCGGCGGCATCCTGTGGAGAGGAAATGACGGGTTTGCCTTCGACGAAGATGCCGGCTTTTTCGGCGGCGATTTCCTCGATGGTTTCGCCGAGCCATTGTGTGTGATCAAGTCCGATCGGGGTAATGAGGCAGATGTCGGCAGGGACTGCGGTGGTCGCGTCGAGTCGGCCTCCCATTCCGGTTTCGAGGATGATGAGTTCGCATTCGCGCTCGCGGAACCAGCGCATGGCGAGGACGAGGGTGATTTCGAAAAAAGTCGGATGTGGGTCGAGCCGTTCGCAGATCTCGCGCAGTTCGGTGAGGAGCGCGGCGCAGTCTTCCTCGGGGATTTCCTGGCCGGAGACCTGGATGCGCTCACGGAAATCGATGAGATGAGGAGAGGTGAATAGCCCGGTGCGGCGTCCGCAGGAACGGGCGATGCTATCGATGATGGCGCAGGTGCTGCCCTTGCCATTCGTGCCGGCGACGTGGATGACGGTTACGCCGTGGGCGGGATGGGCGAGGAATTCCTTGAGCAGCCGGCGGGGGCCGTCGAGCCCCAGCTTGATCCCGAACATCTGGGTGGAGAACAACCAGTCGATGGCTTCGCGGTAGGTCATGTTGCGAGGGCATCGGTCGCCCGGAATAGGGCGGGTGCCAAGCGCGGGACAACAATTTCACCAAAACCGCGGCGACCGGTCGCCCGGGGGAGGCGGCGTGTTCATGGAATCGTGGGAAATCACGGCCCGAGTGCTGTGACCGTGCTCGCCCCAACTTCACAGTTCCTTGATCCAGATGTTGGCGAAGTCGATCGCCTGGCCGTGATGCTGGAGGCCGATGGGGCCTTTCTCCGGAATGGCGGGAAGGGCGGCCTTCTCGATGACGATTTTTCCATTGAGGGTGACGGTGAGCCGGTCGCCTTGAAGGGTGATCATGGTGCGGTTCCAATCGCCCGCGGGGCGGTCGGCCTTGACCTTGGGGGTGACGCCGGCACGGATCTCGGCGGGCTGGCCGGCGTCGGTCCGGTAACCGTAGACTTCGCCGGAGCCAACCGTCCAGTTCCAGAGATTCACCTGGGCCTTGGTACTGCCGCGGAGGAAAATGCCGCTGTCGAGTTCTTCCACGAGGGCGGTCTCGGAATTCCCGTCGGCGTCCGTTTTCTGCGTACCGTCGGGAAGGATGACCGGTTGCTGCTTGGGCTCGCCGCGGCCGCTCCAGCGCCAGTCGAATACCATGGAGAAGTCTCCGTATTCCTTTTCGGTCCAGAGATCGTTGATGGCACCCTTCTGCCCGTCGTGCTTGATGATGCCATGGTGGACGGTCCAGTTTTTGGTTTCGTCCGGATCGTGCTTCCAGCCCCGGAGGGTATCGCCTTCGATGAGACGGGTGAATCCGGCGGCCTTGACACCGGCTTCATGGGCGGCGGGCGGCACCTCGATGATGCGGATGTTGCGGAAAGCGACCGGATCGCCATGGCCGAGGAAGCCGATGTGTCCGAAGTGGCGTTTGGCACCGGCGTGGTCGGGATGTTGGCGCGAGACGTCATCCAGATTGGCGCGGAGGATGATTTCGCCGTTGAGTTCGACGCGGAGGGCGGGTCCGAGAACGCTGACGAGCTGGTGGTTCCACTCGCCAACAGGCTTCAGAGGAGCTTTTGGATCGGCAGCCGCAAGGGTGTAGAGGGAACCGTGAAACTGGTAGTCCTTGAGATCCTTATACTTCTCCGCCGTGTTATCGAGGATCTGGAGTTCCATCCCGGCTTCGGAGGGCGGCCCTTCTCCCGGATAGTGGATGCCCAGACCGTTGTTGCCTCCCGGAGGAAGCTTGAACTCGAACTCGAGTTCGTAACTGGCAAAAGTGGCCTCGGTCATGAGGTTTTGACCCTCGGGGGTGCAGACGATGGCACCATCCTCGACGACATAGCCGGAGCCGTTCCAGCCGGTGAGGTCTTTGCCGTTGAAAAGCGGGCGGGCTTCTGGCTTTTCCGCGGAAAACGCCGGAGCATGGAGCGCGATCGCGCAAAGGGGTAGGAGGAGCTGTCTCATGAGGTCGGGGATCAAATAGGGTTTGCGGCCTCATCCAAGCACGGATCGGCATGCGCTCAACCCAATTCCGCCCGAGGCAGGCGGGCCTTCCCTTACGTGCGGCGATGGGCCATCTTCCGTCGCCTGAAAGAAATCGTCCAACTTCTCGAACGGATCGAGGCCGACCACGGGGTTCGCATCCTCCATGCCTGCGAGTCCGGCAGCCGGGCGTGGGGGTTCGCGTCGCCGGACAGCGATTTCGACATCCGCTTCATTTTCGTGCGGCCGGAAAGGAGTTACCTCTCGGTGCGGGACGGGCTTGAATCAATCGATCTGCCACTGGAGGGAGAGTTGGATGCGGGCGGCTGGGACGTGAGGAAGGCGGCGCGGCTGTTGGGAAAATCCAACGGCGCGCTGATCGAGTGGCTGCACTCGCCCGTCATCTACCGTAGCGAGCGTGGGTTCACGGACCGCTGGCGAAGTACGGCGCGTGACGTGTTTTCGCCGCGGCTGTCATTCGATCATTACCGCGGACTGGCGAAACAGATGGTTCTGGCGAAGCTCGGCGGCGATTCCGTGAGGGCGAAGGACTATCTCTACGCGCTGCGGTCGGCGCTGGCCGCGAAATGGGTGGCGGAGGGAAAGGGCATTCCGCCGGTGCCCTTCGCGGAGCTGGTTGAAACGGCTCCCGGCACCATGCGGCGGCGGATTCCCGAACTGTTGGAGCACAAGGCGCGGACCGCGGAGAACGAGCGGATGGCGCGGATTCCGGATATCGACGCCTTTCTCAGGGAATTCCTGAACGCTCCGGCCGAGCTGCCGGCGATCTCCGCGGACCCGGAGCTGCTCGACCGGCTTTTGCGCCGGGAGATCCGTGGACCGCGCGGCGTGCCGGTTCCCGCCGAATTCACCCTGGAACGGATCCGCCGGCACGACCTGCTGCTATTCGACACCGTTGCCGGCAGCCACGCCTACGGCACGGCGATCACCGGCTCGGATGAGGACCGGCGCGGCGTTTTCGTGGCACCGCTGGCGTTCCTGTTGGGGCTCGATTCCATCGAGCAGGTAGCGGACGAACGCAGCGACCAGGTCTATTACGAGCTGGGCCACTTCGTTTCCCTGCTGCTGAAGAACAACCCGAACGCGCTGGAATTGCTGGCGATGCCCGATGACTGCCACCGCCACCGCCACCCGCTTTTCGCGAAGCTTCGGCCGGAAATTTTCCTTTCGAGGCTCTGCGCGAAAACCTTCGGTGAATATGCGATGGGCCAAATCCGCAAGGCGCGGGGTTTGAACAAGAAGATCGTCAATCCACAGCCGGAGGAACGTTTGCCCATGCTCGATTTCTGTCACTTGCCGGTGGGTCAGGGCAGCGTGCCCGTGCTCGATTGGCTCTCGGTCCGCGGGATCGACCCGTGGCGGTGCGGGCTCACCGGGGTGCGCCACACCGAAGGAATTTTCGCGATCTACTACGATGACCGTAGCAGCTACCGCGGTCTGGTGTCCCCGAAAGATCCCGATTCCCTCGTTTTCAGCAGCGTGCCCAAGGAGGCGGAGCCGATCGGTTGGATGCATTTCAATGCCGACGCCTTCCGCGCCCACTGCAAGGCCCACCGCGAGTATTGGGAATGGGTGCGGCACCGCAACGTGGAACGGTATGCCACGAACGCCAGCCACGGCCGCGGCTATGATTCGAAGAACCTGATGCACACGCTGCGCCTGCTCGACATGGCCGGCGAGATCGCGCGGGATGGCGTGCTTCGCGTCCGCCGACCGAACCGCGATTTTCTGCTCCGAGTCCGCGCGGGCGAGTTCGATTACGAGGAACTCGTCGCCCGCGCGGAAGCGCAGCTCGAGGAGGTGAAAGCCGAGTTCGAAGTTTCCCCGCTCCCTGAAATGCCGGACCGCGAAGAAGTGAACTGCCTGCTGGTGGAGATCCGCGAGGAGTTCTGAAGGTTGGTACGGGAATTTCATGATTTCCCCATGATTGTCCCCACCGGCCGCTTGACGGGCGACCTGGTTCTGTTATCCATGCCGCGAGTTTAATTTTCCGCATCCCATGCGTGTCCTGAATTCCAAGCCCTGATCCGACCCGGCCTCCTCTTCTGATAGAGGAGCTCCTCATGGGCTTTGGCATCCGCCCCGTTGGCGGAGCCCGAGCGAACCCGGATTGATGAAAACCGCAGCAGGGCAGCATCGTGCCCGCCGCGTGGCTTGAGACACGTATGAAACAACATGAAGCGGAGGAGCTGCTCTCCTGTCTGCCCGCAGGACGCACGCTCTTCACCTACGGCAAGGATTGGTATGCCGTTTCCCTCCTCCAGATGGGCATGCGCGAGACGGGCTGCCACGAAATCCGGAATTCCCGCTGGGCCAACCTGCTGGCAAAGCCGCGGGTGCGCGCGTGGCTGGAATCGCTCGGAAGAAATTCGTTATCCGCCGCCGATCTCGACCTTCTTTGGCCGGACGAGGCGGAGACCTATCGGCTCACCGCGGGCCTCTTCGACGGCTGGCTGCAAACCAGTCGGAGGGGCCGCAACCGCTGGAACATCGTGCTCCAACTCAACCTCAACGAAGACGACGCCCGCCTGATGGAAAGGCGTTTCCCCGACCGCGGCGCGGATCCGTTCGAGCGTCGTTACCATCCGATCCACGAAGGCCGCCACCGCACTCTCGCCTGGGCGCGGATCGATCTCGATTGGGATTCGGGCGAGGCGTTGATCGAAGAAATTCAGAGCGACCGTCTGCGCGACGTCGGTAGAGAGGTAGAGAGGATCCGGCGTGACGATCTCAAGGTCGTACATTTCAACGGAAATCCGGTGGAAGCTGCCTTCGTCCTCCGCTACTGGGATCAGCGGCTGCGGCTGTCGCGACGGTGGTGGGATGAGGCGATGCTGTGCGCCAGTATCCGCTTCATCGTCCGGGAACTCGGCATCAGGCACATCTACTATCACAGCCCCATCAGCGGGGCGAAACTCAAAGGTGGCGGCGCGGAGGACGCCCCGATCTCCCTCTACACCGATCTGCCGAGGCGCTTCTGCTTCGAGCGGACCACCAGTCTGCCGTCGTTTCTCAAACGTCGCGGAAAGGCGTCCCAAAACCTGTGGATGCACCGCCTGTGCCTATGAGGTGAATCGGGTCCCCGCCTTTCCGGGTCATCCGCAGAAAGGAAGTGGTCCCGGGTGGAATCGAACCACCACCTACGGCTTCGGAGGCCATCGTCCTATCCATTGGACCACGGGACCGCACTCGCTTGCGCGGCGGAGGGAATCGGTAGCGGGCGGGCGGCGGCTTGGCAAGAAGAGGCTTGCGCTTTCTGCGGGCTGGCGGGGCCGGTCATTTTCCGCCATCCGGCTCGGCCAGCCACAGCGCGCCTTCCTTGGCGCTGTCGCCGCGGCGGGGATCCGCGAAATCGATGACGTAGATCCGGCCGTGTTTCGAGTCGATCGAGAGATCGAGCGGTGCGCTGAATTTCAGCGGATTGCCGTCGGTCGCGAGGATCGGCTCCTGATTTTCGACGCGTTTCCCGTCCCCGCTGAAGGCGAAGGTGTGGATCGTCCGGGCGCTGGTGTAGAAACAGATGAGCAGCCGTCCCTTCAGCGGGCCATCGCCGCGCCATTCCGCGCAGCCGTTCGCGCTGGGGCCGCCGATGGTGGCGAGGTTGTAAATGAGCAGATCCGGATCGAAGCGCTGGTCCGGCTTCACGCCCACCGGGTAGTCCGCGATTTCCCACGGATCCTCGCCCTCGGTCGGGATTCCACCCTGGACGGTGTGGAATCCCATCGCGGGATTCGGTTGGCCGTAGTGGGCGCCCTCCACGATTCGGATGAGCGGCTCGTCCGGTCTCACGGAGATCGCCCTTTTCCAAACCGTCTGCCGGCCGCCGGTCCGGCCGGTGGAAGCGTCCACCTCGTAGCGGAAAATTTCGCCGTCCCAGGTGGCGACATAGAGCCGGCCGTCGGGGGCGAAGGTAACGGCGGTCGCTCCCGCGGGGGAATCCAGTTTCACCGCACGGAACCGCGGCAAGTCCGAGGCAGCCCGCTCCTCCCTTTTTCCGGTGCGGAATGTGGAGCGGAAAGGAATGAGACGCGTGCCATCCTCCGCCCGCACCCGATCGGTGACTTCCACCCGATAGTCGGTCTCGGGCTCCAGTGGCGCGTCGGGGGATAGCGTGATCACACCGCCGAGATCACCCGCGATTTTCGTGGCGACCACCTCGCCGCCGGGGCCGAGCACTCTCGCGGCGTCGGCCGTCACCGTGGCGGCATCGAAGCGCCGGGAAACGTGCGCTTGCACCGCCGCGGAGGTCGGGACTCCCGCGGCACCGTCCTCGGGTGCGACTTGCGAAATGCGGAAAGGTTCCGCCGCGGAGGCGGACGCAATCAGCGCGGACAGGAGGAGGAAGCGAAATGTCATTTCAGGGGACTTTGAGAAGCCGGACCGCATCGATGATCACATGCCCGTCCGCCCCCTCATTGCTGACGGAAATCTCGACTTCCGCGCCCGCGGCAAGCTCCAGCATTTCCAACGGAAACCAGAGATGATCGATCGGCGGTTTCTCGCGCTGGTTCACGCGGATCTCCTTCTCGCCGACCCTGACGAGAGTCCGTGACGAGCGGTTTTCGTTCGGCCAGGATGCTAGTTGGACGGCATAATTCCCGGCCTCCTTTGCAGTGAGGTTGAAAGTGGCCGTGGCGCGCTTTGATGAATCGCCGCCGTCGTGGCGGTAGCCGCTGCCGATTCCCATCGGCAGGATGCTTGCCGTCCATGGGCCGGAGAGCTTGGCTTCATCATCGTCGGCGACAATACCGGCGATGTCCTTGCGCGGAATGTGGGCATTGCCGGAGGATGCGCGCGGTGGCGGATCGAACTGGAGCACCTGGCCATCGGCGAGGAGCTGTTCCTTCAATTTCGCCGCATCAATCTTTTGAAGCGGTGTCTCCTGTTCGATCGCCTGCATCGCGGCGGTGGCGCCGCTTTGGCCGAGAATCATGAAAACCGGCTCCATCCGGATGCTGCCGAAAGCGATGTGCGACGAACTGAGCGCGATCGGCACCACGAGATTCGCACATTCCTCTTCTTTGGGAACGATCGACGCGTAGTCGATCGGATAGGGTGGGACACCGACCTCGATGTTGCCTTCGTTCTTCACATGACCCGCTTCGCTGACATATCTCTGGGCGTTATGGGAATCCATGTTGTAGGCGCCCATGCCGACCGAGTTTTCCGCCACGGTCCGGCGTTGGCAATGGTGCTGGGTCATGATGACATCGGAAATCATCCGGCGCCCCTCGCGGACATAGATCTGCTCCTGCCAGCCGCCGCCCTCGGGAAACTCGTCCTGGGTCATCCCCCAGCGGGAGACCTGGACGCGAACGCTTTCCGGCACGCGCGGGTGGTATGCCAACGACCACATGAGACCTTGCTGATATTTGCGGTGGTGGTCCAGCAGCTCCGCCCGGCGCTCATAGGAGCCTTGCGGCCAATCATAGTTTTCGCCGATGAAATCCGTGGAGAAGCCGGTGCGGTTGTTGGTATCTGTTTTCCTGTTCGGCATTGATGAATTGATCCATGGCACCGCGGAAAAGCCAGCTTCGTAGTTGCGGAACAGCAGTTCATACCACGCCTCGTCATATCCTTCCGGCTTTTCGAACGGAATACGGTTTTCAGGATGATCGGTCAGGCACATGCGGAAGCAATACGCCTGCATGCGGTGATCGCTGCCTTCCTCTTTGCCGGGGCCTTCGGGATCGATCCATTGGAGCAGTCCGCTTTCGGGTTCGCCCGGCTTCACATAGGGATCCACTCCATCGACAAAATCATGGCCGGTGGAACGGCGGGTTTGGATGCCATTGAGGCTTTCGCCATGGATATCCATTCCCTCGCGGCCGACGGTGAACGAAACGCCGGCCGAGGCCATCAGGTCGCCCTCGTAGGTGGCATCCATGAACATCCGCCCCCCGAAGGTTTTGCCGGATTCCATGGTGAGGGAAACGATGCGGTTGCCAGTTTTCCTCACGCCTTTGGCAACGGAGCCGGGCCTGGCGACGAGATATCCATTTCCGGAATCCACCGCCTTGCCTTCGCCCGTGCGGTCGATCCGCTCGCCGTAAATCACCTCAATTTCATGATCGTTGATCCATGTCTTGAAAACCCCGAGCGCGGCGCTCGGCTCGAAGGTCCACTGGGTGTCCTCACCATCGGCGGTGATCGTCTGCCCGCTGCCGCGGAAATTTCCTTTGGGCATCTCGTCCCATTTCCATGACTCCGGCTTGCGGTAGTGGGCGTGGATGTCCTGATAGAACCCGCGGCCGATGCCGCCGATCACGTGCTTGTTGCCGATGTCCGTCTGGCCGAGCCCGCCGGTGGAAAGTCCGCCGACACGCTGGCTGGGCTCGATGACGATCACCGAGCCGCCCATCCGTTTGACCTGGACGGCCGCCGCGATTCCGGCGGAGGTGCCGCCGTAAACGACGAGGTCGTGGGTTTCACAAAAAACATTGCCGGCAAAGGCGGATAACAACAGGGCGGAAAGCAGGGTTTTCGTCATGGTGAGATATGAATCAGGTCATGCAGCCTCCAAACCGCGCATGGTGCCGGTGCTGGACGCGAATTTGTCGGTTTCGATGCCGAGGCGCTGGAGCATCGAAACATAAAGATTGGGCAACGGGTAATTGCGGGTTGTGTCGAAGGCGAGATGCTG
The DNA here is from genome assembly GCA_038256845.1 of Verrucomicrobiales bacterium. GTDB lineage: Bacteria > Verrucomicrobiota > Verrucomicrobiia > Verrucomicrobiales > Akkermansiaceae > Luteolibacter. Next base: position 758 of record JBBSJY010000143.1, on the reverse strand, counting down.
GCCGTGTTTGAACCCGCCGCCGGCGAAGATGACAGGGAGATTGGACGTCACGTGGGTGTTCGCGTTTCCCATGTTGCTGCCGTAGAGGACCATGGTGCGGTCGATCAGACTTTGCTGATCCTCGCGGACACTGCCGAGATCGTTGATTAGCGCGTTGAGGAGCTTCATGTGCTCGAGGTCGATGCGTTCGAGCTGGGCGAGCTTCTCAGGGCTTTTGCCGTGGTGCGAAAGATTGTGATATCCGTCGCTCACCGCTTTGCCATCGACATGGATGGCGGGGGAACTCGCGCTGTCCAACATCAGGGTGATCATGCGGGTGGAATCGGTTTCGAATGCAAGCCGGGCGAGATCGTACATCGCGGCGACCTTTTTCATGTATTCGGTCGGGTCCTTCGCATCGATCGGAATTTCGGCATCCACTTTGGGCTTCGGCATCCCTTCCCACTCGCGGTTCTGTTCGAGACGTTTCTCCAGATCGCGGACGCCGGTGAAGTATTGGTCGAGCCGCTCGCGGTCGCGGTCGCCGACCTTGCGTTTGAGTCCGCTGACCTGGCCGGCGACAGCGTCCATGATGCTTTTGCCGAGCTGGAGCTTCCGCTGCTGGGAGGCGATTTCCTCCGGGCTGCCTTCCAGGAAAAGCCGGCGGAACACTGCGGCGGCGCTTTCCTCGCAGGGGACGAGGACGCCGGTGCCGGTCCACGAAAGGCTGCGCGCGCCCTGTTTCACGTTCACGCCCAGCGTGAGCGAGGGATAGCGCG